>JBBCHM010000001.1:2478826-2788679 GCA_037200045.1 Rhizomicrobium sp.
CTGCGGGGTCATATGCCCGTCGATCATCGCGATCAGCGATTGCGCGACATAGTCGATGATCGCCGGCCCGCCCGGCGATCCCGCCGCGATGGCGAAATCGCCTTTCGCGTCGAACACGATGGTCGGCGACATCGCGCTCATCGGCCGCTTGCCCGGCCCCGGCGCGTTGGCCACCGGCTTGCCGTTCAGCACCGGATCGAAGGAGAAATCGGTCAATTCGTTGTTCAGCACGAAGCCGTTCGCCATCGTCTCCGAGCCGAAGGCGAATTCGATGGTCGTGGTCATCGCCACCACCTGGCCGCGGTCGTCGACCACCGACAGATGCGAGGTGCCGGGAAGCTGCACGCTGCGCTGCGGCGCATAATCGGCGCGCTTGTCGGGCGGCGTGCCGGCGCTGGCCTGTCCCATGTCCTTGGCCGGATCGATCAGCGCCGAGCGCTGCGCCAGATAGGCGCGGTCGACCAGCCCGCGCAGCGGCACGTTGATCACGTCGGGATCGCCGAGATAGGTCGCGCGGTCGGCGAAGGCGAGCCGGCTCGCCTGGGTGAAGAGATGCACCTCGCTCAGCGAATCCGGCGCCAATTCGCTCTGCGGAAACCGCTCCAGCATGCCCAGGATTTGCAGCACCGCGACGCCGCCCGAACTCGGCGGCCCCATCGAGCAGAGCTTGTAGGCGCGATAGAGACCGCACACCGCCGGCCGCTCCAGCGCGCGATAGGAAGCGAGGTCCTTCAGCGTCATGCCGCCCGGATTGACCGGCGCGTGCTGCACGGCCTCGACGATGGCCTGCGCGATTTTGCCGGTATAGAACGCCTTGGCGCCGCCCTTCGCGATAGCGCGCAGCGTCCTCGCCAAGGCCGGGTTCTTCAGGATCTCGCCCTGCGCCACGGCCGTTCCGTCCGCGTGATAGAAATAGCGCCGGATGCCCGGCATGCTCGCCATCTGCGAATATTGCCGCAGCTCGGCGGCCAGCTTGCGGCTCACCGGAAAGCCTTTCTCGGCCAGCGCGATCGCCGGATCGAACAGCTTCGGCCAGGCGAGCCTGCCGTAGCGCTTGTGCACCAGGTCGAACAGCGCGATCACGCCCGGCACGCCGGTCGAAAGCCCACCGGGGATCGCATCCATATGCGGCCTGGGCTTGCCGGTCGCGTCCAGGAACATGCCCGGCGTGGCGCTGGCCGGCGCCGCCTCGCGCCCGTCGAAGCTCAGCGTCTGTTTGGTCCTGGGATCGTAGAGCATCAGGAAGGCGCCGCCGCCGATGCCGGACGATTCCGGCTCGACCAGCGTCAGCACCATCTGCGCCGCGATCGCCGCATCCACCGCCGAGCCGCCCTGGCGCAGCATCTGCCGCCCGGCCTCGGCCGCCAGCGGGTTCGCCGCCGCGATCATGTGATGCTTGGCGATGGGCTCCGCGGCTTGTCCGCCGCTCGCGACGAGCCACAGACAGATTATGGCGTAATGCACGCCGCGCATCGCACGCATCGAATCCTCGCTCTTTCCGCACCGCCGCCAAGGCGATAGCCTTGCATACATGGTACGGCCCGGCGCGCGAAATCTCATCACCGACGTGGCCGGGTTGCGCGTTGGGCATGCGCAGGACCTCGCCGTCGTCACCGGCACCACCGTGCTCACCGCCGATGCCCCCTTCGCCGCCGTCGTCGATGTGCGCGGCGGCGCGCCCGGCACGCGCGAGAGCGACGCGCTCGATCCCGCCAGCCTCGCCGGCCGCGCCGATGCCATCGTGCTGTCGGGCGGCTCGGTGCACGGGCTGGACGCGGCGTCCGGCGTCACCGCCGCTCTGTTCGCCGCCGGACGGGGCTTTCGCCTGGCGCCCGGCGCGCCGCCGGCGCCCATCGTGCCCGCCGCGATCCTGTTCGACCTCACCAATGGCGGGAATAAGGACTGGGGCGAGGCCTCGCCCTATGCCGCGCTGGGCCGCGCCGCGCTGGCGGCGGCCGGCGAAGCCTTTCCGCTCGGTAATGTTGGCGCGGGCCTCGGCGCGCGCGCCGGCGCCTACAAGGGCGGCCTCGGCAGCGCCTCCGCCGTGACCGATGACGGCTACACGGTCGGCGCGCTGGCGGCGGTCAATTCGCTGGGCTCGCCGCTCATCCCCGGCACCGACGTGTTCTGGGCCTGGCCGTTCGAGCAGGCGGGCGAGTTCGGCGGCCGCCGTCCGCGCGGCGAGGCGCCGAACGATCTCGACCTGCCGGCCGACATGAAGGGCCCCGCCCGCCCCGGCACCAACACGACCATCGCCATCGTCGCGCTCGACGCCGACATCTCGCGCATCGAGCTCAAGCGCATCGCGGTGATGGCGTCGGACGGCCTCGCCCGCGCGCTGCGTCCCGCCCACACCCCGTTCGACGGCGACCTGGTCTTCGCGCTCACGACCGCGACGCGCCCCGTCGCCGAACCGCGCGCCCGCGCGCTCCTGCGGCTGGGCAGCATCGCCGCCGACACGCTGGCCCGCGCCATCGCGCGCGGCGTCCACGAAGCGCGGACATGGGGCGCGATGAAGAGTTACCGCGACAGCTTCCCGGGAGGATCACATGGATAGAGAACAGGGCTTCGCCATTCCGCGCCGCGCCTTTGTCGGCACGCTGGTGGCCGGCTTCACGCTGGCGGCCGGACCGGTCCGCGCCGACGCCATCGTCACCGACACCAGCGGCCTCGATGCCGGCGAGGTCTCGATCCCCGTCGCCGACGGCGCCATCCCCGCTTTTCGCGCGCGGCCCGCCGGCAAGAAGGACACCGCCGTCGTACTGGTGGTGCAGGAGGTGTTCGGCGTGCACGAGCACATCAAGGACCTCTGCCGCCGCCTCGCCCATACCGGCTATTATGCCATCGCGCCGTCGCTCTATGCCCGCCAGGGCGACCCGGGGAAGTACGATCTGGCCCATGTCGGCGATTTGATCAGCGACATCGTCGCCAAGGTGCCGGACGCGGAAGTCATGAGCGACCTCGACTCCGCCGTCGCCTTCGCCAAGGGCGAGGGCGCCGATACCGCCAGGCTCGCCGTCACCGGCTTTTGCTGGGGCGGGCGCATCGTGTGGCTCTATGCGGCGCACAATCACGCGGTGAAGGCCGGCGCGGCGTGGTACGGCCCGCTCGCCGGCACCGACAGCGAACTTCGCCCGCGCACCGCGATCGAACTGGCGGCCGAGGTGAAGGCGCCGGTGCTCGGCCTTTACGCCGGGCTCGACGAGCACATCACCGCGCAGAACATCGAGGACATGAGGAAGGCGCTGGCGGCCTCCGGCAACACGACCTCGCGCATCGACGTCTTCGCCGATGCGCAGCACGGCTTCAACGCCGACTACCGCCCGAGCTATAATGAGAAGGACGCGAAAGAGGGCTGGTCCCGCATGCTGGCCTGGTTCAAGGCGAACGGGGTGAGCTGATCCCCGCACCGTCATGGCCGGGCTTGTCCCGGCCACCCATACACCCGATCTCGAAATTTGAGCGCGTAGGGCAAACAGGATTCACGCGGAGCCGCGGAGAACGCGGAGGATAAGAGCAACTCCGCGTTCTCCGCGGCTCCGCGTGAAAACAAAAAAGCCCCGCACCGGGCGGGGCTCTTTCGTATTCGATCGGCGGGAATTACCGCACGAACACCCGCACCTCGCTCGCCGTCGCGCCGGGATCGGTCGCGCTCGCCACCGCCAGCCGCGAGGCTGGCACGCCCATGTCGGTCATCGAGCGCAGCACTTCCTGCGCGTGGTTCTTGGCCGAGGTCTGGGCCAGCTGCACCGCCGCCGCCGTGCCGCGCGTCGGCGCCACCGCGACGACCGAGAAGCCGGCATTCGGCTTGGACTGCAACGCCTGGCTGAGCGCCGCGTAGAGAATCTGCTGATAGTCGACGCCCGGCCGGTCGAACCGGATCACCACCAGCGGCGTGCCGGCATAGGCCAGGGTGGAGGCCGACAGCGGCCCGCCGGCCGAAGTGGCGATCGGCGCGCTGCCCAGATCGGCGCCATAGAGCTCGCCGTTCTTGATCGCCGAGGCCAGCGTGGTGAGGTTGGCGCGCTCGTTGGCGACATAAGCCGTCTGGCGCTGGGTGTCTTCCGCCGCCGCCTTCAGCAGCCGGTCGATCAAGACGATGGTCTGGTTGGTTTCGTCCTCGAGCACGGCAAGCTGGCGATGGTCCTCGTCGACCGCGCCGGACACGTTGTAGGTCGCCTGGATCTGGTCGAGCGCGAAATGCGCCGACGAGGAATCCGTGGCGAGCGAGCCGGCCAGCGAATTCAGCGCATTGATGTTGCCGGCCAGGCTGTCGAGCGCGGATTGCGCGTTGTTCCACTCGGTGACGAGTTCGGGATTGCCGCGCGTCGTGCCGATCTGCAGGCGCGTGGTGATGCGCGCCCGGGACTCGTGATAGGTCCCGGCCGCGTCCGCGCCCTGGTTGCGCAGATCGCTGAGATGCGAGGCGTCGGCCGACAGATGGTCTTCCAGCGTCTGCACCTGGCTGCGCAGCGTGGCGATGGTGGCGCTGACGGCGGTGCCGGTATTGCTGCCCGGCTCGATCGACACCGGCGTGATGGCGACGACGGGGGCCGAGCCGCCCGAGGCCGCCGGACCGGAGGAGCCGCCCGGCAGCGAACCGGGCAGCGCGCCCGGGGCGCCCGGCGTGGCCGCCGCTGCGGAGCCCTGGTCGGGAAACGCGGAGGCGTTACCGCCCGGCACCGAGCCGGAATCGTCGGGCTGGCCGCCGAACAGCGAATTGTCGAGGTCCGAACACCCCGCCAGGCCGAGGCCGGCCGCGAGCGCCAAGACACTGACCAGGCGAGACTTCCGCCCTGCCGCCGGATTCCCCTTCATGCGCCGCTCTCCGCCCCCGCCCGCCGCATCACGGCCGCCGGTCGATCCACCAGTGGGCCCGCGTCATGGTTACGCGAGTCCCTCGCGGGCCAGTCTTAACCAGCGGGGCGCGTGCAAACAAGGGTACGCGATGACGCTTCCTGGGGAGATTTTTCCCGAAGCGGGAAGGACTTGGATGGTTTCGCGGGGGCCGGGCGGGGTGTGGGGCGGGGGTTTCGGTTGCGCTTGCCTTTGGCCGCGCCCCTCAATAGGTTCACCGCCCTTGAACGCACCCGTAGCTCAGCTGGATAGAGCATCAGACTACGAATCTGAGGGTCAGGAGTTCGAATCTCTTCGGGTGCGCCATTCTTTTGCGGGCGGGCAAGGCGGTCGCCACGCTGTCAGCGGAAGACGATCTGCACCGCGGTCTGCGCGCCAGTACCGAGCAATTTGCACCTGTCGGCCACCGCGGACGTCGGTGGCACCGTCTTGGGTGCCCAGGGCGGTCTTACGGTCTTGCCATCGACCTCGACGGAAATGTCTTCGAACACCACATCGGGCGTCGCGGGATACAGGCCGGGGTCGAGATCGTATGGCGTCCGCAGGGTTTCCTTCACATAGGCCTCCAGCGTCTGAACGCATTGGTTCAGTTCCGCGATCGGGGCGACCGTCGGCAGGAATGTGTCGGTCAAGCCTTCGAATTCACAGGTATAGTGAAAACCGCCCCCGGCCATTTGGTCGAGCGTGATGACGCCCGTCACGCGGTCGCCCGGGTACACCCGGACATGCTTGCTGTGCCATGCGCCGTCCAGCCCGACACGCCAGCTCGCGACGGTCCAGAACGGCCCCGTCGCGATGTCGCCGGGCAGTCCGTCGCCGTGGCTGCCCCATTGCAGGACCGGTTGCAGGATCGTGTTGCGATCCGCCGTCTGCATTCCGCTGAACAGGTAGATCACCTGCGAGTCCGCCAGGGCGGGCGGCTGCGGCACGATCCAGCTTGAGACGAATTTTTGGATCGGCTTGCCGTCGTTCGTCCAGCTCGCATAGGCGATCCAGTTCGACTGCCCGATATGCGAGGCTTCCGGATCGCCGATGCCGGCCCATGTCTTGGCGGCCTGCGGCACATAGAGCTGCACGTCGGAGCGCGGCCTGGGCCCTCCGGGTGCGATCACGAGGCCGTTCGGATCTTCGCCGTCCGTCGTCTCCGCCAGCGGCGATCCCGCCGCTGGAATGGCGGTTCTGCCGATCACCGCGATCGGCGTGGCCGGCGTGCTCGGGAGCAGGCTCGTCACAAGGCTGGACGTGGCCACGCGGCCGGCGGTCAGGAGGTCGAGGATATCGAAGCTCGGCAGGACCAGCTTCTGATAATAGTCGAGTTCCTCGGCGTCGATGATCTTGCGCGCGGCGATCGTGGCGTCGCGCAGCTCGGCGACGAAACCGGCGCGGTTGCGCTCGACGCAGGCGGCCCACTTCCGCGTCACGCCGTAATAGATCGATTTGAGATCCGACGCCGACTTGAACCACATGGCGTATCGCTGCTGCGACGCATACCAGGTGGATAGAGTCTTCTGGACGCCGAGTATGCCAGTCAGCAGGCCCGCAATCTGGCTCGTCACCTGCCCGGTCGTGCCCTTCAGTTCAAGCCAGAGCCAACCCTTTGAGAGCAATATCAGGCTTATCGGCAGAAAGACGATCGCGAGGATGTTGACGCCGATGTAGAAATACACCCAACGCCGCGCGTTCTTGTACTTCGCCTGATACCAGGCCGCGCCGAGGACGCATTCCGCGAGAAAATCCTCCATGACGCGATCGAGGGTCGCGTCGTTCGGATCGGCGACGGCAAGTTCCGATTTGAAATCCTCGAGCAGCATCCGGGCGCGACGGCGCGATCGGTTCGACTTGTCCATCTCGCCGTCGGAAAAAAGCTTGTCGATCCTGCTTGGGCGATCGTCGCCGTCGGTATTCTCTGCCATGCGCGGGTCCCCGCCACCGTGTCGCGTTCTACTTTTTCTTTTGGCCCGCGGCCCAGGTCTGCTCGGCCTTGTAGAGGTTCTCGGTTGCGGTGACCGCCGCGTTGAGGATCGCCGCGTTCGAGGTATCGACAGTGGTCGTCACGTTCGCGCCGCAATCGGGCCGGAAGTTGATCACGCCGCCCTTTTTCAAAAGCGCCTTCTGCACATATCGCGGATCGGCGACCGTCGTCTCGAAGGTCACTGCCGGCACCGGGGGCAGCGGATTGGCCGCGTTGGCCGCATGGGCGGATGCATTCGCCGCCGCCAGCGCGTTGGAGAATGCCTTCCACCATGTCACCTGCACGACGACTTTGCGGCACAGGGGGTAGGGGAAATCGGAATGCGCCGCTGTCGGATCGGCAAAATAGCCGGCCGTCTCTTTCGCGCCCGCTTCGGTCGCCTCGGCATCAACGCTCTTTTTCTCGACGATGCGATACAGCCAGCCATCGCCGGATACCGCGACGCGCGGCCCCTTGTTCGTCCTTGCGCTTCCGATCGCGACCGGCGAAACGATGCCGAGCTGGCTGGCGTTCGGCAATGCGTGCCAGCACATGCGCGAGTTGTCGCCCTCCGGATAATTGCCCGCGCTGTCGGGCTTTGCCGGCAGGTCCACATGGTCGAGTTGCGATGACGGCGCGAAGACGGGAGCCCCGGCCTTTTCGGCACGCCCCTCCGCGACGACGTTGATCGGAAAGACGGCGGAGGGCTTCACGCCGGCCATCTTCGAATAGTCGATATTGCTCTTGTCCTTGTCGCAGATGTAGTCGCTCACCGTCGGCGCCGGCGGCGGCACGGCGTCGGGATTGAACGATCCGGGATTGTTCGCAACCGTGGCCTGGACAATTCCCAGGACAAGCCCGCCGGCCGCGCCATAGGGGCCGGCGATGCCGAACCCGGTCACCGCGCCCGACCCGGCCGCCGTGATCACCGCGGCGGCATTGCTCGTATATTTAACGGTGACGATGGAATAGAGCGTATCCTGGCCGGTGACCGCCGTTCCGGAAATCGCCGTCGTTGTCAGGTCCCAATTCTTGCCGTCGTCGGGCGTCGCGACATAGCTGCCATAGGCCGCGTCCGGCGGCGACATCACCGATGCCGCGTTGACCTGATTGAAACACGCGTACCAGGTGTCGTCGGTCACGTCCGCCGGGCAATTGGACGTCGGCTTGCTCGCGGGCTTGCCGTCCGGGCCGGTGGGCACCGGCGCCGACAGCGTGATCTTCGACGACGGCAGGCTGAAGTGCAGCGCGGTCGACTCGATCTGTTTTCCGTCGGACCACGGCGCATAAGAGATCGAGGTACTGCAGGCACTCAACAGACATGCGGAAATCAGGACTGCTATACCGCGCATCGAACCCCTCCTTTTGTCGGTGGGGATTTCGGCATTGTTCGCTCGACCGAGACGCCGACGGAACGATCTTCGAAATTCCTGGAATATCGTCTATTGAAAATCGCCCCATGTCGGCGGCGCGAGCCACTTCGCCTTGCCGCCAATCCCCACGCTTAATAATCGACACAATGGACATTGTCGCAATGGTTGTCCAGATGCCATATGGAATGATGAATGGGTTATCTCTATTTGAACTGTCCTATATTCGTTGTTCGCCGTCCGGAAGGTGAAGTGGGCGTCTCATCCCTCCACCGCGAAGCTCAACCCCGCCTTCTTCGGCAGTCGTTCGAGAAGCGCCTCCGCCATCGCCGCCGCCGGGCTCCAGCAGCCGCCCGGCGTCGTCGTATGCGGCACGCCGGCGAGCGCGATCGCCGCCTCGGCCAAAATCTTCGAGGTCGAGCCATAGCCCGGATCGCGGTCGCCCTTCACGGCGGCGCGCAGGCTGCGCCCGTCCGCCGTCTCGGCCACGAACAGGATGTCGTACCAGCCATTGTCGCGCTCCTGCCGGCTCGGTCCCTCGCCCGGCTTGGGGATGCCGCCGGCGCCGAAATTGAATCCGCCGAGCCCGCCCGCCGCCGCCTTGGGGGGCCCGTCCAGCATCTGCATCTCGCAATAGCGGAAGTCGGTGCCCCAGGGATGGCCGAGCAGGAAATTGGAGCGATGCACCGCCTTGGTGTTGATCCCCGCCATCATGAACGGCCCGACCCAGGCGCCCACCGCTTCGTCCTCATAGGGCGTGTTGCCGTCCGGCTGTTCGGGTCCCTGAAAGCCCGGCGTCAGCGCGAAGGGATTGCCCAGCGTGCGGGCGATCGCCGGATCCTTCGCCGCCGCGGCCATTGACGCCTGTCCGCTCGCCAGCGTGCCGCCGGACAGCCCGCCGACCATGCCGCGGATGCGCCCGCGTACCCGGGACGCGTACGTGCCGAACGCTTTCTTCGCCGCCTCCTGGACGAAATAGACGCCGAGGTCGAACGGTATCGAATCGAAGCCGCAGGAGAACACCAGCCGTGCGCCGCTCGCCTTCGCCTCGGCCTCGTGCGCCGCGATCATCTGCGCGATCCAATGCGACTCGCCGGTCAGGTCGACATAGTCGGTGCCCGTCCTGGCGCAGGCCGCCACCAGGTTCGAGCCGTAGAGCTGATAGGGGCCCGCCGTCGAAACGATCACCTTGGCGCGGCGGCACATCGCTTCCAGCGAGGCCGGATCGTCGGCGTCGGCGAGGATCAGCGGCAGCGTCCGCGGCGCGCCGATCTCGTCGCGCACCGCCGCGAGCTTGTCCCTGGAGCGTCCCGCCATCGCCCAGGTCACATCGGAATGTGTCAGCAGATGCTCCGCCACCAGCCGGCCGGTATAGCCGGTCGCCCCGAACAGGATGATGTCGAATTCGCGCATGCCTTTTCCCCTCACGCCAATTGCGTCTGTCGCGGCAGCGGCTTGACGGCGATCACCGCCGCGCCCAGCGCCGCCGCCAGCACCGATCCGATCAGAACACCGATCTTGGCGACCTGCGAGTCCGCCCCGGCCGGAAACGCCTGGTCCGCCATCAACAGCGCCACCGTATCGCCGATGCCGCACAGGCAGGCCGCGCCGATAAAGCCGCGCAGGCTGACATCCTCCGGCATGCGCGCCAGCCCGGCCAGCACCGCGACGAAGGCCGCGATGCAGACGCCGAGCGGCTTGCCCAGCACCAGGCCCAGCACGACGCCGGCCAGCACATGGCTGGCATCGGGCGCCGACAGGTCGACCGAAAGGCTCACCCCCGTCGCCGAGAACGCGAACAGCGGCAGGACGAGATAGGCGCTCCACGGCGCCACCGCGCGCTCCACCCGCTCGGCCGGCGATTGCAGCCGGTCGCTCGCGGCGGAGAGGTTGCGGCTCGCCCAATCCCAGATCGGCTCCTGCGCCAGCGCGCTCTTGTTCTCGGTTTCGCGCTCGGCCTGTTCGAGCGCCGCCAGCGCGGTCGCGGCCTGGGCCAAAAGCGGCCCCGCCGCCGGCGCCGGCCTCGTCGGCAGGAAGCCCGCCAGGAAGATTCCGGCCAGCGCGCCATGCACGCCCGCGCCGTGCAGCGCCACCCACAGGAACGCCGTCGCCACGAGATAGGGCCACAGCGCATAGACGCGGAAGCGGTTCAGCGCCGCCAGCGCCACGATCCCGCACACCGCCGCCGCCACCCAGCCGAGCTCGAAGGCGCGCGGATAAAAGATCGCCAGCGTCAGCACCGACAGGATGTCGTCCACCACCGCCAGCGCCGCCACGAACACGCGCAGACCGGTCGGCACGCGCGCGCCCAGAAGCGCCAGCACGCCCAGCGAAAACGCGATGTCGGTCGCCGTCGGCACCGACCAGCCGCGCGCCGCCGGCCCCTGGTTGAGCAGCAGATAGATCGCCGCCGGCGCCAGCACGCCGCCGACCGCGCACAGCACCGGCAGCGCCGCCGCGCGCAGATCGGTCAGCGAGCCCTCCGTCAGCTCGCGTCGGATCTCCAATCCGACCAGGAGGAAGAAGACCGCCAGCAGCCCTTCGGAGAACCATTCGCCGACCGGCATGGAAAGCGCGCCGCCGCTCACCCCGACGCCGAACGGCATGCCGATGAAGGCGTGATAGAGCGGGCTCAAGGCGGAGTTGGCGCAGACGATCGCCGCCGCGGCGGCCAGCAGCAGGATCAGTCCGGCCGAGGCCGGCAGGTTGGCGAACGCCTTGGCCGAGCGCGTGAGCTGGGCCGCGAGCGGGCGCTGCAGCTCCTCCAGCATGGAATGGAAATCCCAGGCGCCGTCATAGCGCTGCCCGTCGATGAAGAAGGTCGGCGTCCCGGTCACGCCGTTGCGCCGTCCCTCTTCCAGGTCTTCCTCGACCCGCGCCGCCAGCGCTTCGTCTTCCAGGTCGCGCTCGAACCGGTCCATGTCCAGGCCGATGTCGCGCGCCAGCTTGCCGGCCAGCTCCGGCGTCAGCGGATCGGTGTCGTAGAGCGCGTCATGCATCGGCCAGAACTTGCCCTGGCGCGCGGCGGCCTCGGCGACGCGGGCGACGAAATGCGCGCCGGGATGGGCCCTCTCATTGGGAAAGTGGCGAAAGACATAGGCCAGCTTCTCGCCCAGCGCGCCGCGCAGCCTTGTGATGATATGGCCGAGCCGCCGGCAATAGGGGCACAGATAATCGCCATAGACGACGACCTCGACGGCATCGCGCCGCCCGGCGCCGCCGCGCACATGGTCGCGGGCGCGGTCGACGGCGCGTTGCAGCCTGGTTGTCTGGATTTCGGTCATGCGCGGTTCAGGTTAGGCGGCCGTCACTCTAGGGTTCTTGGATCATTTTCTGAAACCCAGCGTTTCCCGCCGGTCCCTTCCGAGCGGGGCGCCGAGTCTTATTTCTGTTGTACGACACGGACGGCATTCCCCCTTCAAGGCAGCCGTCCCATGTTGGGCCGGAGCGCCGCGGTTTCCCCCTCCCCGCGCCTCCGGCCCAACTTTTTTTACAAGCTGGCCGTCATCGCCCGCTTCATGTGGGCGATCCATTTTTTCCGCGTTGCCAAATTGGATTGCCCGGACGAGCCGGGCAATGACGGGTCGAGGATTTCGAGCAAGGCATGAAAAAGGCGCCCGCCTTCCTCCGTCCACAATTGCCACAAAGTCGTAGGGCTTTGCTTCACCTGCAACACAGTCCCGCCGTGGTCCCTCTTGAAGATGTTCCCGGCGAACACGATTTGCTTCTGACAGTGTGGAGCACAACAACGTGAACTGGTGGATCGAACATTTTGCACAGGGGCTCGCGGCGATCTTCGCCGTCGTGGCGGCCGTGCACCTGTTCGGGCCGCGTCTGCTGCGCGAGGCCTATGCCCGCTGGCGCTATCCGCGCGGCTTTCGCGAGGTGACCGGCGCGCTGCTTGCCCTCGCCGCGGCGCTGTTGTCGCTGCATGAGACGCGGCTGGTGGGCCTTGGCCTCGCCGCCTTCGTGATCTTCCTGTCGGCGACCACGCTCCTGCATCACCGGCAATACCGCTATGCCGCGCCGCTGATCGCGCTGCTATTTGCGCTGATCCCGGTTTCGCTTGCCGGCTCGGTGTGAACCGGCCAGCCGCTCCGCCAGGAAATCCCCCAGCACCTCGACCCGCGCCGGCTTCGGCCCGCCCGGCGGCGTCACCCAGTGCAGCGCGCTCGCCGGCAGCGACCAGTCGGGCAGCACCCGCTCCACCGATCCGTCGGCCAGCGCCGCGCGCAGGATGAAATCGGGCAGCACGCCCAGCCCCAGCCCCGCGATCAGCGCCGGCAGCATCGCATCGCCATTGTTGACCCGCAGCGGCCCGCCGGCCGGATGCACCACGGCGCTCTCGCCGGTCTTGTGCGTGAAACGCCAGCTATCCGGCCCGAGGATATAGGCGTAGCCGAGGCAGGCATGCTCGGCGAGCGCCATCGGATGCTTCGGCTTGCCCTTGGCCTTCAGGTAAGACGGCGCGGCGACCAGGAAGCGCTCGA
Source organism: Rhizomicrobium sp. (assembly GCA_037200045.1). Classification (NCBI taxonomy): domain Bacteria; kingdom Pseudomonadati; phylum Pseudomonadota; class Alphaproteobacteria; order Micropepsales; family Micropepsaceae; genus Rhizomicrobium; species Rhizomicrobium sp. The sequence continues at coordinate 2,491,495 of JBBCHM010000001.1, forward strand.
CGGTGCACAGCCGTCGCGCCACCAGCGAGGAATCGGGCAGGGTGGCGATGCGCAGCACCGCGTCGAAGCCCTCGCCGATCACGTCGACCATCGCGTCGCTCAGATGCAGATCGATCTGCACCTCGGGATAGGCCTTGAGGAAGTCCGGGATCATCGGCGCGATGGTCTGCACCCCGAACGACATCGGCACCGCCAGCCTGACCAGCCCGCGCGGGTTGACCGATTGGGAGAGCGTGTCGCTCTCCGCCGCCTCGGCCTCGCGCAGGATATGCGCCGCCCGCTCCGACAGCCGCCGCCCCGCATCGGTCAGCGCCAGGCGCCGCGAGGTGCGGTTGAACAGGCGCGTGCCCAGCTTGGCCTCCAGCCGGCTGACCGCCTTGGACACCGTCGCCTTGGACAGGCTGAGCGCCCGCGCCGCCCCCGCGAAAGAGCGCGCCTCCACCACGGTGGCGAACACCGCGAGGCCTTCGAAATCGGGCATTTTCGTCATGGCGTTTCCAGAAACCATTGGTTTCGAAAGTTTCTATTTTTAATACAGGGGCGCCGCGATATCTACATTGTAGGGAGCAGATGTTTTCTTCTCGACCCCAAAGATCGTCATTGCCCGGCTTGTCCGGGCAACCCATTTTTCCGCAGCGGAAGATTGGATTGCCCGGACAAGCCGGGCGATGACGGAGTTGGGGGTTGAAAACGCGCTGCTCGGTGAACAGCAGGAGAACCGACATGATCGACAAACGTCCCTTCAAGGGCCTGGGCGGCGCCAATCACGGCTGGCTCAAGGCCAAGCATCATTTCTCGTTCGGCGAGTTTTACGACCCCCGCAACATGGGCTGGGGCAGCATAAGGGTGTGGAACGACGACGAGATCGCGCCCAATTCCGGTTTCCCGCCGCATCCGCACGCCAATATGGAGATCGTGACCTATGTCCGCAAAGGCGCGGTGACGCACAAGGACAGCCTGGGCAATGAGGGCCGCACCGAGGCCGGCGACGTACAGGTGATGAGCGCGGGCTCGGGCATCCGCCACGCGGAATACAATCTGGAGCCCGGCACCACGACGCTGTTCCAGATCTGGATCCAGCCGCGCAGCGCCGGCGGCCAGCCGGCCTGGGGCGCCAAGCCCTTCCCCAAGGACGACCGCGCCGGCCGTTTCGTGACGCTGGCGAGCGGCTTCGACAACGACAATGACGCGCTGCCGATCCGCGCCGATGCGCGGGTTCTGGGCGCGACGCTGAAGGCGGGCGACACGGTGGAATACAAGCTGGGCGCGGCGCGCCACGGCTATCTGGTCCCGGCGACCGGCGCGGTGGAGGTCAACGGCGTGCATCTCGACGCCCGCGACGGCGCCGCGATCAAGGACGTCGAGGTCCTGACCGTGACGGCGCTGGAAGACAGCGAGCTGGTCCTGGTCGACGCGGCGTAATCGTTACCTCTCCCGCTGAGCGGGGTCCGTAGCGTCAGCGTACGGACGCGGAGCGCAGCGGAGCAGGAGGTCGAAATTTGCGCAGCAAATTTCGGGTGAGGGCCTGTGCGAACCTGCGCAAACGGTTTCCTCCCCCGCTGTTGCGGGGGCTTTGTAGCGGCAGCGTACAAAGGCCGGGTGAGCGACAGCGAACCCGGCAGGGTGCCGAGCGAAGCGGTGGAGGGGGGCTGCCGCCCAGCACGGCGCGATACCGGGCGCCTACTCCGCCGCCAGCCGCGCCATCTCCGTTTCGAATTCGAGCCGCAACTGCGCCGCTTCCGCTTCGGGCAGCCAGTTGCACATCTGCGGAAAGACGGTCTGGTGATATTTCGCCTTCGCCGGCGTCCACGGCATCCGCTTCGCCGCCCGCGCCGTGGCTAAAACGGTGAAAAGTTCCTGCCGCACGTCATCGACCTTGGGCCGATAGGTTTGCACAGGCTCGTTCTCCAGCAGATCGGGCTGGATGTCTTTGAGGAAAAGGTCGAGCTGTCTGTTGAGGGCCATGGCAATCACCGAATCACCCTAGTTTGCTCCACCCTGCGCCCCGACGCGACTCTGTTAGAGTCCTTATCCCCATGAGCGGCTAGGCGTCTTCGTCCACTTCCTGATCCACCGAATCGTCGCCACCCAGCGCGGCGCGAATTTCCTCGGCGTCGATCATGGGGCCGTTGCAAATGTCAGCGAGCAGTTGCGCCTGCGCGGGTTCCAATTTGACGAGGCGTCCGAGGACGTTGAGTAGGTCTAGCAGGTCGTCAGTATATTCGGGCAGCCAGTGTTCGGGCTGGATCTTGTCGAGCGGCGAGGGCGGCCGCTTTTTTTCGCCCATTTGGGGCTTGCTGCGGTCAGATTTGCGATAGCTGAACCACTGCCACACGACCTGCTTGCCCGAGACTTCATATCCCCACATCGCTTGTGTGACATGATCGATATGCCCTTTGCCGACGACCAGCCGCTGCTTGGAGGGGTCGTATGACAGGGAGTCGGGCAGTGGTTCGGGGGCGCCCGGAATGGCGCCCGTACTGGAGATGGTCGGTGCTTCTCCCTTCGGTAGCCTGGGCGCAGATTTCGGCCGACCGGCTTTCGGGTCGACGAAGCGCTGGCCATAGGTGTGAAGCCAAACGACCTCGCGACCGAGTTCAACCACTCGCGCGAACAGTGCGCCATCGGCGGTGATGGGAATGCGAAGGCCCGGCTGCGCAAGATCGTCTGTGAAGCGCTTCATGAACGCGGGGTGGGCCATCACCGCCGCGATATAGGCGAAGACGTCTTCCGATGTGGCCTCTGTACCATGGGTCTTGGCCAGTAGAGTCAGAAGTTCGGGCCGAACATTGGATTGCGACGTGACTGCGTTTTTCCACAATGGGTAAACACGCCCGCCAAACGAGCCTCTATAGTGATCATTGTCCGGAATTAGATCCGTCAGCGATATCGCAGGACCAGACGTCGGCGACGATGATTCCAGTGCAGTCATGAAAATCTGTCGACTAGAGTAGTTCGACCAGAGATCGGGCCGCGGCCTGCTCAACAAGCGATTGTCAGGTGGAATCCATTGACGATCGAAGGAGCGAAATCCATAGCGTATCGGCGCAACGAGATCGCCTTTGTCGTGTTCGATACTCTCCAAGCGCGTCTGGTATGGTCCCAAATCTTCTCTGACGATCTTGTTTGCATAACGCGCGCGAGCTTTCCCCTTGCCCGGATCAGGATGAAAGAGTAATTCCTTCGTATCGGGATCACTCTCCTGTCGTAGCGCTTCCCAACGACGCGTCAACGTTGAAGCGTCTGGAGCGATCACCCACGTACGATGGGTTTTGACGCCTGGCCCCGACCACACGAACAATTTTGCGAGTCGCGGAAAGCTGGCCCACACATCGCCCTGTTCGGCCAGAAATGGATCGCGCCAATCACTCGCACCCTCTCGCCAAGCGGCATCGTGAAGCGAGAGCTTGCCCAAAGTTTCGAATTTCTTATTTCTTTTTCCTTTCGGCAGAGCCAGGAAATGAACTTTCCCGGCAACATCCCTGTCCTTGTTGGGCGGGCGCGCGGCAAGAACGATGCACACGGTTTGTTGCACACCCTGAAAAATACGCGTTGGCACATCGGGCTGATGGCCTTCTGGAGAGCAATCGATCACCCAGATATCGCTGGCGTCGCGACGTAAGTCCTCGCGCATCTTCTGGAAGCCCGGTCCGTTCAGGAATCCGGCGACCGTGATGAAGCAGATCACGCCGAAGCGGTCGCTCTCCGGTTCGCCTGTTGCTTCCTTCCAGCCCGATCCGAAGACCTTCAGCGTTGCCCAGCGCCAGAAGTACACATAGAGATTCTTAAGATGATGAGCGTGCGCGCCGATACCCCATTCGCGAGGCGGCTGCCAGCGATCCATCGGCGCCGGCCGGCCCGCGCTCCCGTCCTCAATCCAGCCACCCTGTCCCCCGGCTTGGTTCTTGTACGGCGGATTGCCGATCACCACCGTGATGCGCTGTTCGCGTTTGACCTTATTGGCGTCCCGCCGCGATTTGGCGACCGGCTCGTAGACCTGGCCGAGCGTCTCCTCCTCGATGAACGGATTGCCCAGCGTGTCGGTGATGTAGAGGCGAAGCTCGGGCAGCGGCGGTAGAGGCTTTTTCGGCGTCGCCATCAGCGCCTGCATCTCCGCCATCAGGCGCAGCTGCGCCACCGCGAACGGCCCGACCTGCAATTCAAATCCGATCAGGCGCTGCGCCGCCGCCTCGATCGCGCCGCGCACCGCGCCTTCGCCCTGGTCGCCCGCAACCGTGGACGCGATCCGCCGCAGCACGCCGAGCAGGAACGTGCCCGTGCCCGTCGCCGGATCGGCGACCCACACATCCGAGGACGCAAGGCCCTTGGACCGTTCGAACAGCGGGCCGCGTAGCGCCTCGTCGACGAGATTGACCATCGCGCCGACCACTTCGGGCGGCGTGTAGTAGGAGCCCGTGCGCTTGCGCAGCGCGTTGTCGTAGACCTCCAGGAAGTCCTCGTAGAAATAAAGCCAAGCCTCCGGCTTGTCCTTGCTGATCGTGTGCCAGTCGACGACATCGAGCACGCGTGTCAGCGTCTTTAGCGAGGTCTGAAGCGCCTTTTGGTTCTCGACATCATCGGTCAGGATGCGCAGGGCCGCGCCGATCAAGGAATTGGTCTTGCGCAATTCCTGCGCCGCCGGCTCGATGCCTTTCTCCAGCTTGATGTCGCGCGCGCGGGCGACCAGCAGGCCGAACGTCACCGCTTGCGCATAACCGTCGGCGAACTGGGCGTCGTCGGCGGTGGGGAACAGCAGGTGGCGCCAGTCCTTGGCCAATCCGGTCAGCCCGGTATTGCCCTGCTCCATCTGCTCGACCACTTCGTCGCGCAGCAGGCGGCACAGCCGCGCGCTGACTTCCGCGAGCTTCTTTGCCGAATTGGGCGCGATCGGCTTCCATTGGAAGAAGTTCGACACCAGCGCCCGCAGCGTCTCCGGGCCATTCAGTTTCGCGCCGGACGTTTTGATGTCGCCGTCGAGATGGATGACCTTGTCGACCAGCTTACCGTCCTGCCAAAGGCTGAAGCTGTTCCCGTCGGTGTAGAGCAGGTTGGGAAGCGATTTCAGCTTCTCCCACTGATCCCCGTCATGCGTTCCCTTCTCGAATTTGCGCGGATCGGCCCCCTTGCCCGGCGCCTTCACCTCGACGAATCCGATGAGCGCACTTTGCCGCGTGACGGCGAAGTCCGGCCGTGTCTTGAGATGCTTGAGCGCCGTCTCGCCGATCAGGTTGATCGCCTTGGGCGGAAGGCCGTCGATCTCGGCGAGGTCGTGGAAGAGCAGTTCAAGCGGATTGCGAAGCTGATCCTCGGGCGCGCCATCAATCGCGGGGCTGGAAAGCTTCGCCTTTGCGCGCGCGCCGAATTCGGAAATCGCGCTCGCGAATGTTTTGCTCACCACAGCCCCAGAATCATCGACGCCCGCAAATAACCACGTAGGAGAGGGCGGGGACAAACACCGCTCCCGAACTGACATCCTGTCATAAAATTGCACCACCGCGCCCTTGAAGCCACAGGTTGTGCTGCATATCTGCAACACTGAAACCTTGGAGCACAGCGCCGCTCGTTCGTGAGTAAGCCGAGAGCGGCCACCACAATGGCCTTGTAACGAGACTGCGAGTCGTCAGACAGGTCGAAGGTGTGCTGTCGCAGACACCTGGGCGAGGCGGTGCCGCGCGAAGACCGTTGGTTCGGCGAAGGTGCCGAGTGATTGACCCCAAGGGTCTTCCGCCGGCCGGCCTGTCGCGCGATCAGGGCGGATCGATCCCTCCGCGCGCTTCGGCTCAACCGGCCCCGCGCGCAGGCGTCGCCTCCGCCCTTTTTTATCGCGGCCGGAACCGGCGCACCGCGAAGACGCCGGCGATGACGAACGCGATCAGCACCACGGCCTGCGTCCCGCCGAAGATCGGTCCCGCCGGCGGAACGCTCGGCACCAGCCGATGCAGCGCCGGCACTTTGAGGAAGCTCTGCACCACCAGCACGAAACAGTTGAGATAGAGCGAGGCGACCGCCGTCACGACATAGATCCAGCGCCAGGCGCCGGCCATGCCCCCGACATAGCGCGCCGCCAGCGCGATCGCGAGCAGGATGCTCAGCACCCCGCCGACGATCACCGCCGGCGTTACCGGCGAAACCTGGATCACGAACCCGGTGATCGCGGTCAGGACGGAGAACAAAAGGAAGATCGCATGCACCGAGTCCTGTCGGGCGTTGCGCAGCATGCCGGCCAGCATGATCAGGCCGGCGACGATCGCCACCAGCGTGATGAGCGTGTGAACGAAAACGAAGGATCCGATCGGAATGCCGAAAAACATGTCTGGGTCCCCCGCGCGTCAGGCGCGCCGGACCCTAACACACATCATCCGGTCGTTCACCCGTTCCAGGTCGAGGCGACGTGCTCCTCGTCTTCCTGCGCCGACCGCTCGTGCATCAGGAAGCTGTAATAGCCGCAATGGTTGTCGCCGGGATAGGAGCGGCAGATCTCCGGCCGCACGGTGTAGATCGTGCAGCGCCGCTTCTCGAGATCGAAGAAGCGGCAGATCTTGCCGAAATGCTCGTCGGCCTTGCGCCGCATGGCGTATTGCTCGTCGCCATCGACCTTGGTGAACTTCTTGCGCGCCGCCGCGAAAGACAGCCCGAAATGCTTGGCCAGCCGCGTCACGTCGCGCTTGTTCAGCGGGATGATGGGATAGGAGCAGCAATAGCCCGGGCACTTCGCGCAGTTGTACGCCATGATCCGCCACCGTTGGTTTGCCTCTCGATAGCGGATTCGCGGCCGCACGACAAAGGTCTAGGCGATCTCCTCCTGGAAGCGGTAGGCGCCGCCGAGGAAGGCCACGATCTCGCGCGCCGCGTCATGGTCGATCGCCGCATAGCGCGCGCGCAGCCGTTCCACCGTGCCGGGCCCCAGCCGCTCCAGCCCGACATCGTTGAGGAAGAGAATGTCCTTGGCGATCGTCTGCGCCAGTTCCGCGCCCAGCAGCGCGGTCGCGGCGTGCGTAAAGGCCGCGCCGTATTCGTAAGCCTCGCCCAGCCGATAGCTCTCGGCCAAGGTGATCGCGGGAATGCAGGACAGCGTCGGCTGCAGCGCCGGATTGACGGCGTGCGCCGCGAGGTGTCCCGCGATGCTCGCCGGTCGTCCGGTGAAGGCGCGCAGGTGCAGGAAGCGCGACATGCGGACGCCGTCATTGACCGGGTAATTGTCCCAGAGGAACGGCTTGCGCCCGAGCTGCGCCGTCACCCGCGCCAGATGCCCCGGCGAGAATTCGCGCGCGCAGACCTCCTCGCCGGTCCAGAAGATCTCGATGCTGCTGTCGAGCATCCGGCCGAGGTCTTCGAGATAGTTCTCCGGCCGCTTGCCGAAGAAGCGGTCCAGCACCGGATCGTCGGTGTAATAGCTCGGGCACGTGATCAGCCGCGTCGCCTTGCTGCGTGCTTTCACCCAATGGACGATGTCGGCCTGGGTCCGCGCGAGGTTCGGCAGATCGCCGCGCATGTCGTCGAACAGGATCGCCAGATCGTCGATGCCCCAGCTATCGAACTCCGCCAGCTTGCGTGCCAGATCGGCCTGCGCCTCCGCATGGAAGTCGCGATAGAGCTCGTAGGGGCTGAGGCCGACGCCGAAGCGCACCCCCATCGCATGGCAGCGCTCCGCCAGGTCGCGCAACGCCTCGGCGGTTTCCGCCGGATGGCTCTCGCGCCAGCGCTTGCGCAGGAACGCGTCGGCCTTGGGCGCGTAGATATAAAACGTGTAGCCATGCGGCTTCAGCGCCGCGATGATCTTCTCCCGCGCGCTCCAACTCCACGGCGTTCCGTAATAGCCCTCGATCAGGCCCAGCGCGATGCTCATGGCATTCCTTCGATGACGCTCCGGGGCTCGAGCGCAAGGTAGAGCACTCCCGCCAGCGCGGAAAGATCGAGCGCGTAGAGATAGCGGTAGTCGCAGGAGATGGTGATGACGAAGAAGCTCGCCGCGAAGGCCAGCGCGCTGCCCAGCATCGCGGCCATCGCGATATCGGCCGGCCGGCGCCGGCGCAGCAGCAGCCAGATGCCGGCCACCGCGACGATGGCGAAGGGAATGTGCGACAGCACCGGCGTGCCGAGGAATGCCTTGCCGTAATGTTCAAGCGCCAGATCGCGCCCGTCGCGCCGCGCTGCGAGGCCCAGCGTCCGCATCTCCGATGCCGGCCCTTCGATGCCGGTGAAGATCGGCCGGCAGGCGACGATATCGGGCGTGAACGCCACCCAGGCGAAATCCGCCGCGCGAATGCGCAGATACAGTCCGGGATGATGCAGGACGAGACTGCGCCAGTCGGCGGCGAGCGCCTCGTCATCGAGATCGCGCAGCGGCGCCTGCATCTGCGGCGCCGAGGCCAAGGGATCGTTGCGCAACGGCGTGTAGAGCCGCGCGCTGTCCTGGCGAAGCACACGCTCGAGATCGGGATCGTCCTCCGCCAGTGTTGGAAGCGGGAAACCCGGCTCGCGCGCCACCGCGCCGGACAGATCGTAAATCTGCAAAAGGCGGAACTGCTCCGCCGGCCCGGACTCCCCGTCGCTTCTCAGGTTCAACAGCGCCGAGGCCGCGAAGACGAAAGCCAGAAGCCCCGCAAGAAATCCCGCACCAAGCAAGGCCGCGCCGGTCCAGCGTCTCCCTTCGCGCGTGGCGATCCAGCCCAGCGCCGCACCGGCAAAGGGCAGCAGGACCGCGCCGTTCTGCCGCGTCAGTGCCGCCAGCGCGAGCAGCAGGAAACTCCCCACGAGCGGTGTCCAGGGAGCGGCGTTCCAGCTCCGCGCGGTATGCGCCAAGCACACGAAGCCCGCGACGGCGGCGTCGGCGAACAGCACATCCTTCCACACGATCCCCTGATAGATCAGCAGCTGCGGCGACAGCACGATGGCGAGCGCGACGGCCGCCGCTGGCCATCCCGCCCGCCCCGGCGCCAGAAGAAGCACGCCGGCGAGCGCGCCGAAGGCCAGGGCGGCGTCGAACGCGACGAACAGCCCGGTCCCGGGCACGAGCGCGTCGCCCAGTCCCAGCAGCCACGCCATCACCGGCGGGTGCCAGGTGTTGTAGAGGCCGGTCCGGCCCTGCAGCAATTGAAGGATCGAATCGTAGGACAGGTGCCCCGGCCAGTTGGCCCAAACCGTGACGGCAAACCCGGCCGCCAGGACGAGCCCGGCCGCACGCGCCGCCACGGACCATTGCGGGAGAATGTTCATGTCGCTTTTTTTGGCATGTCCGTCGCGTTTCCGCTAAATTGACGCCGGCGCGCCGTTTTGCGGCGCCTGGAGCACAAAATGACAAAGAACCAGCGCACGGCCTGCGCCGCAATGCGTCAGCGCGGGTCGATCTAGACACTATGTCGAACAAGCCGGTCTTCTTCGACGCCACGGGTCGGCGCGCTTTCGGCGCGTCCGTGGTGGGCTGGACGGCGGCGGTCGTCAGCCTGGCGCTGGGGGCGGCCTTCGTCGTGAGCCTCTTGACGGTGCCCACGGCGGCGCCGCTGCGGCTTCCCGGCCGGCTGGTCGCCGTCAATCTCCACGAGCTCGAGCGAAAGGCGCAGGCCCCCGGCCTGGTGCGCTCCGCCGAAAGGCTCGCGGCCGAGGCCCGCGCCCGGCGCGAGGAGTTGGCCCGCACCCGGCGCGAGCGCAATGAGCGGGGCCTGCATATCCGCCCGCTCGCCTCGATCCTGAAGCCGCAGGCCAACCGGTCGCTCGCGGTCGCCTTCTTTCCCGGCTGGCATCCGGCATCGGATTCCGCCTATCCGGCGCTCATGCGCGCCCTGCCCAAGCTCGATTGGGTGATGCCGATCTGGCTGGCGCTGCAAGGCCCCGACATGGAGCTCAAGAGCACGCTCGATCCCGCGCTGCTCGGGGAGATTCGCACCAAGCGGGCGAACATCGCGATCCTGCCGGTGCTCCAGAATGTGACGGGCGGCAAGTGGGACGGCGCCGGCCTCGCCCGCCTGCTCAAGGACAAGGCGCGCAGCGACGACCTGGTGCGCCGGGTGACCGCCCTGGTCGGCGCCAACAAGCTGCAGGGGATCGTCGTCGATTTCGAGGAGATACCCGCCGACGGCCACGCCGCGGTGGAGGACTTCCTGAAGCACCTGTCGGCGTCGTTCCTGCCCCATGGCTGGATCGTCGTCATGGCGGTGCCGTTCGACGACGACGATTGGCCCTATCGGGCCTATGCGCGGCTCGTCGACTACACGCTGCTGATGGCCTACGACCAGCACGACGATACCGGTCCCGCCGGTAGCATCGCGGCGCAGGACTGGTTCGAGACCACGCTCGACAAGCGCATGCGCGCGCTGCCGCCCAGCCACACCATCGTCGGCATCGGCTCCTACGGCTATGACTGGAACGGCGATCACGCCGACGATTTGAGTTTCGAGGACGCCGTCGTGGCCGCCCACGATTCGGAGGCGACGATTGATTTCGACGACGCCACCAACAACCCGCACTTCTCTTACATCGAGGACGATCACATCACGCACGACGTCTGGTTCCTCGACGCCGTCACGGCCTATAACCAGATGCACGCCTCCGACATCTATCGGCCCGCCGGCTATGCCCTGTGGCGGATCGGGACGGAGGACCCCTCGGTCTGGGAAGTGATGGGTCGCGGCTACGGCGCCGCCGCGCCGGACGGGCTGCGCCAGATCACGCTCTCCTCCGACATCGACTATGAAGGTGAGGGCGAGTTCTTCCGGGTGGAAGCCGAGCCGTCGCCCGGCGCACGCAGGCTGGAGATCGATCCCCATAGCGGCGACATCGACGACGAGGCCTATACGAAGCTTCCGACCAACTATGTGATCCGCCAGTTCGGCTATTCGCCGGGCGAAATCGCCCTCACCTTCGACGACGGCCCCGATGCCGAGTGGACGCCGCAGATCCTCGACATCCTCAAGGAGAAGCACGTCAAGGCCACCTTCTTCATTATCGGCGGCAATGCCGAGGCCCATCCCGACCTGGTCCAGCGGATTTTCGACGAAGGCCACGAACTGGGGAACCACACCTACACCCACCCCAACCTCGCCGACACGCCGAGCCAGGCGGTGACGCTGGAGCTGAACGCCACGCAGCGCCTGTTCGAGGCGCTGACCGGACGCTCGCTCGTGCTGTTCCGCCCGCCCTATCTGGGCGACGCGGAGCCGGACGACGACAGCGAGATTCTTCCGGTCGAGATCGCGCAAAGCCTCGGCTACATCACGGTCGGCGAGCATATCGATCCGATCGACTGGTCGCTGCCGGGCGCCGACGCGATCGTCAGCCGCGTGCTCTATGCGCTCGACCACGCGCCGGCCGGCGCCAAGGGCAACACGATCCTGCTACACGACGCGGGCGGCGACCGTGCCCAGACCGTGGCGGCGCTGCCGGTCCTGATCGACAAGCTGCGGGCGCGGGGCCTTCGCTTCGTGATGGCCTCGCAGCTCATCGGCCTGACGCGCGACCAAGCGATGCCGCCGCTCTCGCCCACCATGTCGCTGCTCACCGACCGGGTCGTGTTCTTCACCGTGAGTTGGATCAGCCGCGCCCTGTACTACGCCTTTCTCGCCGCCATCTGGCTCGGCGTCTCGCGGCTGTTCTTCCTCGTGGGCCTCAGCCTGTGGAACGCGCGGCGCGAGGCGGATTCGCGCAAATTGCCGCCCAAGGAATCGCTGCACGTCACCGTCATCATTCCCGCCTACAACGAGGAAAAGGTGATCGTGAAGACCGTCGAGCGCATCCTGTGCAGCGATCATCAGGATCTCGACGTCCTGGTGATCGACGACGGCTCGGCCGACAATACCTTCGGCGTCCTGCGCGACGCGTTCGGCGCGAACGACCGCGTCACGCTCATCCGCGTCGTCAATGGCGGCAAGGCGGCGGCGGTGAATGTCGGGCTCGAGCGGGCGACGGGCGATATTCTCGTGGCGCTGGATGCCGATACGCAGTTCCAGCAGGACACCATTCCCCGGCTGGTGCGCTGGTTCTCCGATCCGGAAATCGGCGCCGTCGCCGGCAACGCCAAGGTCGGCAATCGCACCAACATGATCACGCGCTGGCAGGCGCTGGAATATATCGTGGCGCAGAACCTGGAGCGGCGCGCGCTGGCGGCGCTCGGCACGCTCACCGTCATCCCCGGGGCGGTGGGCGCCTGGCGCAAATCGGTCCTGCAGGAGATGGGCGGCTTCCACTCCGACACGCTGGCGGAAGACCAGGATCTGACTATCGGCATCCAGGCAAAGGGCTATCGCGTCCGCTTCGATCCCTCCGCCGTTGCCTGGACGGAGGCGCCAGCGACCTTCCGCGGGCTGGCGCGACAGCGCTTCCGCTGGGCCTTCGGCACGCTGCAATGCCTGTGGAAATATCGCGGCCTGACCTTCAATCCGCGCTATGGCGCGCTCGGCCTGTTCGCCTTGCCGCAGGTCTGGCTATTCCAGATCGCGCTCACCGCGCTGGCGCCGCTCGCCGATTTGCTTTTGATCTGGCAGCTCGTCGGCCAGTGGATCGCCTATGCGCAGCACGGCTCGGAGTTCAGCAACGCCGATCTCATCACCGTCGGCATCTACTATGTCGTCTTCATCGTGGTCGATCTTCTGGCCGCGACCTTCGGCTTCCTGATGGAACGGGGCGAGGATTGGCGCCTCCTCCTGTGGCTACCCCTGCAGCGCTTCGGCTATCGCCAGCTCATGTATTACGTCGTGGTGCGCTCGATCTCGGCGGCGATCCGCGGCGCGGTGGTCGGTTGGGGCAAGCTCGAACGCACCGGCACGGTGAAGGCGCACGGTTAGCGCGGCGCGAAAATCACGCGGTCGTCGTCCTGCAGGACGATGCGATAGTTCTGGTCGAGCGCGCGATGCACGTTCGGCGTCAGCGGAAAAGGCGAGAGCTCTTCGAGTTGGACTAACGCGTAGTGCCGCGCCTCAATAGCGTGCACCAGGTCCGCGTCGCTGCGCGCGCTCGTGAGATAGGCCTGCTCGATGTTGAACACATCGACCTCGGCCGGCTTTCCCGCCCAATAGCAGAGCGACAGCATCTCGCAGAGAACCGGCCCTTTGGCGCCGCGCAGCAGCGCGATCTGCGCCCGCGCGGCCGCTCGGTCTTCCGCCATCGGATGAAGCCAATAGTCGCTGCCGCGCCAATCGGCTTGCAGGTTCGCCACGCCCAGCGCCAGCGGAACGGCGTAGAGCGCGGCGGCGATGCTCTGGCCGGCCGGAAGGCGGTTCATCAGCACGCCGGCGCTCAGCGCGACCGCGATGTCCGCATCGAACAGCGCGTTGGCGTCGACGCCCGCGCCGCCGCTGAAATACAGGCCGGTCACCGTCGCCAGCACGACATAGATCGCACAGAGCACGACGTGGCGGTCGCGCCGCCCGAGCGCGTACATCGCCGCCGCGCCCAGCAGCGGAATCGCACTCCAGCGCAGCCAGAGCGCGCCCGCTGTTTCGATATTCGCGAAGGAGAATGTCCGGGCGGAATCGATCACGCTGAACAGGCTGAAGCCATAGGCCTGCTTGAACAGGCCAAGCCCGATCAGCGCGAAGACGATGCCGCTGCCGGCGAAGGTCGCGGCCGCCCTGCGGTCCAGGAGCGCCAGCCAGGCGGCCACGGCCAGCGGCAGCACGACGAGGTTGTGCTTGACGAAGAAAGCGAGGGTGAACAGCAGCGCCGCGGCGACCATGGCGCGCGGCGTGCGCGGTTCGCGCAGCACGGCGACAAGCCCGCCGATCGCCACCGCGTGGCCGAGCATCTGCGGATCGTCCATCCCGGCGTAGTCGCTGGTCAGCATCACGCCGGCGGTGAAGAACAGCGCCGCGAACGCCGCCTCGATCCGGCTGCAGCCCATCCGGCGCGCCGCCGCCTCGATGCCGAGCGCGGCCGCGAACAGCGCCGCCAGCGCGACGATGCGCCCGGCGACGACCGCGTCGCCGGAGAGCTTGCCGACCGCGCCCACGAGATAGAACGACAGCGGCGGATAATTGTCGATCAACAGGCTGCCCGCCGCCGGATAGGGCGAGCCCGTGGTCATCGCGGCTTGCGCGAAATACGCGTTCCAGCCCTCGTTCGGATCGAACGGAACATGCAGGCCGACGACGCAGGCGATATGCATCAATCCGAGCGCGACGCCCGCCGCCAGGAGGGCGGTCAGCGCGCGAAGCCCAAGCGAATCGGTCGTCATCGGGGCGAGCAGTTCTTGTCCGGAACGATGTCGTAGAGCGTATAGAAACTTCCTTCCAGCCGCTTGCGCAGCATGGCGGGCGGCCGCGAATGCGGTCCGGCGCCGTGGATGACCAGCGCCTCGTCGAAGCTGCACTGCAAATGCATCAGATAGGGGAAGACCGCGCGGTAGTCCTCGTCCGCCTCCATGCGGCCGGCGGCGAGATCGGCCAACTCGTCGATGTCGGGCGGCGAGCCCTGCTGCGCCGTCGCCGCCGCGATGCGTCCTAGGGGCGGGCGCAGATGGACCACGTGCTGGCCGGCGGTGGTGAACATCAAAGGCGTGAACGCGCCGCGGTCGATGATCGCGAACTCCGCCATGTGCCAATAGGGCTGATCGGCCGACCAGCCAAGCGAATCGCCGTCGAGCACCGTCAGCACCCGCGCATCGCGCGCGATGGCCGCGTCATGCGCGCGAAACTCGGCATATTGCGCGCCATAGCGCCGCCAGTCCTGTGCCAGCAGCAGTGCACCGGTGGCGAGCAGCGCCAGTGCGACCGCCGCGCCGGCGCCGATCAGGCGCGGCGACAATTTCCAGTCCAGGGACGCGAAGGCCAGCGCGCCCGTCACCGCCGGCAGGCGCATATGCACGCCCCAGCCGCCCAGCGCCCATTCCGGCGCGAACAGCGCGCCCAGGGCGAACAGCGCCAGCGTCACGCGCATGCGTGGATGCACCGTCGCGCGGCCGGCGGCGACGGCCAGGACGAAGAGCGCGATCAGCGCGGCGGTCAGCGGCAGCACCGGTTTGTCGAAGCCGAACTGGATGGCCGCCTCGAAGCGGTCCTGCAGAGTTTCCAGCAGATCGAATTTGAAATTGTCGCCGCCGGCCGCCTCCGGTTTCAGGAGGACGAAGGCCAGCGCGGCGGGCAGGCAGCAAAGCGCGGGCGCCGCGACTCGGCGCGCTAGCGCGCGCAGCGCGAAGCGCTCCGCGACCAGCGCCGGCAATTCATAGCCGCCGATGGCGAGCACAAGCACGGCGAGGCCGAACAAGTGGCTGAAATAGATCGCCGTGAAGGCGACGGCGAAACCGGCGAGATGAAGGCGCGTGCGGCGGCCGTCGGTCGCGATCCAGGCCGCGAAGACGACAAAGGCCACGCCCACCGCGAAAGTGTAGTTGAAGAAGCCCCAGATGAAATTGGCGTTGTAGGCGAAGAACGCCGACAGCAGCACGCCCGGCCCCACCCGGCCGAACAGCGCCCGCTGGATCAGCGCCGGCCCCGCGACCCAGAGCACCACCGTCGCGGTCAGCAGGAGCCGCGTCGCCGCTTCGAGCGGCATCGCCCGGGCGAGCAGCGGCACGATCGCCTCCGAGGCGAGGTTGGGCAGCGCGGCCCAGGCGACGTAATAATGTCTCGACGGCGCGCCCGCGATCAGCGCGAAGCTCGCCAGATGCGCCGGATAGTCCGGCATGCCGGGCATCGCGACGCACCACAGCGGCATCGCGAGCAGCACAGCCGCCAACGCAACGGCCAGCGGCCATTCGAATCCACGGATACGCAACATGCTGGACGTGTACAGGCCGGTGCCCCCCACACCCGCTATAGCGCCGCCGCCGCCTAATGGAAATCCCGCGATTTGGGCAGGATGCGGACATTGCGTGGATGCCGTGGGCTGCGGGAATCCGGGCGCGCGATGTCCTCCAGGTGGTCCGGCCGGATCGTGTCTTCCGAGAGGCGGTCCAGCTCCTGGCTGCGGTCGAAAATCCGCTCCGCCACCAGGTGCACGACATTGTCGGCTTTCTGGACCTTGCCCTCGACCAGGAGCAGGCGGGCGCCCATGATCTCGCGGCGGAAGGCCTCGAAGACGCGCGGCCAGACGACGACATTGGTGATGCCGGTCTCGTCGCTGAGCGTGATGAACACCACTCCGGCCTCGCCCGGCATCTGGCGCACCAGCACGACGCCGGCGCAGCGCGCGCGCCGGCCGTCGTCCGTCGCCTCGATTTCGGCGCAGCTTTTCACCGTCTCGCCCGCGAACATCTCGCGCAGGAATTGCATCGGATAGCCCTTGAGCGACAGGCGCAGCGTCTGGTAGTCGGCGAGCACGTGCTCGCTGAGCGGCATGACGGGCAGCGGCGCGATCTCCTCTGCCGGCAATTCTTTCAGGCGCTGCGCCTCGAACAGCGGCAGGGAATGGTGGTCGGGAATCCGCCGGACCGCCCACAGCGCCTCGCGCCGGTCCATCCCGAAGGAGGTGAGCCCGTCGGCCTCGGCCAGCACCATCAGCGCCTTCTTGGGTACCTCGGCGCGGCGGACGAATTCGGCGAAACTCGGATAGCCATAGCCGCGATTCTCTACAAGGGCGCGCGCCCAGTCCTCGCGCAAGCCATCGATCTGGCGGAAGCCGAGGCGCAATGCGAGCACGCCGCAGGTATTTCTTTCGAGCGTATTGTCCCAATCGCTGAAATTGGCGTCGGGCGGCAGCACCTCCACGCCATGCTCGCGCGCGTCGCGCACGATCTCCGCCGGCGCATAGAAGCCCATGGGCTGCGCATTCAGCAGCGCGCAGGCGAAGGCCGCCGGATGATGACACTTGATCCAGGCCGAGATGTAGACGAGATGGGCGAAGCTCGCGGCATGGCTCTCGGGAAAGCCGTAGGAGCCGAAGCCCTTGATCTGATTGTAGCAGTTTTGCGCGAACTCCAGCGTATAGCCGCGCTCCGTCATCCGTCCGATCATCAGTTTTTCGAACTGGCCGATGGTTCCGAGATTGCGGAAGGTCGCCATGGCGCGGCGCAATCCATTGGCCTCCTTCGACGTGAATTTCGCCGCGACCATGACGAGCTTCATCGCCTGCTCCTGGAACAGCGGCACGCCCATGGTCTTGTCGAGCACCTTGTGCAATTCGTCCGCGGGGCCGTGGGCGGGCGACGGCTCGGGGAATTTCACCGGCGTCTTGCTGTTGCGCTGCTTGAGATAGGGGTGGACCATGTTGCCCTGGATCGGGCCCGGCCGCACGATCGCCACCTCGACCACGAGATCGTAGAATGTGCGCGGGCGAAGGCGCGGCAGCATGTTCATCTGTGCCCGGCTCTCGACCTGGAACACCCCGATGGCGTCGGCCTTGCACAGCATGTCGTAGACCGCCGGATCCTCGCGCGGCACGGTGGCGAGGTCGAAGGATTTCTTTTCGTGCCGCGAGAACAGGTCGAACGCCTTGCGGATGCAGGTCAGCATCCCCAGCGCGAGCACGTCGACCTTCATGATCTTCAGCCGGTCCAGATCGTCCTTGTCCCATTCGATGAAATAGCGGTCGTCCATCGCCGCCGGCCCGATCGGCACCATCGTGTCGAGCGCATCGTCGGTCAGCACGAAACCGCCGACATGCTGCGACAGGTGACGCGGAAATCCCATGATCTGGTTGGCGAATTTCACGGCCTGGAAGATCGCTGCGTTCTGCGGATCGAGCTTGCCCTGGCGGACCTGCGAATCCTTCAGCGCTTCGCCCCAGCTGCCCCACACGCTGCCGGCCATCGCCGCGGTGATGTCCTCCGACAGGCCGAACACCTTGCCGACCTCGCGGATCGCGCTCCGCGGGCGATAATGGATCACGGTGGCGGTCAGCGCGGCGCGGCGATAACCGTAGCGCTTGTACATATGCTGGATGACTTCTTCGCGCCGCTCATGCTCGAAGTCGACGTCGATGTCCGGCGGCTCGCCGCGATTCTCCGACACGAAGCGCTCGAACAGAAGGTCGATCTGCATCGGATCGACCGCGGTGACGCCGATGGCATAGCACACCGCCGAATTGGCGGCCGAGCCGCGCCCCTGGCACAGGATATTCTTCTCGTTGGCGAAGGCGACCATGTCGCGCACCGTCAGGAAATAGTGCGCGTACTTCTCCTTCGCGATGATCGCCAGTTCCTTCTTCAGCGTGTCGCGCACTTTGCCGGGAATGCCCTGCGGATAGCGCCGCGCGGCGCCCTCCCAGGTCAGGTCGCACAAGTGCCCATCCGCCGTCTTGCCCGGCGGAACCGGTTCATGCGGATAATTGTAGGCGAGTTGTTCAAGCGAAAATTCGATCCGTGCGGCGAACCGCACCGTCTCCGCGATGGCCTCGGGACAGTCGCGGAACAACCGCATCATCTCGGCCGGCGTCTTCAGATGCCGCTCCGCATTGGCTTCGAGCAGCCTGCCGGCCTTGTCGATGGTGATGCCCTCGCGGATGCAGGTGACGACGTCTTGAAGCTCGCGCCGCCCCGCGTCGTGATAGAGCACGTCGTTGACCGCCAGCAACGGCACATGGGCGTCGCGCGCGAGCGTCGAAAGCCGGCGCAGGCGGCGCCGGTCGTCGCCGTGATGGCGCATCGCCGCCGCCAGCCAGACGCGCCCGGGCGCCAGGGCCCGCAGTCTTTCAAGCGTCGCACCGAGCTTTGCGAAGGCGCCGCGCGCCGGCGGCATCACGACGAAGAGCATGCCTTCATGCTTGGCGAAAAGATCGCTCTCGTCGTGCTTCGCGGCCAGGTCGTCCAGGAAGAGGGTACATTCGCCCTTGGTGGCGCGCCTTTCGCCGGCGGGCACGCGCAGCTTGCCATGCGACAGAAGCTGGCACAGCCTTCCATAGGCGGCGCGGTCGGTCGGATAGGCGAGGATGTCCGGCGTGTCGTCGGCGAATACCAGTCGCGCGCCGACCAGGAGTTTCGGCTTCTTGCCCAAAAGGCGCGGATCCTCGAACGCCGCATAGGCGCGCACCACGCCCGCCAGCGTGTTGCGGTCGGCGATGCCGACGGCATCATAGGCATAGCCATAAGCGGTGACCGCCAATTCCTCGGGCCGCGAGGCGCCGCGCAGGAAGGAGAAGTTCGACGTCACCGCGATCTCGGCATAAGGCGGCTGACCTTCGAGGACGCGGATCGGCGCGTCTTCCTCTGCCGCTAGCGGCTTGGGCGCGCGTTTGTCGCGACTGCCTGTCGTCATGCGAACAGCCCATGCACATACCAGCGCGGTATGAAGGGCTCGCGCTCATAGAGCCCGTCGCGATAGAGCCAGAAGCGCCGTCCCGCCTCGTCCTCGACACGGAAATAATCGCGCGTCGGCCGCGGGTTCTGCTGCTGCCACCATTCCATCGCGATACGCTCGGGTCCCTCGGCATGGGCGACGGCGTGCAGCATGCGGCGCCAGCGGAAGTGCAAGGGCGGGCCGTCCGGCACTTGCGCCATCACGTCGATGAGTTCGGGCTTTTCCAGCAGGCGCAGCGGGCGGCGTGGCGCCTCGCCGGGAAGGCGCGGCTCGAACGCGACCTTCGTCTCCGGCGCGTGCTGCGCCGGCACGGCAACGCCAGCGGCTTCGGGGATGTGGGTATCCTGCGCTTGAAAAGAGAGAATCCGATGCGCACCGAAACGCGCCGCCAGCCGGTCGATCAGGAA
Source organism: Rhizomicrobium sp. (assembly GCA_037200045.1). Classification (NCBI taxonomy): domain Bacteria; kingdom Pseudomonadati; phylum Pseudomonadota; class Alphaproteobacteria; order Micropepsales; family Micropepsaceae; genus Rhizomicrobium; species Rhizomicrobium sp. Next base: position 2,511,062 of record JBBCHM010000001.1, read on the forward strand.
GGCGATCTCCTTGTCGTCGTCGGGCCGCGCTTCCAGCCCGATGCTTTCCGGCACCAGCCGTTCGGCGTGCAGGGCTGAGAGCCGCACGAGATCGAAGCCGAAGCCGGGATCGAGCGGATCCCCGCCTTCGCGGGGACCGAGCGCGTCCAGTCGCATGCGGAACAGCCTGGCGATCATGGCCGCGTCGCGCAGCGGCCGCGCGGTCTCGATTCCGATATGGCGCACGATGCCGTCGGTGCGGAAGAAGGAAGCTTCCAGCATCCGCGCGCCCTGGCCGCGCTCCTCCAGGACGCCGCACAGCGAACGCGCCAGCGACAGGATCGACCCGGCGATGACCTCCTGCGTCGTCACGGGCTCGGCGAAACGATGCTCCACCAGGAAGTCGGGCAGGATGCGGCGCGGCGAGATCGGCTGCTCGCCGATGCCGAGCGCGCGGTCGAGCGTGAACACGAACGCCTTGCCGAAACGGGCATTGAGTTCGCCGCGCCCGCGTCCCCCCACCTGCGCGATGGTCTTGAGGCCCGCGCGCTTCAGCGCATGGGTGTCGCGCGGCTCCAGGTCGAGCGCGGCGACGGGCAGGAAGGCGGTGGCGTTGGCCTCCTCGCCGGGGGCCGTGATGGTGCCGTCGGCATAGCGGGCGAGGGCGCGGGCGGCGGCCGCCGTTCCGGCCAGGGCACCGCGCACGGCAAAGCCCTGGGCCGCGATCTTCGCGCGCACCTCGCCCAGCATCTTCGCTTCGCCGCCGAACAGATGTGGGACACCGGTGACGTCCAGCAGCAATCCATCGAGGCCGTCGATGGCGACGAAGGGCGTGAAGCGGTCGCACCAGTCGGCGATCCGCGCCAGCAGCCTGGCGTCGGCCTCGGGCTCGGCCTCGACCACGTCCAGTTCGCGCACCATGGCGCGCGCGCTGGCCAGCGCCATGCCGGGCTGAAGCTTCAGCGCCGCGGCCCTGGCGTCCACCGCGTAGAGGATGCGCGCATTGCCGCTCCGGATGGAGACGACCAGCGGCAGCTCATCCGGCGCGCCTTTGCGGCGGCGCCGCAGCCGGTCGGTCAGAAGCTTCGGAAACCACAGCGCCAGGATGCGCCGCTTGTTCGAAGGGATCGCGGAAAGCGCCATCGTCACAACACCACTCCATCATCCAGCGCCCGGTCTCTCCGTGCCGGTTGCGCGTCAATTCCGCGTCGAAGCGCGGCTGTCCCCAATCGTCGGTCTGGGCGGAGCGGGCGCTGCGCACCAGCCAGCGGGTCTGCGCCGCGCTGGGCTCGACCTGCGCCTCGCTGCGCAGCAGGAGGGCGGTGACGCCGCTCGTCTGCGCGCCAAGCACCAGCCGGCGCGACGCAGTGAGGTCGAGGATTTTCGGATTGCCCGGAATCTCGACGATCACCGCGCCCAGCGCCCGGCAGCTCAGCGCGTCGGCGCCGGCGCGCAAGGCATCGGTCGCGTTGGCGGCGCGCATCAGAAGGACGCCGGCCGGATCGATGCCGGCCTCGGCAAGGCCCGTTGCCGAGACCTGGCCATGCTCCAGCGCGGAATAATCCTGCACGATCCAGAGCAGGCGCTTGGTTCCACCCGCGCGCCGCGCCAGGCCCAAGGCGAAACCCTGGCCCGCCGTGTCGGCGGCGAAGACCTCATGCAGGGTGCCGCGCATCAGCCCGCCGCGCAGCATCCGGTCGGCCTCGCCATGGCCGAGCGGCGTCGGGCTGCGGGAAGGCCCGCCCAGGATGGGCGCCAGAAGCTGCCGTGCTCCGGCCAGAGCTCTTGCGTCGTGAGACATTGTTCACTCTTTGTTCCAGTGTCCGGGATGCAAGGCAGAGAGTCAAGAGTGGCGTGAAAATCTTGTCCATTCCGTGGGATAGACGAGGATCGCAGGGCTATTCCGCCGCCCGCGCCGCCCTGCAGCGCGCGCCACAGACCGCGCGGAAGCCTTCGGCGCCATAGCGCACGAGGCGCGGCTCGATCGCCTCGAAATCGTCCGCCCGGCACAGCCCGCCCGACAGGTTCTCGATCGACTTGTTGGCCGCGTTCACCAGCATCAGCGATCCGGCGAACATGTGATAACTCCAGAACAGATCGGCCTCGTCGGCCTCGGGAAGAGCGCGGTGCAGAAGCGCGATCAGGCGCCGCAGCACGGGATCGAATTTCTTGGCGAAGATGTCGGCCAGCTCGGTGGAATCCAGATGGGTGACGAAGGCGCAGAAATTGCGCCAGCCCTGGCCGCTCTGCCGGTTCAGGCTGAACATCGGGCGCAGATAGGCCGCGATGATGCCTTCGACCGTGACCGCGTCGCCGGCCTCGGCCTCATAGCGGTCCATCTCCAGCATGCGTTCGGAGTTCAGCACGTCGCAGCGCCGCGCGAAGACCGCGTCGAACACGCCGCGCTTGCACTCGAAGTAGTAGTGCAGCAACGCGGTGTCGACATTGGCGAGCTCCGCGATCTCGCGCATCGTCACGCCATAGATTCCGTGCCGCGCAAAAAGCTCCTCGGCCGCATCCAGGATCCGCTCGCTGGTGGCCATGCTTCTCTGCGTCCGCTTGGACGATTTGTCGTCCAGAAGCGCGCGACGAAATGGACGGCGGCCTTTGCGTGCCGCGCGATCCCGCTCTCTACGCCCCGCAACAGGCGCTACTCCCTGCATAATCGTTGCCCCCCAAAAGGAACGATTACTGTTGTTGTCGTTGTCGCGAGGCTTACACAATTCGCCGCGCGCCCAAAGAACGTTCGCGACGTTCGCGCCATAAATTTCTGACAAAAAATCGGGCGCATCGCAGTAACGCGACGGAAACTCTTGCGCTGCACTGCAGCGAAGTCCGGAAACTATTGCGCTGCACCGCAACAAATACATTCTCGGAAGTGGCCCCTCCGCCACACAGCCGAAACATAATTCAATGCCCGATGAAAATTCTTTGACAACAAAATGTCCCGCGGTCATCACTCATCGATCAATGAAATAAGCGTCGCGATTTATGCGAACCGCAGGGGAGTCTACTCGCGTGTCCATCAAAACCTATTCTGCAAAATTTGCCGCCGCGCTGCTCGTCACCACCGCGTTCACGGCGCCGGCCTTCGCGCAGATCGAAACCGTGGTCGTCACCGCCGAACGCAAGGCGGAAGATATTCAGACCGTTCCGCTCGCCGTCACCGCGCTCACGGGCACCGACCTCAAGTCGAAGCAGGTCAACAGCTTCCGCGATCTTCAGTTCCACGTGCCGAGCGTGACCTACACCAAGTCGAATTTCGGCGGCGCGCAATTCCAGATCCGCGGCATCACCACCCAGTTCGGCCTCGGCGCCGCCATCGCGCAGAACATCAACGACGTCTACCAGGAAGCCCCCTCGCTGGTGAACGGTCAGTATTTCGACGTCGATCGCGTCGAAGTCGCGCGCGGCCCGCAGTCGACCTCCTACGGTCGCGCGGCGACCGGCGGCGCGGTGAACATCATCACGTCGAAGCCCAACCTGACCGACTTCCAGGCCCGCGCCTCGTTCGACTACGGCACCTACAACACGATGAAGCCGGAGTTCATGGTCAACGTGCCGTTGATCGACAACGAGCTCGGCGTTCGCATCGCCGGCCTGGGCGTCTTCCACAACGGCTACGAAAAGAACGAATACGCCGGGCCGCAGATCTATCCGGGCGGCCCGGTCGACAAGAACATCAACGGCCAGGGCACCGCCTCGGGCCGCGTCTCGATCCGCTGGGAACCGAGCGACGACACCACGATCGACCTCGTCGGCGAGGTCGGCTACGAGAACGACAACCGCGTCCGCGGCGACAAGCAGGAATGCCATCGCGACCCGTCGGGCGTGCTCGGCTGCTTGCCCGACGCTCTTGGTTTCCAGCCCATCAACAATCTCTCGACCCTCGCAACCACGCTCGGTTCCAAGCAGGGCGTCGCCGCCCTGCTCAATCTTTCCCTGGGCCTGCCCTTCGCGCAGGCGCAGGCGCTGGGCAATTCGTTGGGCCTGTTCCAACTCGCCGGCAATGGCGGTTCGGGCGATCCGGCCGGCCCGGTGGTCGGCCGCAGTTTCCTCGGCACCGCGCTGTTCCCCAATCCCTACTCCTCGGCGGCGCCGCTGCCGTCGCCCCCCTATCCGGCGGGCACCTTCACGATGAACCCGCAGGTGGTGAACGGCGTGGGCTCGGGCGCGGGCGGCGTGGTGTCGCCGGATCTGCTTACCTCCGACACGCCCTTCAACCCGAAGTTCAAGGGCTCGACCAGCACGTTCCAGCTCAACTGGGCGCAGACGGTCACCAGCTGGCTGAAGGCGACGGTCGATGCCGGCTATTCGTCCAGCTATCAGTTCACCCAGCAGAACTATACCGACGCGACGCCCGAGAATGTCAGCGCCCTGATCGGTCCCGCCGTCGCCGGCTTCAAGGTCCTGTTCGGCGACAACACGCCGGTTCCGCACGCCGGCGCGATCAATGGCACCAACGCGACCGGCGCCTACGACGCCTATTTCTCCGTGCCCGGCGCGCTGCCGATCTCGAACACCTTCTACAACGGCAAGTTCGGCTCCTATGCCGGCAGCATCGATCAGGCGCATGGCATTCTGACCCGCACGCCGTATCTGGCGAGCTATGACGAGGACAATTCCGGTTCGCGCGAATGGACCGGCGAAGTCCGCTTCCAAACCGCCTTCGAAGGTCCGCTGAATTTCTCGGCCGGCGCGTTCTTCATGTCGTTCGACGGCCGCAGCCAATACTGGGTCGCCTCGAACGGCCTGGACTGGGAATCGATGGTCATCGGCGCCTTCGCCGGCACCGGTGCGGGCGGCCCGGGTGTCGATCTGCCGCTCATGCAGGCCAACACCACCTTCGACAGCGAATCGCGCCGCGACGCCACGCAGTCGCGTTCGGCCTTCCTCGAAGCCACCTATGAGATCACCGACGACCTCAAGATCATCGCCGGCGCGCGTTATAACGACGACCGCACCAGCGCGCTGACCACGCCGATCCAGGGCGCGCCGCTGTCGACGGCTCCCGGCGCACCGCTCGCGTCGGTCTGGGGCGGCCTGCTGCTGACGAACGGGTTCGCCCTCGTCGGCACGCCGACCTGCGCGGCCAATGGCGGTCTCGCGGCGCCCGGCTGCGTCGGCTACCCCGGCATTTTCCGCCTGCCGACCGACGTCAACGGCAAGCAGAACAACGTCACCGACAAATGGACCGGGCGCGCGACCGTTCAGTGGTCGCCGCAGACCTCGTGGTCCGACCAGACCCAGTTCTACGCGACCCTGTCGCGCGGCGAACTCGCCGGCGGCGTCAACAAGAACAACGCGGTCGGCTCGCTGGTCGTGCCGCTCATCTACCAGCCGGCCACGGTGGATGCCGTGGAAGTCGGCACCAAGAACACCCTGCTCGACGGTACGCTGCAGGCCAATCTCGATGTCTGGTACTACAATTACGAGAACTATCAGGTCGGCATCATCTCCAACCGCCAGGCGCTCACGCTCAACATCCCGGCCCATCTCTACGGCCTGGAGAGCGAGCTCGTGTGGCAGCCGGACGACGACCTCGCCTTCAACCTGACGCTCAGCCTGACGCAATCGCAGGCCGGCAACGCCTATCTGATCGATCAGCGCAACCCGACGGCGGGCCAGGCCAACTCGATCCTGATCAAGGATATGACCAACGGCTCGCTGTGCGTCGTGCAGCCGAGAAGCCCGGTGACGGCCGGCCATACGCCGGGCGAGTCGAGCGCCTTCCACGTGCCGAACTTCTACCTCCCCAATGGCGGCAACGCGGCCATCGACGCGCCCTTCGGCGTGCCGCTGGTCAATTACGGCGTTTGCAACCCGGCGCTCGAGCCGTTGCTCGAAGCCTATGGTTTCCAGTATTCCCAAGATCAGAACGGAACCACCGGGGCGCCGATCGCTGGCGCGCGCAACGGCAACGGCATTGCCACGAACGTGCATGGCAACCGCCTGCCGCAGGTCCCCAATGGCCAGGTCGGCATCGGTGGCCAGTACACCATCCATCTCGACGACTACACGCTCGTTCCGCGCCTCGACTACTACTGGCAGTCGAGCATGGAAGCGCGCGTGAACAACGATCCGGGCTCGGACTACATCGCGGCCTGGGATACGTTGAACGGCCAGGTCCAGCTCAATGCGCCGGACAGCGCCTGGTACGCGCGTGTCTTCGCGACCAACATCTTCGACAAGCGCAACCCGACCGGCGAGTATCTGACCGATCCGACATCGGCGCTCTACACCAACGTCTTCGCCGAGGACCCGCGCGTGGTGGGCATCTCGGTCGGCGCCAGCTGGTAGGTTCGGCCGACGAAGAAGCAAAAGAGGGGCGCCGGTTTCCGGCGCCCCTTTTCGCTGCGCCAAGCGTCAAACCGACGCGTGAGGCGAACTCATCGTCCGATGAATTGCGATTGACCGCCCCGTCTCGGTGAGATATTCACTAATCAATGAATTAGCCTTGCTGCGCCTGCGCAAAATCCCGCGGCCGCAGTACTGAGACACCCGCCCGATCGCGTTCTACCCAGGAACGTCCGGGCGGCGAAATCCCCCGGCCTGCGCTCCTCCTCGGGCAGGGCTGGGGGATGTTCTCCCCGCCCTCGGCAAATCTCCGTTCGTCCCCAGAGCAGCGGGAGGGCATTGGCGGCGATTGGTGGTCCCCCCCCCCCCGGACTTTTGCGGTTCAATTGGGCAGCACTCTTTAACCGGCCGGATTGCCAAGGCAATCTCGTCCTTCGGACGGAGCCCGCGCGGCATGGCCAAGCCCCTGAATGTGCTTTTCATAACCGCCGACCAGTGGCGCGGCGAATGCCTCTCCGCGCTGGGCCATCCGATGGTTCGCACGCCTCATCTCGACGCCCTGGCGCGCGAGAGCGTCCTGTTCGCGAATCATTTCGCCAACGCGGTGCCTTGCGGGCCGTCGCGCGCCTCGCTGCACACCGGGATGTATCTGCAGAACCACCGCTCCGGCACCAACGGCACGCCGCTCGACGCCCGCCACACCAACTGGGCCAAGGAGGCCGCCGCCATCGGCTACGATCCGGTCCTGTTCGGCTACACCGACACCAGCCTGGACCCGCGCGAGCTGGAGGACGACGATCCCTGGCTGCGGACCTATGAGGGGCCGCTGCCGGGCATAAGGCCGATCGTCCTGATGGGCGAGACGCCTTACCCCTGGACCGACTGGCTGAAGGCGAGGGGATACGAAGTCCCCGACCCCATCGCCGGCGCCTATTCGCATCGCGCCGAAGGCCCGGACTACGAAGACGGAGCGGCCGTTCCCAAGCCCCTGGCCTATCCGGCGGCCGACGACGACACCAACTTCCTGGTCGATCGCTGCATCGACTACATCCGCGACGCCAGGGGACCGTTCATCGCCCATCTCTCGATCTTGCGGCCGCACCCGCCCTTCGTGGCGCCGCGGCCTTACAACGCGATGTACGATCCGGCCTCGGTCCCCGGCTTCGCGCGCCTCGCCACGCCCGAGGCGGAGGCGGCGCAGCATCCCTGGCTGGCCTATCAGCTTTCGCGCCGTCCCTTCCGCGCCGGCGCCGACGACCGCAAGCTGCGGCGCATGAAGGCGGTCTATTACGGCCTGATGAGCGAAGTGGACGCGGCGCTTGGGCGGGTCTTCGACTTTCTCAAGCAAACGGGCCGCTGGGACGACACGCTGATCGTCTTCACCTCCGACCATGGCGAGCAGATGGGCGATCACTGGCTGCTCGGCAAATGCGGCTATTTCGATGCGTCCTATCGCATTCCGCTGATCGTGCGCGATCCCCGGCCCGGCGCCGACAAGGGCCGCGGCACGATCGTCCGCCGCTTCACCGAGAACGTCGACATCATGCCGACGATGCTCGAAGCCATCGGCGCGGACATCCCGCTGCAATGCGACGGCCTCTCGCTCGCGCCGTTTCTCGAAGGCCGCGGCGCGCCGGCCAATTGGCGCGGCGAAGCGCATTGGGAATACGATTTCCGCGATCCGGCCGACGACGGCGCCGAAAAGAAGCTCGCGCTGACGCTGCATCAGTGCACGATGAACGTCATCCGCGACGCGCGCTACAAATACGTCCACTTCACCAAGCTGCCGCCCTTGCTGTTCGACCTCGAAAAAGACCCGGGCGAATATATCGACCGCGCGAACGATCCGGCCTATCTGCCCATCGTTCTCGAATACGCGCAGAAGCTTCTTTCCTGGCGCATGAACCATGACGAGCAGGTGCTGACGCATATCGCGCTGACGCATGACGGGCCGGTCGCCCGGCGGGCGCTGCGCTACTGAAAGGTCTCTCACTGGCGCGCGATGGCGATTTGGTCTAGCAAATTCAGAGGAAAGATGGGGCAATCTTGGATTCGCTCGAAGACATCGACGGCGTCCTGCCGGCCAACCAGGCGCGCAGCCGCAACGCCCGCGACCGCCTGCTGCAGGCGGGCGAGCGCGTCTTCGCCAGGCTGGGCTACGATGCCGCCCATGTGAGCGACATCGCCCAGGCCGCCGACTGCTCGGTCGGCAGCTTCTACCGCCGCTTCCGCGACAAGGAGGCCTTCTTCAAGGCGCTGCACCAGCGCTTCACCGAGCGCAACCTGGAGAACGGCGCGCGGTTCTTCGCCATGCCGGAATGGCAGGACCAGCCGACCAGCGCGATGATCCGCACGCTGATCGGCAACACCGCCCATATCATGCGGCGCAATCACGGCTTCTTTCGCGCGCTGTTCCAGCGCACGCTCGCCGGCGCCGGCGCCGACTACTGGCCGCGCATGCGCGCCGGAACGCAGCGCCAGGGCGAGCTGCTCGCCGAATTCCTCGCCGCGCGCGGCGAAGGCGGCCGCGAAGGTCTCGTGCAGGACTGCATCTTCGTACTGCGCTCGGTGGACGGCTCGATCGTCCATCGTCTCCTCAACGACAGCCCGCCGCTCGACGACGAGGTGGCGATCGACTCGCTGTCGCGTATGGCGCTCGGCTTCCTGGGCATCCCCGATCACGGCAAGCCGGCGAAGCGCAAGTGACGCGAGAATATCGCGCCGGGCCGCCTTAAGGTTCGGGGATCATCTTCGCTTCGATCGCGCCGATCTTGTCGATCTCGATGCGCACCGTGTCGCCGGCCTTGAGGAATTGCGGCGGCTTCATCGACTGGCCGACGCCGCCCGGCGTGCCGGTGAACACCATGTCGCCCGGCTCCAGCGTCATCGCCTGGCTCAGATAGGCGATCTGGTCGAAGCAGTCGAACACGAGGTTGCTGGTGTTGGAGTTCTGCTTGATCTCGCCATTGACGAGGCAGCGTATGCCGAGCGCATGCGGATCGCCGATCTCGTCGGCGGTGACGATCCACGGCCCGATCGGCGCATGGGTGTCGAACGACTTTCCCACCAGCCATTGGGCCGTGTGGAATTGCCAGTCGCGCACGCTGACATCGTTGCCGCAGGCATAGCCGAAGATCACGCCCGGCGCCTCTTCCTTCGTCACATGCCGGCAGCGTTTGCCGATGACGAAGACCAGTTCGGCTTCCCAGTCGACCGCTGACGACACCTTGGGCACCTGGATCGGATCGTTCGGCCCGTTCACCGCATGGCCGAGCTTGGCGAACCAGATCTGGCGCTCCGGCGTCTGCGCGCCGCTCTCCCGGATGTGGTCGGCATAGTTGAGGCCGATGGCCATCACCTTCTGCGGCCTGGGCACCGGCGCGCGCAGATGCACGTCCTTGACGACATAGTGTGGCGGCTCCTCCTTCACGCGGCGCGCGATCTTGTCCTTGAGCGTGGGCCAGTTGGCGATGAGGGCGATCATGTCGGGCGCGAGATCGGTCAGTTCGACGATGCCGTCGCCGACGACGGCGCCGATACGTTCGCCGCCATCGGCGTGGAAGGATGCGAGTTTCATATACGTGCCGCTTTCGGTTAGGAGCCTTCAACGCCGGCGCGAACCCTCTCGCGCCAATGGCCAATATGCTGCGTACAGAGATCGTCCCGAACCGCCAGCGTATCCTTGGTCTACCGCGGCCGCCAAGGGGCGCTCTCGTCGACCGAGGCTTCCTATTTCAGCGCGGTGGAGAAGAATTCGACGGCCAGCCGGTGCGCCTCGCGCGTGGTCTCCGGATTGTGGCGCATGACGACCTTGCCGCCCTTGCCCTGATTGCCGAAGGGATCGGTCACTTCCATGTCGGCGCCCGGCATGTCGAAGCCGTGATGGCTATCCGGCAGGACCTTCAGCGTGATCCTTGCCGCATCGGCGGGCGCCAGGCCGGCCACCAGCTTGGCGGAGACCTCCGGGTCGTTGTCGTACTGGTCCAGCGCGCCGGTGATCAGGAGCATCGGCGCATCGACAAGATCGCCGAACGCGAAATTCGGCATCCGGTTCCAGGCCCAGGTCGCGGGATAGACCGGCATGAAGGCGCGGAAGGCGTCGTCCGGATTGTGCCGCCGTGTCGCCGCCAGCATGGTCGCGACCCCGCCGAAAGAAAATCCGGCAAGCCCGATGGGCGATGCGTCGACCGCCGGATGGGCCGCGAGAAAGGCGCGGGCGCCGTAGACATCGGGCAAGGTCTCGACGACGGTCTTCGGCCGCCCCTCGGCGCCGCCGGCCAGATTGCGGGCCGACCACTGGTCCGGTTCCAGCGTGACGAACCCCGCCTCGTTCAAGACATCGGCATAGCCGCCTTCGCGCCCCGACGGACCGGCCGAGCCGTGCAGCAGGATCACGGCGGGATGCCTGTCGCGCCCGTCCGCCGGCACCCCCAGTCGTGCCGCGATCGTCAGTGGCGCCTCGTGGAGCGATCGGAACGCAACATAGTGCAGCGAAACCGTCACGCCGACCGCCGCGCCGGAGCGAAGGTCACCGGCATTGTCTGCGGGCCGGAGATGAAATTCGACGGCAGCCAGGTCGGCGGCGCGGCCAGGCGGAAATCCTTCATCCGCGTCAGCACTTCGGTCAGCATCGCGTCGATCTCGATGCGCGCGATGTGCTGGCCGAGGCAGCCATGCGGCCCGGTGCCGAAGGCGATATGCTCGTTCGGCGTGCGCGCCAGGTCGAGCCTGTCGGCGTGCGCGAACTTCTCCGGGTCGCGGTTGGCGGCGCCGAAATACATCACGACCTTGTCGCCTTCGCGCAGTCTGTGCCCGGCGAGTTCGACATCCCGCGTGGCGCGGCGGCGCATATAGATCACCGGGCTGGTCCAGCGCAGCAATTCCTCGCGCGCCAGATGCAGGCGGCCGGGCAGGTCGGCCATCAGCCAGGCGTGCTGCTCGGGATGCTCTAGCAGCGCCAGCATGCCCGCCGACAACAGGTTGCGCGTGGTGTCGCCGCCGGCGTCGATCAGGAGGATGAAGAACAGCAGGAACTCGATGTCGTCGAGCTTGCGGCCCTCGACTTCGGCGTGCAGCAGCTTGGTCGCGAGGTCGTCCTTCGGCCGCGCGCGCTTTTCGTCGATCACCTTGCGGCCATATTCGAACATCTTGAACACCGCGAGCGCGCCCTCCTGCGACGGCGAACCGCCGGCGGAGGTGTGGATCGCCTCGGTCAGCTTGTAGAGCTCGCGCCCATCGTCCAGCGGCAGGCCCATCAGCTCGGCGATGACATAGGACGGCATCTCGCCCGCCACCTGGCTGACGAAATCGCATTCGCCGCGTGCGATCACTTCGTCGACGATCTGGCGCGCGAGCTGCCGCATGCGCGGCGTGCGGTCCGCCGAGACCGGCTGGGTGAATTCCTGACGGATGAGGCGGCGGAACGCCGTGTGCTGCGGCGGGTCCATCATCAGCATCATCTTGTAGGGGCCGAAGGCGTTGGCGTCCGGCGGATCCTCGATCATGACCGTCGGCTCGGACGAGAAGGCCTGAAAATCGCGGTCGACGTCATATACGTCGCGATAGCGCGTCACCGCCCAATAGCCGGGGCCGTCCGGCTCCGCCTGGAAATGCACCGGATCGTTGGCGCGCAGCCAGTCGTATTGCGCATGCGGGTGGCCGGCGGCGAAACTGTCGGGATTCCACAGGTCGATGTTCATTACAAAAGCCCCGTCGGCTTTCCGTCCACGATCTGGTCGAGATATTCCGACAGGCCGTAACCGGTCATCCCGTTGCAGGTATATTCGGTCATCCCCTCGGTGATGCGGGTGTTGAGTTCCGCGCCGTCGGGCGTCTTGCGCCGGTTGCGCAGCGGGATCAGCGACAAGACCTTGCCGTTGACGTCGTAGGACGCGCCGGACTCGGTCTTCACCCTGGCGCGCAGCGCGGTCTGGTACCAGTTCTCGTCCCAGTCGCTGTCGATGCTGCATTCGGTGATGAGGTCGTATTTGCCGTCCCTGAACACCATGCCGCCTTCGCGGGGCTTGCCCTCCGTGCCGGCGACGATGGAGAGCATCATCCCGAAATCGCGGCCGAAATTCATCGGACACCAGCGATACCAGTGGATCGCCTGCCAATAGCGCGGGCCCCAGCTCTTGTCGCGCAGGCCGAAGCCGTTCACCGCGAAGGTCTCGTCGCCGATCTGGAACGAGCCCTTCGCCGCCATGTGCTGCTCGTAATGCGCCTTGGCGAACGACTTTTCGGGATCGATCTGCACCGGCTTGCCGTCTTCGCGCACCGCCTCGCCGCCGAACATCGGCGATACGCCCTCGTAGTCGAGCGCCACCTTGCAGGCGACCGTCGGGTTGTCGCGGAACGCCTTCGACGGCTCGGCCATGTCGAAGGGCCGCGCCAGCACCACGGCGTTGCCCTCATAGGTCAAGCGCAGATGCTTGAATGGTTCGAGCACGTCGATCGTCATGCCGCCGGCCGTCATCGCCTTGTTGTCGGCGATCTCCGGCTTGCCGTACATGAACGCCACGCGGCCGTCCGGCAGATAGAGACAAACGGACATCTCGGCCTGGCCCTCGTTCGGACGGTTGCCGAGCCGGAACCAGCCGCCGATCTTGGCGTCCGGGTCGAATACGTTGAAATACATGCTTTCGTTATAATTGGACGCCGCGTCGGGCGTGTGGGTGTATTCGTCCCGCGGCTCCAGCCGCAGCTTGAATCCTGTTGGCAGCGCCATCGTGTTCTCCCGAATTTTCCGGGATTGTGCTGGCATCGCGCGCCGCCGCGCAATCGCGTTGTTCGCCGCGCCGACACTTATTAGAGTGGCGAAAACAGCATGCGGACGATGCTTCCGCAGCGTCACACAGGGAGCGCGACATGGCGTGGAATTTCGGCGACATCCTGGACGCCATCGAACCGGTGCTGCCGCCCGAGGCGCCGGCCTTCGTGCACGGCAACCGCCGCATCACCTGGGGCGAGACCTCCAGACGGACCAACAATCTGGCGCGGGCGCTGATCGCGCGCGGCGCCCGCCCAAGGGACAAGGTCGCGTTCTACATGCGCAACCGGCCGGAATATTGCGAGACGCTGGCCGCGTCGTTCAAGGCGCGGCTGACGCATGTGAACGTCAACTACCGCTACAAGCCGGACGAGGTGTTCTACATCTTCGACAATTCGGATGCGCAGACGGTGGTCTACGGTTCGGAGTTCCGCGACGTCATCGCGCAGATCCGCCCGCGCCTGACCAAGGTGCGGACCTTCGTCGAGGCGACGGATGGCGGCACGGCGGCGGACTTCGCGGTCGATTTCGAGACGCTCGCCACCGAGGGCGACGGCTCGCCCTTGAAGATCGCGCGCTCGCCGCAGGACGAGTTCTTCATCTACACCGGCGGCACCACCGGCATGCCCAAGGGCGTGATCTGGGCGCATGACGATCTGCGCGAGACCTCGCTGATCGCGCTGCGCAAGCTGGGGCCGGTGCCGGAGAACCTCGAACAGGTCGTCGCCGCGATCCGGCTGACGGGCCCGGGCAACCGGCTGCTGCCGGCCTGTCCCTTGATGCACGGCACGGGACTGCTGACGGCCCTCAGCACCATGCTGGCGGGCGGCTGCATCATCACGCTGACGCACCACTCGCTCGACGCGCGTGAATTGTGGGAGGCGGTGCAGAAGAACAAGGCGATGACGCTGGTCATCGTCGGCGACGCCTTCGCCAAGCCGATGCTGGCGGCGCTCGACGAAGCGCCCGGGCGCTACGATACGTCGAGCGTCGTGAACATCATCTCCTCCGGCGTGATGTGGTCGCGGGAGGTCAAGAAGGCGCTGCTCGCCCATATGCCACAGGCGATCATGGTCGACAGTTTCGGCTCGTCGGAGGCGGTGGGTTTCGGCACCTCGATGATGACGGCGGCCGGCGAAGTGGCGACGGCGAAATTCCAGATCGGCGACCGCTGCAAGGTGTTCGACGCGGACGACCGTCCGGTCGAGCCGGGCTCCGGCGTGCCGGGCATCATCGCCATGCCGCAGCCGATTCCGCTCGGCTACTACAAGGACGCGAAGAAGACGGCGGAGACCTTCAAGACCATTGATGGCGTGCGCTATTCGATGCCGGGCGATTGGTGCGTGGTGGAGAAGGACGGCACGCTGACGCTGCTCGGCCGCGGCAGCGTGTGCATCAACACGGCGGGCGAGAAGGTCTATCCCGAAGAGGTCGAGGAGGCGCTGAAGCTGCATCCTTCGGTCGAGGACGCGCTGGTGGTCGGCGTGCCGGACGACAAATGGGGCCAGGCGGTGACGGCGGTGGTGGTGGCGAGCGGCGAGATCGACGAGGAGGGCATCCGCCTCCATGTGCGCGAGCGTCTTGCCGGCTACAAGACGCCCAAGCGCGTGCTGGTCGCGGGCGTGCCGCTGCGCGCGTCGAACGGCAAGGCGGACTACAGGAGCGCGCTCGAATTCGCGAAGCGCGAGCTCGGGATCGTGTAGCCGCAAAAAGAAAGACCGGGCGCTGGGCCCGGTCTTTCCAAAGTCGGTCGCGCAGTCTTACTGGTAGGTGGCCGACGTCGTGTGGCCATCCCACTTGATGTCGATCGAGGTGATCGTGCAGAGGTCGAATCCGTCGGTCCATTCCGCCGACGTGCCGTCGACGGTATAGATCACCTTCAGGTCCCAATCGCAGCTCTCGCCGCGGCCGCCCGGAAAGTGAATCTTCACGGCGGCGCCGTCCGCCAGCGTGTCCTGGCCCAGGACGTCATCGCCCCAGCTGTCGCTGCTGTGCTCGCCGATGAACACGCTCTTGATCTCATAGCCCGTGCTGTTGGTCAGCTCGAAATCCTGCGGCGCGGCAACGGCCGCGACGGGAGCGAAAATTGCAAACGCTGCGGCCAGCACGCCGGCCACGATGAAATTCGTCTTCATGGTATGTCCTTTTGTATGGGGAAGCCCTCTCGGGCGCACCAGACGCCTAATGCGCGAACCTGGCAAGGCGTGCGGGAAAAGAAAGTAGGCAACGAAATCTAGCTCTCGAGCATTTTCTCCAGCGTCGGCAATTCGTCCGCGTCGCGCGCGGGTTTGTCCCAGCGAATGCGGTTGATCCGCGGAAAGCGCATGGCGACGCCGGATTTGTGACGCGTCGAGCGTTGCAATCCCTCGAACGCGACTTCCAGCACCAGGCCGAAATCCTCGTCGGCGCGCACGCTGCGGACCGGGCCGAAGCGCTCCACGGTGTTGTCGCGGACGAATTTGTCGATTTGCTTCAGTTCTTCGTCGGTGAAGCCGAAATAGGCCTTGCCGACCGGCGTGAGCGCGCGCGTCCCGTTCGAATCTTCGCGCCACACCCCGAAAGTATAGTCGGAATAGAAGCTCGACCGCTTGCCGTGGCCGCGCTGGGCGTACATCAGGACGGCGTCGATCAGGTGCGGATCGCGTTTCCATTTGAACCATGGGCCTTTCGGCCGCCCGGCCTCGTAGATCGAATCCCAGCGCTTGAGCATCAGCCCTTCGGCGATCTTGGGATCGCCCGGCGGCGGAACGGCGCGCAGCCTTGCCAGTTCCTCCCAGCTCTCGAAGAGCTGCAGCGGCGAAAGATCGATGCGGGCGGATTTGTGCCGCGCGACGAAGGCTTCGAGGCGCCTCCGCCGTTCGGCGAAGAGCAGGGCGCGCAGATCTTCCGCGCCGTCGAGCAACAGGTCGTAGGCGCGGATGCCGGCGGGGAATTTCGCGATGGTCTTGGCGTCGGGGTTCTTGCGGTTCAGCCGCTGCTGCAGATCGCCGAAACTGTCGATGCGGCCGTCGCGCATGACCAGCAATTCGCCGTCGATCACGCCTTCGAAGTTGAGCGCCGCCATCACGTCGGGGAAGGCATGGCCGATGTCGTCGCCGGTGCGCGAATAGAGCCGCTTCTCGCCGCGCTCGCTGGCGGCCTGGACGCGGATGCCGTCCCATTTCCATTCCGCCGCATAGTCCTTGGCGTCGTATTTCGCGAAATCGGTGGCCTCATCGATCGCCTGCGCCAGCATCACCGGGCGGAACCGCGCCGGCGCATCGGGCGAGGGTTTGTCGCTGCGTTTTTCCAGCCACGCGAAAAGGTCTTCATAGGGCGGACGCTGGCTGTGCCAGACCTCCTCGATCCCGGCGACGTCGATGCCGCCCAGATCGGCAAGCGCCTGCTTGGCCAGCCGCGCCGACACGCCGACGCGCAACCCGCCGGTCAAAAGCTTCAGCAAGGCCCAGCGGCCGTCGGCATCGAGGGCGTCGAGCCAGCCTTCGAGCAGGCGCTGCACCTCGGCGCGGCCGGCGCTGCGCAGCGCATCGACCACCTCTGGCAGTTCGGGCTCGCGGTTGGCGCCGGGCTGGGCCGGCCAGATCAGCGCCACGGTTTCGGCGAGATCGCCGACGAAATCGTAGGAGAGGGCGAAAAGCTCCGGATCGACACGCGCTTCCACCGCTTTGCGGATGAAGGCGGGCTTGGCGGCATCGAAGGCGAGCACGCCGGTCAGCGCCGCCAGCGCCCAGCCGCGTTCCGGATCGGGCGCGCTCTTCAGATAGTCGCGCACCAAGGTCAGCTTGGTGTTGCGCGACGGCGTGAAGGCGAGACTGTCTAGCAGGCGGGCGAAGGCGCGCATCAGTCCTCGCCTTCGTCGTCGTCGTAACCCATCAGCGACAGGGCGCGGGCCGTGCGGTTGTTCAGTTCGGCCCAGCGCAGCAGCGCTTCCTCGGCGCCATGGGTGATCCAGAGCTCGTCGGGCGCAAGTTCGGCCGCGGTCTGCGTGAGTTCGTCCCAGTCGGCATGATCGGAGAGGATCAGCGGCAACTCGACGCCGCCCTGCCGCGCGCGGGCGCGCACCCGCATCCAGCCCGAGGCGAAGCACACGACCGGATCGGCGAAGCGCCGCGACCAGCGGTCCTGCGTCGCCGATGGCGGCGCGACGACGATGGCGCCGGCGAAATTCTGCTTTTTGCCCGCGGTGGCCGGCGCCAGCGGCCCGAGATCGACGCCGAAGGATTCATAGAGTGCGTTGATCTTCTCCAGCGCGCCGTGAACGTAGATCGTCTTGTCGTAACCCGCTTCGCGCAACAGGCAGATCAGGCGCTGCGCCTTGCCCAGCGCATAGGCGCCGACGAGATGGGTGCGCTCGGGAAACTGCGCCACGGATTTTAGTAGCTTGGCGATTTCGTCGGTATCCGGCGGATGGCGGAAGACCGGCAGGCCGAAGGTGGCCTCCGAGATGAACACGTCGCATTTGACCGGCTCGAAGGCGGGGCAGGTCGGATCGCGGCGGCGCTTGTAGTCGCCGGAGACCACCATGGTCGTCCCCTTCCAGCGCAGCACCGCCTGCGCCGAGCCGAGCACATGCCCGGCGGGCACCAGGCTCACGGTCACGCCGTTCTGTTCGACGGTGTCGCGCCGGGCGAGCGGCTGGGTCGTGGCGGCAAAGTCCTCGCCATAGCGCGCTTCCATGATGGCGAGGGTCTCGCGCGTCGCCAGCACTTTGCCGTGGCCGGCGCGGGCATGATCGGCATGGCCGTGCGTGATGACGGCGCGATCCACCGGGCGGGTCGGATCGACATAGAAATCGCCGGGCGGGCAATAGAGCCCGGCGGGAGTAGGTCGCAAGAGGTCTTCGTAGCGGGCCATAGCCGGAGTTTAACGCAGCGCGCGGGAGAGGGTATCCACGCAAACCTGTCATCCCGGGCGAGCGCGGCGAGACCCGGGACCCATCATACAGGCGGCGCGATGGGTCCCGGCTCGCGCTCGCTTCGCTCGCTTGACCGGGATGACACGGAAATTTTGATCAGCCGGCCCCGTCCTCTCCCTGAAGAACGCGATCACCCGCTGCTCCGCCTTCTTGGTCGGCCCCTCCGGATCGTCGTCGCGCAGGTTGATCGTCAGCACCGAATGCGCCGCCATCGGGCCCGGCGCGGCGTCCTTGGGATCGATCTCTATCGCTTCGAACTTGTCGCCGAAGGCTTTCCTATAAGAGCCGATCCGGAAAGAACTGAATCATTTTGAGGGATTTGCGGCAAGTCGCCTGAGCATGATGCGGATCATGGCGAGGCGGATGAAGGCCGCGACGGTTGTGGCGTAGCGCTCGAAGTCGCGCGCCAGGCGTCGGTTGCGGCTGATCCAGGCCAGGGTGCGTTCGACGATCCAGCGTTTTGGCATGACCACGAAGCGGTGGGCATCGCTGCGCTTGACGATCTCGATGACCCAGGTTCCGGTGGCGGCGACGGCATCGGCGGTCTTTTTGGCGTTGTAACCGCCGTCGGCGAAGATACGTTCGATGAAGGGAAACGATCGCCGCGTCCGCTTGTCGAGGACCAGCGCTGCGCCGTCGCGATCCTGGATGTCGGCGCTGTGGACGGCGACGCTCAGCAACAGGCCGAGCGTATCGACGAGGATGTGCCTCTTGCGGCCCTTGACCTTCTTGCCCGCGTCGTAGCCTGAAGGATCGAGCAGAGCCCCCCTTTGAGCGCTCCCTTGGCGCTCTGGCTGTCGATGATGGCGGCGGTGGGGCTGGCCTCGCGGCCTTGGCTCTCGCGCACTGCCACATAGAGCGCGTGATGGATGCGCTCCAACGTCCCGTCCCAGTTCCACAGTTCGAGATAGTCGTGAACCGTGCTCTTGGGCGGAAAATCCTTCGGCAGCGCCTGCCATTGGCAGCCCGTCCAAAGCACATAGAAAATGGCGTTCAAGACTTCACGCACATCCGTCGTGCGCTTGCGCCCGCCGCGCTTGGCCGGGGGTATCAACGGCGCCGCAAGTGACCATTCCTCATCCGTCATGTCGCTGGAATAGCGAAGACCATTGCGTCTCGCCGACAGCCGGTGCTCCGGCTTCCACATCGGGTGCTCCTGTTGCGAATCAGCACCCACAACGGAATCACAACCGATTCACCCGACTCAACTTCTTTCCGGATCGGCTCTAAGTCTCGAAACGCTCCGGCTTGACGAAGGGATCGCCGTGGAAGCGCAGGCCGATCATCGAGAGGTTCTCGTCGGCGAAGCGGCGCCTGGCGCAGGCCACCTCCTCGGGCGCGACGCCCATCGCCGCTTCGCGCCGCTTGTTGCCGAAGCCGAGCGGCAGCGAGGGCTGCGACAGCACCGGCGCGACCACCGAGGGTTCGGTCATCATGGCCAGCGCGAAATTCCCGGTGAAGCACATGCCGACCGCGCCCACGCCCTTGCCACCGCATTCGCCATGCGCCTTGCGCGCCAGCGCCCGCAGCCATTCGACGATGGGGCTCGATTTGTCGGTCGCCCACACGCTGAACTCGCGGCTGATGCAGATGCCCTTGAGGATCTGGCCCAGGCCGTAAAGCGGCGTGGGCGCGCGGCCGGGATGGCCGAACAGGCTCGGCAGGAACACGGTCATCCCGGCCTCCGCCACATGATCGGCGAAGCGCACCACCAGCGGATGCAGGTTCGGCATCTCATGGAGCACGATCACCGCGGGGCCGGCGCCGCGCCGATAGACCGGACGGGTCCAGCGTCCGTCGCTGAAATCGAACTGCGTGTAGTCTTTCAGAACATCGTTCAATGTCGTCCCCCCGACAGCTTTGCCGCGAACTGTATCGTTAAGAGCCGGTAAGCGCATTAATCGCGGCGTAAGGCTTGCACGCCATCATCGCCGCATGAGCCGCTTCGGACAGATCGCGCGTGGGCTCGGCCGGTTCATCCCGGCCGATGCGGTGCGCCCGCTCGGCCGCCCGGCGGCGGTGTTCTTCCACGGCGTCGAGGACGCGACGATCGACCCGCATCTGCAGGAAAACCATCACGAGACGGCGGACTTCCTGGCCATCGCCCGCCGGCTGAAGGCCGATTTCGACGTCCTGCCTCTCGCGGCTCTATCCGACGTGCTGAAGCAGCCCGGCCGCCATCCGCGCGCCCTGTTCCTGATGTCGGACGACGGCTACGCCAACACGCTGACGGTCGCGGCCGATATCCTCGAAGATCTGCGCCTGCCCTGGACACTGTTCGCCAGCACCCATCACATCGATACCGGCGCGCGCAATCCGATCTTCCTGGCCCGGCTGTTCGCGTTCGAGGCGCCGGCCGGCAGCTACGCGATCCCGCATCTGCCGCGGCCGCTCGTGCTGGACGGCGACCGCGAGGCCGTCGCGGACCGCACCGTCTGGCAGCTTCGGGCCCTCGACATGGCGAGCGCCCAGCAGGCGGTCGACGCGATGATGGCGCAGTTCGCGCCCGAGCCGCTGGAGCGATTGCTGGCGAAATTCGCCTCCGAGCGGTTCCTGACCTGGGACCAGGTCCGCGAACTCAACCGGCGCGGCGTGGAGATCGGGGCGCATGCCCATCGCCACTGGCCGATGAACGAGTTCCAGTCGCCCTCGATGCTGCGCGAGCAGGCGGCGACCGCCAAAGCGCGCATCGAGGCGGAGGTCGGCCGCTGCCGCTACTTCGCCTATCCCTTTGGGAACAAAGGCGATATTTCCCGCACGGCGTGGCAAGCGGTGCGCGACGCTGGCTATGACTACGCTTTCACCACGCTGGCCGGCACGCTCGACGCCAACGCCAATCCCTTCCTTTTGCCGCGCTTCGGCCTCGATGCACGGGCGGCCCATCTGACGGCGCAGATCTCCCTGCTGCGCGCCGGCAATCCGCGGGTCGCGCGCTGGCAGCGCGAGCTGGCCGGCTAGTCTCGGCGCGGGACTCCGGTCCGTCCCGATCGTCCCAGCCTTAACCGGTCTTAAGCCTCGACGGCACATTTCCGTGCCGAAATGAAACGAACACGGCGCCAGGGCGTGGCGCGGCCGATGCACCCCTCCGTTGCGAACACAACGAGGGCTGGCCGTGAGCCTGCAGCAGCAATTCGAACAAGACCTGACCGCGGCGCGTCCCGATGCCGATGTGCTGTGGCTCGCCTCGAACGACCTGGCTTCCGCCTTCCGCCTTTCGCCCGAAACGATGTGGCGCGCCCCCGCCAACAGCAACACGCGGCCGGCGCGGTTTCAGCCGGTGCTCAAGCGGCTGCTCGATCTCGCCATCGCGCTTCCCCTGCTCGTCCTCTGCGCGCCGCTCCTCGCCGTGCTGGCGGCGATCGTGCGGCTGGAGGCCGGCGGCCCGGTGTTCTTCCGCCAGACGCGGCTCGGCCAGGGCGGCAAACCCTTCGACATCTTCAAGTTCCGCACGATGACCGTGATGGAAAACGGCGAACAGGTCGTCCAGGCGAAACAGGGCGATGCCCGTGTCACGCGCTCCGGCCGCTGGCTGCGCGCGTCGAGCCTCGACGAGCTGCCCCAGCTCCTCAACGTCATCGCCGGCGACATGTCGCTGGTCGGCCCGCGCCCCCATGCCCGCGCCCACGACGTGCACTATGCTGGCCTGATCGCGAACTACACGCTGCGCCAGGACGTGAAGCCGGGCATCACCGGCTTGGCCCAGATCAACGGCCATCGCGGCGAAACGCCGACGGTGGACACGATGCGCGCGCGCGTCGATCTCGACATCTTCTATGCCCGCAATGCGAGCCTGGTGCTCGATCTGCTGATCCTGGCCCGCACGCCTTTCGCGGTGCTGATGGCGGGGAACGCGCACTGATGAGCGTCGCTTTCAAAACACAGGCGAAAATCGCCGTCGAGCGCCGCGCCGCCCCGCGTCCCGCCAATGACGACAACTATGCCGAGGCGGTTGTCGGCGGCATCAAGACGGCTTGCCTGACGCGGGCGCAGCTCGCCAATCTCATGGTCAACGACTGTTTCTCGGCGCGCCGCACCCGGCGGTCGCCGAAGCTCGTCTTCGCCTCCAACGGCCACACCATCGCGCTGGTCGCCATGGACGCGAAATTCCGCAAGACGTTCCAGGCCGCCGACATCGTGCATGCCGACGGCCAGCCCGTGGTGATCGCCTCGCGCCTGTTCGCGAACGCCGCCGTGCCGGAGCGCAGCGCCACGACCGATTTCATCCATGATGCGGCGAAGACGGCCGCGGCGCAGGGGCTCAAGGTTTTCCTGCTGGGCGCGAGCGAGACCGTCAACGCGCAATGCGCCGAAATCCTGCGCTTCACCTATCCCGATCTGCGGATCGCGGGACGCCGCAACGGCTATTTCCGCCGCGACGAGGAAGCGGCGATCTGCGAAGAGATCAACCGCTCCGGCGCCGACATCGTGTTCGTGGGCCTGGGCGCTCCGCTGGAATACGATTTCTGCGTGCGCAACAAGCATCGCCTGCGCGCCGGCTGGGTCGTGACCTGCGGCGGCTGCTACAATTTCGTCACCGGCGACTACAAGCGCGCGCCGGACTGGATGCAGACCTATTCGCTCGAATGGCTCTATCGCGTGATGCGCGAACCGAAGCGGCTGTTCTGGCGCTATGCCGTGACGAATCCGCTCGCGCTGTTCTTCATGCTGACGCGCACGGCGTGAATTCGGATTGATCGTCCGACCGCATCGACTTCACCTCCAATGAACATCGTCATCGCCGGACGTGTTCCGGCGATCCATAAACGCGGCTGCCGTTCGTGTTCATGGATGGCCGTCGCGACAGCGTGCCGCGACCATGACGATGAAAAGTGGATTTCGCGGGGCTTGAGGCGCCGAACTGGCCTCACGCTTGCAGTGGTTCGGGCAGTTGCACCAACAGAAAGCACTTGCCCGTGCAGACCGCCTCTCTCGCTCTCGATCGCTCGGTAAATCTTCTCGATACGCGCCGCCCCGCCGGTTCCTCGCCGTTCGAAAAGCTTCGCAAGACGGCGGGCCGCTACGCGCTGTCAGCGGCGGGTCCGCTCGCGATGTCGGGGGCGCATTTCCTCGGCGCGGTGCTCGTGCTGCACACGCTGTCGCCGGTGCATTTCGGTTTCTTCTCCTTCGCGATGACCATCGTGCCGTTCTGCGTCAGCGCCGCCGCCGCGCTGGTCGGCGCGCCGACCACGATCGGCATCCGCAAGCGCGGCCATGTCGACGCGGCCGAACTCGCGACCTTCCAGAAGGCCAATCTGGTTCTCGCCGTCTTCGCCTTCGCGGTGGTTGCGGCCTCGATGCTGATGAGTGGCCTGCGCCCGGGCGCGTCGCTGCTGTTCGGCCTTTATGGCGCGGCGATGAGCCTGCGCTGGCTGGGGCGCGTCCATGCCTATGCGACGGAGGCGCCGGCGCGGCCCGCTTTGTCCGATGCGCTCTACGGCACGCTGCTCGTCGCCGGCCTCGGCGCGCTCTATCTGCTCGACCGCATGACGATGACCTATATCGCCGTCGTGCTGTTCGCCGCGGCGGCGGGAAGTCTCGCCGCGTTCGACCGCGGCTTCCTCGCCCGCCAGTTCATGCCGTCGTCGCAGGGCCGCCTGGCGGACTATGCGCCGGTGTGGCGCGACCTGACGCGCTGGTCGATCCTCGGCGTTGCGGCGACGGAACTCGCGATCAACGCGCATGCCTATTTCGTGACCTTCTTCGCCGGCCCGGGTGCCTTCGCGGTGCTGGCGCTGGGCAGCCTTCTGATGCGCCCGGTCGCGGTGGTGCTCTCGGCGTTGCCCGACATGGAGCGTCCGGCCATGGCGCGGGCCATCGGCGCCGGCGATTTCGCCAGGGCCTTTCGATCCGTTAAGGAATTTCGAACTGCCGCGGCCGCAGTGTTGCTGGCCACGACCCTTTCCGCGGCGGCGCTCTTGATCTGGTTCCCTTCGCTCGTTCTCAAGCAAGGCTACGACGCCTCGTCGGCGGCCGCGATCCTGGCGATCTGGGTCGCGATCATGGCGGTGCGCGCGCTGCGCACGCCGGACGCCGTGCTGCTGCAGGCGGCCGGCGAGTTCCAGAGCCTCGCCAGGATCGGCACCAAGGCATCGCTGGTCTCGCTGGCCGCGACGCTCGCGCTCCTCTTCGCCTTCGGTCCCGTCGCTTCGCTGCTCGGCATCGTGGCCGGCGACGTCGCGATGACGGCGGGCATCTTCGCCAAGACCCGCGGCATGAGGCTCGCCCATGGCTGAGGTCACGGTCGCCATCCCGACCTTCCACCGGCCGCGCGGGCTCCAGCGCCTGCTCGACGCGCTGGCGAAGATCGAGACGACGGCATCCGTCACCGTTCTGGTCGCCGACAACGACGCGGAGAAGCACGAGGGCTTCGACCTTTGCGGCCGCATCCGCGCGCAAGGCTATCGCTGGCCGATCCGTTCGGTGATCGTGGCCGAGCGCGGCATCGCGGCGGCGCGCAATGCGCTGGTCGCCGGCGCGCTGAGCGATCCGCGCATGCAGTTCCTCGCCATGCTCGACGACGACGAATGGCCGGAGCCCTATTGGCTCGACGCGCTGCTCAAAGAGCAGGCGAAGACCGGCGCCGACGTGCTGCAAGGCTCGATCCTGTTCGACTTCGAGACGCCGCCCGGCGCCTGGGCCGCGCCGTTCGACGGCATGTCCGATGTCCGCAACGCCAGCGGGCCCGTCGACATGCTGCAGGGCGCCGGAAACCTCCTGATGACGCGCGCGGCGCTGGAAGGCCTGGCGCGTCCCTGGTTCGATCCGGCCTTCGCGCTCGGCGGCGGCGAGGATCATGACTTCTTCCTGCGGCTGAAAGCGGGTGGCGCGCGCTTCGCCTGGTCGGACGAGGGACTGGCGCATACTTTCGTGCCGGCGACGCGGACGAGCCTCAGATGGGGCCTGGCGCGGGCCTATTCCGTCGGCAATTCCGACATGCGGGTGTTCCTGAAATACGCGCCGGGCGCGGTGGCGCGCGGCAAGGAGATCGCCCGCATCGCCGGCGCGCTCTTGTTGTCGCCCATCCTCTTCGTCATCCTCGCTTTCAGCGCGAATCGCCGCGCGGATGCGTTGCGCCGCCTGTTCCGCGCCGCCGGCAAGTTCACCGCGCTGATCGGACGGCAATACAATGAGTATTCCGTGATCCATGGCGACTGAGGAACTCTCGCCCGGCCTCGCCCGCCCCAGCCTCGACACCCGCATCGCCGAGGCCGGCTTCGTCCTCGTCCTGCTGCTGATCATCGTCGGCCTGACGCCGTTCGACGCGCGCACCCCGGCGGCGATCGCGGCGCGCGACACCGCCTCGGCCCAAGGCGACATCCTGCGCCAGGTCGCGTTCCTCGGCACCTTCGCGATGATCCTGTACGGCGCGCTGCGCAAGCACGGGATCGCGGCATTCGGCGCTGTCCCGATCCTGGTCGCGCTGCTGCTCGTGTGGTGCTTCGTCACCGCGCTGTGGACCGACGAGCCCGACGTCGTGGCCCGCCGCGCCGTGCTGGCGGCGATCTTCGTGCTCTCCGTGCTGCTCGCGGTCGACACGCTGGGGACGGCGCGCACGATCGCGCTGTGGCGCGCCACCATCGCCTGCGTGATCGTCGCCGACATCGCGTCCTGTCTTGTCGTGCACAACGCCGTCCACCAGCCCGACGATCTCGAAGCGGGGCTGGCCGGCGCCTGGCGCGGCCTGCACAGCCACAAGAACATGGCCGGCTCGGTGGCGGCGAGCGCCGTCGCGATGTTCCTCTATTTCTGGCTCGAAACGCGGCGGCGGTCCGATCTTCTGCTCTGCCTCGCCTCGCTGTTCTTCCTGATCATGACGCGGTCGAAATCGTCGATGGGCCTGTTGCCGGTGGCGCTCGCCGCCGGCGCGCTCTACCGCATCGCCGCGCGCAACCTGCTCGACCGCTCCATCGCCGCGGTCGGTGCGGTCCTGCTCGTGCTCGCCTTCGGCGTCGTCGTCGCGCTGGAATGGCAGGTGATCGCCAGCTTCCTGGAGGACCCGCAGCACTTCACCGGCCGCGCCGCGATCTGGTCGGCCGAGACCGCCTTCATCCGCGACCATCCGCTGATCGGCTCGGGCTTCGGCACCTTCGGCAATACCGGCATCCGCTCGCCGATCTATCAATATGTCGGCGCCGGCTGGGTGTCGCAGATCGGCGAGGGCCATAGCGGCTATCTGGAGATGCTGGTGACGCTGGGCGGCATCGGCTTCGCCATCGGCATGGCGGGACTGATCGTGCAGCCCTTCATCCAGTTCTGGCGCCCCGGGCGCGGCAGCTATCTGGACGCGCTGCTGTTCACGCTGTTCGTGTTCGACGTGCTGCACAATTTCATGGAATCGGATTTCGTCCAGGTCACCTCGGCGCAATGGGGCCAGATGCTGATGGTGATCGCGCTCCTGCGCGTCACCGCGCGCGAGGCGAAGGAGACGCTGGCATGACGCCGTTCTTCTCCGTGGTGATCCCGGTGTTCAACCGGGCGGATGTGCTGGGCGCGGCGCTGTCCTCCGTGCTGGCGCAGGGCGAGCAGGATTTCGAGATCGTCGTGGTCGATGACGGCTCGGCGGACGATCCCAAAGCGGTGGTCGACGCCCTGGCCGATCCGCGCATCCGCCTCCTGCGCCAGGACAATCGTGGCGGCGGGGCGGCGCGCAATACGGGCATCGGCGCGGCGCGGGGGCGTTTCATCGCCTTCCTGGATTCCGACGATGTGTTCCTGCCGGGTCATCTTGCAACCATGCGCGGGCTGCTCGCGGGCACCGCGCGGACCGCCGGCTATGCCCGTATGCTGGTCGACCGTGGCGACGGGCGCACCTTTCTCAAGCCGCCGCGCGCGATCGCGCCGGGCGAGGACATGGCGCGCTATCTGCTCTGCGACCGCGGCTTCGTGCCGACGATCACCACGGTGGTGCCGGTCGATCTCGCTAAGGCGACGCTCTACAACGAGAACCTCCGCGAAGCCGAGGACACGGATTTCGCCATCCGACTCGCACTGGCCGGTTGCGCCTTCGTGATGGCCGAGGCGCCCGGGGCGGTATGGCACGACCGCTACGATCCCAGCCGCCAGTCGGCCGGGCGCAGCAGCGCGCGGATGGCGGCCTGGCTGGACGCCATGAAGCCGAGGATCCCGCGCAAGGCGTGGCTCGGCGGCCGTGGCTGGGCGGTGGCGAAGGGCGTCGCGCTGCGCCATCCGCTGCGCGCCTTGCGTTATTATCTGAGCGCGCTGGTCCATGGCTGTTACCGCCCGGGGCTGGCGGCCATCGTGTTCTTGCAGATCTTCCTGCCCGACAGCGTCTATCGCGCCGTCGCCGATCACGCGATCGGCTGGCTGCGCGTGGGCTTGCGCCCGGCGCGGGACGAGCGCGTCGCAATCCCGACCGAACGGCCATGCTGACACGCCGCGCCGCGTTGGCGGGCCTCGGCGGATCGCTGCTGGCGACGCAGGCCGCCGCTCTGCGCCCCAGCGAAGACGACACGCCGCCGCTGCGCGCGCTGGCGAGCGCGAACGGTTTGCTGTTCGGCGCGGCCAACAACACCTACTGGATGCGGGACCCTGACTTTGCGTCCGCCTTCGCCCGCGATTGCGGGATTCTCGTCCCGGAATACGAACTCAAGCGCGAGGTCACCGAACCGTCGCCGGGCGTCTACGATTTTTCCGGCGCCGATGCGCTGCGCGACGATGCGCGGGCGCGCGGCATGCTGTTTCGCGGCCATCCGCTCGTCTGGTTCGCCGCCAATCCGCCCTGGCTCGAAGCCGCCGTGGCGGCGGCGCGGGACAAGACGATCTTCACCGATTTCGTTCGCGCCGCCGTGGGACGCTATCGCGGCGAGGTGCATTCGTGGGACGTCGTCAACGAGGCCGTCGAACCCAAGGACGGCCGCGCCGATGGATTGCGCGATACCTTCTGGCTGCGCAAGTTCGGCCCGTCCTATATCGATCACGCTTTCGCGGCGGCTCGGGCGGCCGATCCGCACGCCTTGCTCGTCTACAACGAATACAGCATCGAGACCGACAGCCCCGAGCGCGACCTGCGCCGCCGCGCGACGCTCAATCTGTTGGAGGGACTGATCGCCCGTGGCGCGCCCATCGGCGCGCTCGGACTGCAAGGCCACATCACGGCCTTCGGCCCACCGGTCAATCAGAAGAAATTCGCTGCTTTCCTCGATGCGGTGCGCGCCATGGGCCTGAAGCTGCTCGTGACCGAGCACGATGTCGACGATAGCGGCGGGCCGGCCGATGCCGCGAGCCGCGACCGCGCCGTCGCCGACGCCTCGCGCCGTTATCTCGATGTCGCGCTGGACAATCCGGCGACGCTCGGTGTCCTGACCTGGGGATTATCGGACCGCTTCCTCAAGCCCGAAGGCGCGCGCGATGCGCTGCTGCGCGGCACGCCGCGCATGCTGCCCTATGATACGGCGATGCGGCCGACGCCGATGCGCGACGCGATCGCGCGGGCGTTGATGGGCGCGCGAAAGCGCTAAGCGGCCTTCCTCGTCGTCGCCGCCGCGATCCGCCGGCGCAGATGCGCGGCCAGGCGCGGTGCGGCGAATTCGGCGCCGAACATGAAGCGCAGCAGCGGGCCGAAACTATTCGCCGCCGCCAGGCCCACGAAATAAAGACCGGGCACCGAGGCCTCGAATTGATCGCTCAACACCGGCGTGCCGTCGACCTGCTCGACCCTGCCGCGCAGTTCGGCGTCGAGGAAGGGCAGGCGGGCGAGGTCGGGCTTGTAGCCGGTCGCTGCCACGACGTGGTCGGCGAGGAGCGTGCTCGTGGCGCCCTGGTCGTCTGTGAGATCGAGCGCGACGCGGCCGTCGGCCAGCCGCGCGCCTTGCAAGGTGACGCCGAGCGCCTTGGGGATCGTTCCCTCGACCTTGTCGCGCGTGAACCAGCCCGGCGCGGGGCCGAGATGGCGGCGGGTGACTTCCAGGCGCAGCGCCTTGGGCAGGCGATGAAAGAGGAGCGGCGCGTTCACGCAGAAGAAAGAGCGCCAGCCCGGCCCGATGCCGGTATCGGGCTTCTGGATCTGGCCGATGATGGTGGGCTCTTCGTCGCCCGGCGCGATGTGATAGGCGATCGTCTTGCTGCGCGCGACGATCTTCACGCGGGCGCCGGCCTCGTGGAAGCAGAGGGCGGTGTCGATGGCCGAGGCGCCGGCGCCGAGCACCACGACATCCTTGCCGCGGAACCGTTCCGCCGTCTTGTGGTCGAAGGAATGCGAGACGTGGCTCGCGGGAAGCTGCTTCAGCTCCTCCGGCAGCGATTTGAACCAGGTGATGCCGACGGCCATCACCACGCGCCTGGCATGCACCACCGCGCCGCTCTCGAGCGTCAGCGTGTAGCCCTTTTCGCCGCGCAGGAGGTTGATGACGTTGAGCCGTTCCAGAGTCGGCACGTATGTCCTGGTGAACCAGTCGGCATAGGCGATGAAATCCTCGAGCGCGACCGGGATCTTCTGCGCCGAATAGACCTTGCCGTTCGCCGCGCACCACGCTTCAAGCGTGGACGCCTTGTCCGGCGCCGACAGGTTGGAGGCGAAGCCTTCCGACTTCAGGCACATGCCCTTGGGCATGTGGTCGCGCCAGGTGCTCATCGGCTTGCCGAAGATGCGGAAGGAGACGCCGGCCGCCTGCAGATGGGCGGCGAGCGAAAGGCCGTAGGGGCCGGCTCCGACGATGGCAACCTCGACGCAATTCAGCATGGAGCAACATCCCCGTCCCAATTCGGGACAATTCCGATTTCGGCACGGCGAAATCCGCATTTCGCCGCATCCTGGCGGAATGTTCCAAGCCGCGTGCCATCTTCAGAATTGATTGAGGCTCGATCATTACGATTACGTCATGGGCCCGCGCATCCTTCTCAGCACGACCGTGCAATGGCCGTCCTTTGCGCGGCTGGCCGGGGCCTTTGCCGGGGTCGGCGCCGAGGTGGAGGCGCTGCTGCCGTCCGGCCATGTCGCGGGCAAGAGCCGGTTCGTGGCGCGCACGCACGCCTACGATCCTTTGTTTCCGCTCGGCGCGCTGGCGCGCGCGGTTGTGGCCGCGGCGCCCGATCTGGTCGTGCCGTGCGACGATCGCGCCCTGGCGCATCTTCTCGCCCTTCCGGGACGCCATGCGGCGCTGGTCGAGCGGTCGCTGGGACGCCTGGAGAGCTATGCGACGCTCACCGCGCGGCGCGATTTCATCGGCGCGGCGCACGCGGCCGGTATCACGGCGCCCGACACCATCCGCCTCGGCGGCGCGGCCGATTTGGAGGCCGGGCTTGCCGCCATCGGCTTTCCCGCCGTCCTGAAGGCGGATGGGAGCTGGGGCGGCGACGGCACGGCCGTCGTTCATAATCCGGCGGAGGCCCGCGCCGTCTATGAGCGGCTCGCCGCGACGCCGTCGCGCGGGCGCAGCGTGCTGCGCGCGATCCTGCGCCGCGACGCGAATTTCCTGCGCGAGGCGCTGTCGCCACCGGTCCGCACGGTCAATCTCCAGGCCTTCGTGCCGGGCAGGCCGGCCACCAGCGCCTTCGCCTGTTGGAAGGGCCGGGTGCTGGCGAGCATCCATATGGACGTGCTGGAAACGCTCTATCCGCGCGGGCCGGCCACGGTCATGCGGCGCATCGACTGTCCGCGTATGGAACAGGCGGCGGTGCAATTGGCCGAGCGGTTCGGCCTTTCCGGCCTGCACGGCCTCGATTTCGTCCGCGACGAAAAGGGGCAGCCGCACCTGATCGAGATGAATCCGCGCGCCACCCAGGCCAGCGCTTTCGCCCTCGGACCGGGCCATGACCTGGCCGCCGCGCTCGCCGGCTGCGTGACCCCGGCGGCCCGCTGGCCGAGGCCGCTGCTCACCGAAAACCCGGTGATTGCGCTCTTTCCCCAGGAATGGCGGCGCGATCCGCAAAGTCCCTGGCTCCACAGCGCCTATCCGGACGTGCCGTGGGACGATCCCGGCGTGCTGCGCGCCTGCCTGGCCCCGGGCCAGAAGCCGCCGGAACGGCGCGATCCCGAACGTTCACCGGCATTAACCCTTCGTCAGGCGGTGGGGCGGTAAATCTGGCAGTCGAAGCAAAAGGCTCGCACGCGTCGCCCGCGGCGAAAAGGGCATGTCGTTCCAGGGGATTAACCCAAACTCCGCCGCGCCCGACGCCAGCAACGGCCCGAGCCTTTCCGACATCCTGTCCGGATTGCGCGCGCGCACGGGGCTGATCCTGTGCGTGACCGCGCTCGTGGTCGCGCTCGCGGTGGTGATCGTGACGCTGCTGCCGACGCGCTACACCTCGTCGTCGGTCGTGATGCTCGACCCGCGCAAGAACACGATCGCCGATCTGTCGTCCGTGCTGACGGCGCTGCCGACCGACCCGTCCTCGATCCAGAACCAGCTCCAGGTCCTGCAGTCGCGCGACCTCGCCGCCGAGGTCATCGCCAAGCTCAAGCTCTATGACGATCCGGAATTCAACCCATCGCTGCAGCAGAGCGTCGGCGGGCTGCTGGTCTCGTCGCTCAATCCGCGCAACTGGTTCGCCGAGCGCGACGCCGCCACGGCGATCGACCCGGCGGTGCAGAAGGACGCGATCATCGACGCCTTCCTGAGCCATATGTGGTCGGAGTCGCTCGGCCTTTCGACCACCATCACCGTTTCGTTCAGCTCGCGCGACGCCAAGAAGGCGGCGCTGATCGCCGACACCGTCGCGCAGACCTATGTCGACGATCTGGTCGAAGCCAAGCTCAGCGCCTCGGAAGCGACGAGCACCTGGCTGACGCAGCGCATCCGCGAACTGGGCAGCCGGGTGGCGGCGCAGGACGCCGCGGCGCTGACCTATCGCGCCCAGCACAATCTGGATTCCAGCGCCGGCGGCACCTCGCTGATCGAGGCCCAGCTCGGCGGCATCAACGGACAGATCGTGCAGGCGCGCGCCGACCTCTCGGCCAAGGCGGCGATTTACAACCAGGTCCAGAACCTCATGAAGGCGGGCAATCCCGTCGACATCTCGCAGATCGTGGCCTCGCCCCTGATTATCCAGCTTCGCACCCAGCAGGCCGATCTGTTGCGCCAGCAATCGGCGCTCGCCATTCCCTACGGCCCCAAGCATCCCAAGCGCATCGAGGTCGACAACCAGCTCAAGGACCTGCAGCAGAAGATCGACGAGGAGGGCGCGCGCATCGCAAGCTCGCTCGCCAGCGACGTCGCGGTGGCGCGGGCGCAATTGAACTCGCTGCAAGGCAGCTTCAGCACGACGCAGCACCAGGCCTCCGGCCAGGACATGACGGCGGTGAAGCTGCGGGCCTTGCAGGCCGACGCGGATACGTCGCGCAAGCTGTACGACGCGTTCCTGGGCCGCCTTACCGCGATCCAGGATCAGGAGGGCCTGCAATATCCCGACGCGCATGTGATCAGCCGCGCCCCGGTGCCTTCGGCGCCGAGTTCGCCGCAGCGCATGCTGATCGTGTTGGCGTCGATCCCGGCCGGTCTTCTGCTCGGATGCCTCGCCGCGCTTCTTGCCATGCGCTTCGCCGGCGTGCAGCGGCCGGTGCCTGTCGTCGTCCGCCCAGCGGCGCGGCCGGTCGCGCCGGTGCCGGCTCCCATTCCCGTTCCGGTCGCCGCGCGCGCCGGACCGCCGCTGCTCGCCGACGTGCCGGGCGCGCTGGCCGAAGGCGCCGCGGATCACATCGTCGACTGGCCGGCCTCGCCCTTTGCACGCGCCATCGGGGCGCTGCTCGGGCGGGTGATGCCGAACCGCAATCTCGGGACCGGACGCATCGTCGCCGTGACGACCTCCGAATCGCCCGCCGCCGGCACCACGGTCGCGCTGGCGCTGGCGCGCGCGGCCGCGGCACGGGGCCTGCGCACCATCCTGGTCGACGGCCATCTTGCCAAACCCGTCCTGGCGGAGGCGGCCCGCATCCGTCCGCAAGCCGGCCTGCTGGAGGTGCTCGCCGGCGCCGTGCCGCTGGGCCGGGCGCTGGTCCGCGATCCGCGCTCGGACGCAATGCTGCTCGCGCTGGCCCGGCCACCGCGCGATCCCCAGGCGGCCGTCGCCTCGCCCAAAGTGGGTGAGCTCTTCGCGCATCTGCGCACCATCTGCGATCTCGCCATCGTGGCGGCGCCGTCCGTGCTCGAATCCTCCGAGGCGCCGTCGCTCGCGCGCCTGTCCGATGCCGTCGTCATGGTCGCCCATCCCGATGAGCGGCCCCGGCCCGGCCTTTCCCAGGCGCTGGCGGCGCTGGTCAAAGGGCGCTCGGCCCCGGTCGGCGTGGTGCTGGTCCGCTAGCGCGGCCATTTACCTCATCCGGAGACATGGCGGGCAATTTACACGGAAACGGCCAAGTCCGGCTTGCCCTGACCCCCTGCTTCCCGTTAAGTGCGGCCCGTTCAAAGCTATGGGGCAATCGCCATATGCCGTTTGACTTGAATAGTACTCCGTTTCGCATCGCCATCGGCGCTGTGCTTCTGATTCTCGGCCTGGTGCTCGGCTGGTTCGGCCACAAGGCGTTCAGCGCGCCGCCGGACATCCCGGTCGCGTCGCAATATGACGACTGGCGCCTGACCTGCCCCAAGCGCAGCGAGAAGGATCTTGGCTGCGAGATGCAGCTCGACGTGCCCGACGACAAGGGCCAGACCGAGCTTGCGCGCCTGCAGATTTACAAGCCGAAGAACTCCGCCACGAGCGAGATGCTGGTGACCGTGCCGTTCAACGTGCTGCTTGATCCGGGCATCGGCATCGTGTTCGGCACCGACAAGCCCAAGCTCTATCAATACGAGTATTGCGGCGGTCTGGGCTGCGTGGTGCGCGTCAAATACGACGCGGATGTCGAGAACGCGATGGTCGCCGCCAGCCAGGCGAAGATCCTGCTCGCCGGTCTGGACGGCAAGGCCGCGGCCCTGCCCTTTTCCCTCAAAGGCTTCGTGGAAGCGCACAAGGCGTTCGTGAGTGACGCCGCCAAGCGCCGTTCCTGGTGGTGGAGACTCTGGTCGTGATGTCATTCCGTTCAACGTTCGTCGGCGCGCTGGCGCTGAGCCTGCTTTCCATCGGCGCGGCGCAGGCCCAGGGCGCGCCCGCCGGCGGCGGCGCTCCGGTCCAGCCGTCCGAAACCAAGCAGTTCGGCGATTGGATGGTGCGCTGCTATCCGGTGAAGTCGCCGTCGCCCTGCGACATGTTCGAGCTTCTGGCCAACAAGCAGAACCAGCAGCGCATCCTCTCGATCTCGATCGCCTATGTGCCCAGCAGCGACAAGCACGTGATCCAGATCGCGGTGCCGCTCGGCGTGCTGATCCAGAAGGGTCTCGTGCTGTCGGCGGACACCTATACCTCGCCGATGCTGCACTACCGGCGCTGCGATCGCGGCGGCTGCTATGTCGAGATGCTGATGCAGCCCGACGCGGTGGGCGCGCTGTCGAGCGGCGGCGACGCCGGCAAGATCATCGTCTATGCCGATGCCGGCAAGGCGTTCGAGATTCCCTTCTCGCTGAAGGGCTTCAACGACGCGCATGGCGCCATGCAGGATCTCGCCCGCAAGAAGACGCAGGCCAATCCGCCGGCCGAAGCGCCGGCGCCCGCTCCGGCACCCGCCGCGCCGGCGCCCGATCAGACGCCCGCGCCTTCGCCATAGGGCTTCGTCCGGATTCTGGAACGATGGAAAGGGCGGGACGGCTAAGCCGTCCCGCCCTTTAATTTTGCCGTCAGGGATCGCAACGCCGAGCCGATGCGGTCGCGGAAGGCGATGCCGATCGCGATCGCGATGACGGCCACGGCGATCGCCGGCCAGCCGCCCAGCGAATGCCACACCGACTTGACGGCGGCCCAGCCCGCCGCGCCCAGGACGAGCAGCGACGCCGACCAGATCAGCGCCGACGTCACATTGGCGATCTGGAACGGCCAGAAGCGCATCTGCGAAATGCCGGCGACCAGCGGCACGGTGGCGCGAAACGGCCCCAGGAAGCGGCCGATGAAAATTCCCCACACCCCCCAACGGCCGAAGAACACCAGCGCGGTATCCATCTGCGCGCGATAATGCGAGATCGGCCAGGTCGAGAGGACGTGCGCCTTGAAGCGGTGACCGATCCAATAGGAGATCCAGTCGCCCAGGATGGCGCCCACCGCCGCCGCCGCCCAGACCGGGAAGTAGCTCCAGAAATCCGCATCGATGGCGCGCAGCAAGGCGCCCAGCGCGATCAGGATCGTCGTGCCCGGCACGAGGAAGGAGAGCCCGGCGAAAGATTCGCCGAAGGACACGATGAAGGCGATGGCGAAAGCCGATTCGGGATGGTGCCTGGCGAAGGCGAGCAGCCAGTCGGCCGCGTCCGAGATCCAGGCGAGGAAACCGTGCATCAAGATGAAATCCGCTTAAGGAACGCCGCGCGAGTGGGAGTGTTACAAGTTGGATATGGTGGCATTTGGGCCGCCTGTCCAACGCGGCCGCGACAGTTTCGACATATTTCGGGACTTTTCGTTTGTTAATTGACCCCTCGGCGGGGGCACTGCCAGATATCTCACGGTACAAGCGAGACAAGAATGAGTGGTCCCGGCAGCCAGAAGGGCGTTTTCAGCGTGGCGGCGGAGCAGACGGATCGGGCCTGGCGCTGGAGCGCGTCCCGCCTTCCCGGCGGCAGGACCACGCTTTGGGTGCTGCTTGGGCTTCTCCTGATCGGCCTGATCGGCTGGCGAATCTACTCCGCCGGCTCGGCCAGCCACAACACCCGCTTCGGCATGGGCGGGCCGCAGGCCGTCGGCGTGGCCACGGCCACCAATGGCGACATGGACATCACGCTCAACGCGCTCGGCACGGTGACGCCGCTCGCCACCGTGACCGTGCGGCCCCAGGTCGGCGGCCAGATCGTCAAGATCGCTTTCACCGAGGGCCAGATGGTGAAGGCCGGCGACGTCCTGATGCAGATCGATCCCGCGCCCTTCCAGGCGGCGCTCGACCAGGCCAAGGGCCAACTCGCGCGCGACGCGGCGAACCTGAACAACGCCTTGGTGGATTTGAAGCGCTTCGAAATGCTGAACCAGGCCAAGGCGATCTCGCAGCAGCAATATGCGACGCAGCAGGCGCTGGTGGACTCCGACCGCGGCGTCGTCCTGTCCGACCAGGCCAATGTGAAGAGCGCCGCGATCAATCTCGGCTATGCGCGCATAACCGCGCCGGTCGCCGGACGCGTCGGCCTGCGCCAGGTCGATCTCGGCAATGTGGTGTCGGCCGGGCAGACCAACGGCGTCGTCGTCGTGACCCAGGAGCAGCCGATCTCGGTGCTGTTCTCGCTGCCGGAGGACAACATCGCCGACGTCATGGCGCGCACCCGCTCGGGCGCGACGCTCACCGTCTATGCCTATGACCGCGGCCAGACCGTGCAGTTGGGCACCGGAACGCTCGCGACCGTCGACAACCAGATCGACACGACGACCGGCACGGTGAAGGCCCGTGCCCTGTTCGACAATTCCGACGGCAAGCTGTTTCCCAACCAATTCGTCAATGTGCGCCTGCTGGTCGATACGCGGCACGACCAGACGCTGGTGCCGGTGGCGGCGGTGCAGCGCGGCGCCGAGGGCAACTATGTCTTCGTCGTGCAGCCGGACAAGACCGTGGCGCAGCGCACCGTGACGCTCGGTCCCGGCAACGCCACGATGGTCGCGATCGCCCAGGGACTGAAGCCCGGCGACGTCGTCGTGGTCGACGGTGCCGACCGGCTGCGCGACGGCGCCGAAGTCAGCCTGCCCAACGCGCCGGCGCCCACCGCCCAGCCGAGCGTCGCGCCGGCGGGCGCCGCGGGCGGCGGCGATGCCGACCGCGCCGCGCGCCGCGCCAAGATGCAGGCCGCCCTCAAGCAATATTGCAGCGCCGATCTGGCGAAGTATTGCCCCAACGTCGCCCCGGGCCGCGAGACGATGATGTGCGTCATGCAGAATCGCGACAGCTTCAGCGACGCCTGCACGGCGGCGCTCAAGAAGCTCCGGCGCGCCGGAGGCGGCGGCCGGCACGGCGGCGGAGGCGGCGGACCCTAGACGGGACGCAGCCCCATGAATCCTTCCGCCCCCTTCGTCCTGCGTCCCGTCGCGACATCGCTTCTGATGATCGCGATTCTGCTCGTCGGCCTCGTCGGATATTCCTATCTGCCGCTGTCGGCGCTGCCGGAGGTCGACTACCCGACCATCCAGGTCCAGACCTTCCTGCCCGGCGCCTCGCCGGAAGTGATGACCTCTTCGGTCACCGCGCCGCTGGAAAAGCAGTTCGGCCAGATGCCGGGCCTCGACCAGATGTCGTCGGTCAGTTCCGCTGGCGCCTCGATCATCACGCTGCAATTCGATCTTAGCCTCAGCCTCGACATTGCCGAGCAGGAAGTGCAGGCCGCGATCAATGCCGGCGGCAATCTGTTGCCGCAGAACCTTCCGGCGCCGCCGGTCTACGCCAAGGTCAATCCGGCCGACGCGCCGATCATCACGCTGGCGATCAGCTCCCGGACGATGCCGCTGACGCAGGTGCAGGACCTCGCCGACACGCGCATCGCGCAGAAGATCTCGCAGCTTTCCGGCGTCGGCCTCGTCAGCATCGCGGGCGGCCAGCGCCCGGCGATGCGCATCCAGGCGAACCTTCAGGCGCTCGCTGCCTACGGCCTCAACATCGACGATCTGCGCACCACCATCGCCAACGCCAATTCGAACGCGCCCAAGGGCAGTTTCGACGGCGCGGCGCAGTCCTACACCATCGACGCCAACGACCAGATCCAGAGCCCACAGGACTACAAGGACATCGTCGTCGCCTACAAGAACGGCTCGCCGGTGCATCTCTCCGACGTGGCCAGCGTGGTGGAGAGCGCCGAGAACGTGAAGCTGCTGTCCTGGATGAACAAGACGCCGGCGATCCTGCTCAACGTGCAGCGCCAGCCGGGCGCCAACGTCATCGCGGTGGTGGATTCGATCAAGGCGATGCTGCCGCAGATCAAGGCGGGGCTGCCGGCCGGCGTCGACGTGACGGTGCTGACCGA
The DNA here is from genome assembly GCA_037200045.1 of Rhizomicrobium sp. Lineage (NCBI taxonomy): Bacteria > Pseudomonadati > Pseudomonadota > Alphaproteobacteria > Micropepsales > Micropepsaceae > Rhizomicrobium > Rhizomicrobium sp. The sequence goes on from JBBCHM010000001.1 coordinate 2,548,986, forward strand.
CCGCACCACGACGATCCGCGCCTCGGTTTCCGATGTCGAGTTCGAACTCGCCCTCGCCGTCGTGCTCGTCGTGCTGGTGATCTACCTGTTCCTGCGCAACATCCCGGCGACCTTCATCCCGAGCCTGTCGGTGCCGCTTTCGATCATCGGCACCTTCGCCGCGATGTACCTGCTCGGCTACTCGCTCAATAACCTGTCGCTGATGGCGATGACCATCGCGGCCGGCTTCGTGGTCGACGACGCCATCGTGATGATCGAGAACATCACCCGCTATCTCGAAGCCGGCGATACCCCGCTCGAAGCCGCGCTGAAAGGCTCGGGCGAGATCGGCTTCACCATCGTGTCGCTGACCGTGTCGCTGATCGCGGTGCTGATCCCGCTGCTCTTCATGCAGGAAGTCGTCGGGCGGCTGTTCCGCGAATTCGCGGTGACGCTCGCCATCACCATCCTGATCTCCGCCCTGGTCTCGCTGACCCTGGTGCCGATGCTGTGCGCCAAGCTCCTGCGCCGCCACAAGGAGCCCAAGCCGGGCTCGATCGCGGAGAAGGCGGAAGCCTATTTCAACCGCGTGATCGCCCAATACGACCGGGCGCTGCAATGGGTGCTCGACCGCCAGCCCCTGACGCTGCTGATCGCCGTCGCCACGCTGGCGCTGACGGTCGTGCTCTACATCGTGATCCCCAAGGGCTTCTTTCCGACCCAGGATACCAGCCTGGTGCAGGGCATCACCGAGGCCGGGCCTACGGTCTCGTTCGACGAGATGTCGCGCCGCCAGCAGGCGCTGGCTGCGGCGCTGCTCGAAGATCCCAATGTCGCGAGCCTCTCCTCCTTCATCGGCGTCGACGGCAACAACGCGACGCTGAACAGCGGGCGCTTCCTGATCAACCTGGTGCCGAAGGACGAGCGCTCCGACAGCATCACCGACGCGGTTTCCGGCATCCTGGACCGCGCCCGGCAGGTGGCGGGGATGTCGCTCTATCTCCAGCCGGTGCAGGACCTGACGATCGATTCCACGGTCAGCCGGGCGCAGTACCAGTTCGTGCTCGAGGACGCGAGCACGGCGACGCTGACCGGCGCGGTGCCGAAGCTGCTCCAGGCGCTGTCGGCGCGGCCGGAACTCCGGAACGTCTCGACCAGCTTCCTCGACCGCGGCCTGTCGGCGACCGTGATGGTCGACCGCGACACCGCGGCGCGCTTCGGCATCACCGCGGCGACCATCGACAACGCGCTCTACGACGCCTTCGGCCAGCGCATCATCTCGACCATCTTCACCCAGTCCAACCAGTACCGCGTGATCCTGGAGGCCGATCCGGGGATCCAGAACTCGCTGGGCTCGCTCGGCGACATCCATCTGCCTTCGGCCGGCGGCGGACAGGTGCCGCTATCGGCCTTCGCCCGCGTCGACTCCAATCCGGTGCCGCTCGAGATCGACCATCTGGGCCAGTTTCCCTCGGCCTCGATCTCCTTCGACGTCGCGCCCGGCTATTCGCTCGGCGCCGCGGTGGACGCGGTCAAGGCGGCGGAGGCCGCGGCGAACCTGCCGGCCAGCATCACGACCGTGTTCCAGGGCTCGGCGCTGGCGTTCCAGTCGGCGCTGTCCAACGAATTGCTGCTCATCCTGGCGGCGATCGTCACCGTCTATATCGTGCTCGGCGTGCTCTATGAGAGCTTCATCCATCCGATCACCATCCTTTCGACGCTGCCTTCGGCCGGCGTCGGCGCGCTGCTGGCGCTGATCGTGTCGGGCAACGATCTGGGCATCGTCTCGATCATCGGCATCATCCTGCTGATCGGCATCGTCAAGAAGAACGCCATCATGATGATCGATTTCGCGCTGGAGGCCGAACGCAACGAGGGCAAGACGCCGCGCGAGGCGATCCACCAGGCCGCGCTGCTGCGCTTCCGCCCGATCCTCATGACCACGGTCGCCGCTTTGTTCGGCGCGCTGCCGCTGATGGTCGGAAGCGGCACGGGATCGGAGCTGCGCCATCCGCTGGGCATCTCCATCGTCGGCGGGCTTCTTGTGAGTCAGCTTTTGACCTTGTTCACCACGCCGGTGATCTACATCTATTTCGACCGGCTGGGCGGCCAGATCCGCGACTGGCGCGCGAGGCGCGCGACATGAGCTTCTCCGAGACCTTCATCCGCCGGCCGATCGCCACCACGCTCCTGACCATCGGTCTGGCGCTGGCCGGCGGCGTCGCCTATTTCCTGCTCCCCGTCGAGGCGCTGCCGAACATCGACGTGCCGACGATCTCGGTGACCGCGTCCTTGCCGGGTGCCAGTCCGCAGACGGTGTCGACCAGTGTGACGACGCCGCTGGAGCGGCATCTGGGCGTCATCGCCGATGTCGACGAGATGACCTCGACCAGTTCGGTCGGCTCGGCCCGCATCACGCTGCAGTTCAATGCCAAGCGCAATATCGACGGCGCGGCGCGCGATGTGCAGGCGGCGATCAATGCGGCGCGGGCCGATCTTCCCGCCTCGCTGCGTTCCAACCCGACCTATCGCAAGGTCAATCCGGCCGACCAGCCGATCCTGATCCTATCGCTGACCTCGACCACGCTGTCGCCCGGGCAGATCTACGATTCCGCCTCGAACATCCTGCAGCAAAAGCTCTCCACGGTGGACGGCATAGGCCAGGTGCAGATCGCCGGCGGCTCGCTGCCGGCGGTGCGGGTCGAGCTCAATCCGCGCGCTTTGTTCAAATACGGCATCGGGCTGGAGGACGTGCGCGCCGCGCTGTCGGCCGCCAACGCCAACGCGCCCAAGGGCGCGGTGGAGGAAGGCACGCAGCGCTATCAGGTCTATGTCAACGACACCGCCACCAAGGCCAGCCAGTACAAGACGCTGATCGTCGCCTACCGCAATGGCGCGGCGGTCAGGCTCACCGACGTGGCGGAGGTCGACGACAGCGTCGAGGACGTGCGCAATATCGGCATGTCGAACAACCAGCCGGCCATCCTGGTGCTCCTGTTCCGCACCCCTGGCGCCAACATCATCCAGACCGTCGACAATGTGAAGGCGGTGCTGCCGCAGCTCCAGGCCGCGCTGCCGCCCTCGATCCATCTCGACATCGCGATCGACCGCACCGGCACGATCCACGATTCGCTGCGCGACGTGCAGCGCTCGATGATGGTCTCGATCCTGCTCGTGATGTTCGTCGTCTATCTCTTCCTGCGCGACGGGCGGGCCGCAATCATTCCCTCCGTCGCGGTGCCCCTGTCGCTGATCGGCACCTTCGGGGCGATGTACCTGCTCGGCTACACGCTCAACAACCTGTCGCTGATGGCGCTGACCGTCGCCACCGGCTTCGTGGTGGACGACGCCATCGTGGTGCTGGAGAACGTCTCGCGCCACATCGAAGGCGGCATGTCCCGGCTCGAGGCGACGATCGCCGGCACGCGCGAGGTCGCCTTCACCGTGCTGTCGATGAGCATCTCCCTCGTCGCCGTGTTCATCCCGATCCTGCTGATGGGCGGCATCGTGGGGCGCTATTTCAACGAGTTCGCCATGGTGCTGACCGTGGCCATCACCATCTCGCTGATCGTGTCGCTGACGACCACGCCGATGCTCTGCGCCATCCTCGACCTGCACCGGGTCGGCCGCGGCCAGGGCCCGCTGCTGCGCCTTTCGGAGCGCGCCTTCAACGCGGCGCGCGATTTCTACGCCCGCACGCTTTCGGTTGCCCTGCGGATACCGGGCTGGATCGCGCTTGTCCTGCTGGTCACGATCCTCGCCAATTTCGTCCTCTACTATTACGTGCCCAAGGGCTTCTTCCCGGACGAGGATACCGGCCAGGCGTTCGGCATGATCCGCGCCGGTCCGTCGATCTCGTTCCAGCTGATGAAGCAGAAATTCGCCCAGTTCATGAAGATCGTGAGCGAGGATCCGGCGGTCCAGGACGTCACCGGCACGATCGGCGGCGGCGGCGGCGGACCGCGCGGCGGCGCCACCAACACCGGCAGCGTCTTCGTCCAGTTGAAGCCGCTCGCCGAACGCGGCGGGCTGACGACCGATCAGGTGGTCGCGCGCATCACGCCGAAATTCTCCGCGGTCACCGGGGCGCGGCTGTTCCTGAGCGGCGGCCGCGACGTCCGCGTGGGCGGGCGGCAGAGCAGCGGGTCCTATCAGTACACGATCACCGCCGACACGCTCGAAGAGCTCGAGCAATGGCTGCCCAAGATCACCGACGCCTTCAACGACATGCCCGAGATCGACCAGGTCAATTCCGACCGCGGCGACCAGGGGCTCGAAATCGCGCTCAAGATCGACCGCTCCACCGCGGCCCGGCTCGGCGTCAGCACCTCGCAGATCGATAACACGCTCTACGACGCGTTCGGCCAGCGCCAGGTTTCGACGATCTACGAGGACATGAACCAGTATCACGTGGTCATGGAGGTGGCGCCGCAGTTCTGGCAGAGCCCCGAGACCCTCAAGGACATCTACGTCAGCACTTCCGGCGGCTCGATCAGCGGCACCCAGGCGTCCGGCGCGGTGGCCGGAACCACCATCGTCACGCCGACGGCCGGAGCGGCGGCATCCGCCACCGCCGTCGCGGCGCCGACCGCGGCCGACGTCGCCGCCGATCTGGTGCGCAACCAGCAGGCCAATGCCCTGGTCAACAGCGCGCGCGGCGGCGCCTCGACCGGCGCCTCGGTCTCGACCCGGCAGGAGACGATGATCCCGCTATCGGCGGTGGCGAGCTACGGCCCCTCGACGGCGCCGCTCGGCATCAACCACCAGGGACCTTTCGTGGTCACGACCTTCTCGTTCGAACTCGCCAAGGGCGTATCGCTCGGCCAGGCGACCGTAGCGATCCAGAAGAAGATGGCCGAGATCAAGGTGCCGGTCTCGATCCAGGGCATGTTCGCCGGCACCGCCAAGGCGTTCACCGACTCGGTCAACAGCCAGCCGGTGCTGATCCTCTCCGCCCTGATCACGATCTACATCGTGCTGGGCGTGCTTTATGAGAGCTATGTGCATCCCTTGACGATCCTCTCGACGCTGCCCTCGGCGGGCGTCGGCGCGGTGCTGGCGCTGTTCCTGTTCCATGTCGAGTTCAGCCTGATCGCCATGATCGGCGTCATCCTCCTGATCGGCATCGTGAAGAAGAATGCGATCATGATGATCGACTTCGCCATCCAGGCCGAACGGCACCAGGGACTGAGCCCGCGCGACGCGATCTACCAGGCGTGCCTGCTGCGCTTTCGGCCCATCATGATGACGAGCTTCGCCGCGATCCTGGGCGCGTTGCCGCTCGCTTTCGGCTATGGCACCGGCTCGGAGCTGCGCCAGCCGCTCGGCATCTCGATCGTCGGCGGATTGCTGCTGAGCCAGATCCTGACGCTGTACACGACGCCCGTCGTCTACCTTTACCTCGACCAGTTCCGGCGGTGGTGCAAGGTATACTGGGAGCGGTTCTACGCCTGGCTCCTGGGCGAAGCGCCGCCGATGGCGGCAAAGTGAACAACCTCTCCCGCAAGCGGGAGAGGTCACAAATTCGGCAGGTTCTCGGTGTCCGGCGCGCCGTTGCGGATTTCGGCGTTGCGGTGCTGGCGATAGAGGCTGCGCGTCGTGGCGTAGAGGTCGACCGAGGTCCGCTCGATCTGGTCCAGATTGTCGACATTGCGCGCCCTGAGATCGACGATCTCCGAGCCGGCGCGGATCATCGAAAAGAGGGTCGAGTTGTTCCACTTCAGGTAGGTGAAGGGGTCCAGCGCGACGTCGCCGCCGATGCCGACGACATCGCGCGGATTGCTGGGGCCGGCCAGCGGCAGCACGAGATAGGGCCCCTCATCGGCGCCCCATACCGCCAGCGTCTGGCCGAAATCCTCGCCATGGCCGGGAATGCCCATCCTGGCGGCGACATCGAACACACCCCCCACTCCGAGTGTGGAATTGAGGACGGCGCGGCCGAGCGTCTCGCTGCCCCGGGTGGTCTCGCCCTGCAACAGGTCGTTGGCGAAGATCACCGGCGAATCCAGGTTCGACAGGAAGTTGTGGATGCCGTCGCGCACGAAGCCCGGCGTCACGTGGTTGTAGAACACCGCGACGGGGCGGGCGACCGCATGATCGACCGAGTGATCGAAGTCGAAAATCTGCCGATTGGTCTGCTCATAAGGGTCGTTTTGACCGGTCGGGTCGGTGGTGGCGCAGCCGGACAGTGCGGCGGCCAGCGACAGAACCGCGAGGAAGGAAGGAATACGCGTCATTGCCCCATACCCATGCATTGGCAGAATCGATCTCAGTTCCGAATATAACTCAACATATTGGGATTGGTGCCCCCGACCGACAAGGGGCCGCGACAATGCGCCAAAAGAAAGCAGTTTTATTCAAATGCCGCCATACCACTGATAGCCCTGATCCTCCCAGTACCCGCCCTTGCCGCCGCCGATCCGGTCGTAGCTCGCGACCAGATCGATCCGCTGCACATATTTGGGCATTTTATAGCCAAGTTGGCGCTCCGCGCGCACCCGGATCGGGGCGCCGTTCGCGACCGGCAGGGCCTCGCCGTTCAATTCATAGGCAAGAATCGTCTGTGGATGAGTCGCCTCGAGCAGGTCGAGGCTCTCATAATAGAACGGAGGGGGAATGAGATTTCCTTGGGCGTCAACATCCTCCGTCCCCATCGGATCGGCGCAATAGAACACGACATAGCGCGCCTCCGGCTTCGGCCCGGCCAAGGCGAGGATGGCGGCCAGCGGCGCGCCGGTCCATTGCCCGATGCAGCTCCAGCCCTCGACGCAATCGTGGCGTGTGATCTGGGTGCGCGGCGGGAATTTGCGGATATCGGCGAGCGACAGCTTGAGCGGGTTCCTGACCAAGCCGCCGACCGGGATGATCCAGTCCTTGAAGCCCTGGGACAGGTGGACGTTGTAGTCGTTGGTGTTGGGGTTGAGCGTGCCGTTGGGCCGGAACACCGCCGCGATGTCGGCCTTGGCGAACTCCGGCGCCAGCGCATGGCCGCCGGCGAACAGCAATTGGGCGCGCCGCGTCAGCTTCTCGACCTCGCCCAGCAGGTTCACCGCCCAGGGCGCGTCCGCGATGCCGGTGCAGCCGGCCAGCACCAGCGTGGCGAGCGCGGCCGTGCCGCGCACGAGCACGCCGCGGCGCGAGGCGCGGTCAGACATCGCTCCTCTCCTTCTCGATCGCGAAGTAGCCGGTGATCATGGAGCGCAGGCCGTTGAGCGGCGCCGACGCGATCAGCGCCGCCATATGGACGAAGAAGAAGCCCAGGAAGGAGAACGCGACGATGAAATGGAGGGTGCGCGCGCTCTGCCGGCCGCCGAACACCCAGAGCAGGAAGGGAAAGGCGCTGTCCATCATCGGCGACATGGTGAGGCCGGTCAGCACGATCAACGGTCCCAGCACGCACAGCACGAAGAAATAGGTCAGGCGCTGAAGGCCGTTGTAGTGCTTGGCCGCCTCGCCCTTGGGGAATTGCAGCTTGGCGTGGGTGACGATCTCGTGCGGCAGGCCGGTGAAATCCTTCTTCGTCGGCAGCAATTCCTTGGTGAAATGGCCGCTCCAGAACGCATAGGCGAAATAGGCGACGGCGTTGACCACGAGCAGCCAGGCGAAGGCGAAGTGCCAGAGCCGGCCGAGCGCCAGGCTGGGCGAGGCGCTCGGGATCGTCGCCCAGGCCGGGAAGCCGCGCACCGTCTTGACGCCGTCGGTGTCCGAGGCGCCGAACACGCCGTCGGTGTTGAACGTCCAGGGGCCGATCTGCGTCACGCCCCAGAAATGCTCGCTGGTGCCCTGCGCGGTCATCGCCAGGATCGGGCGGTCGAAGTGGGATGTGATCCCCCAATAGAGCGCGGGATGGGCGTTGAAGATCTGAAGACCGGTCATCAGCATGACCAGCATGCAGACGGCATTGATCCAATGCAGCAGGCGCACCGGCACCGTGTGCCGGTAAAAAAGATAGGTCGGCGGGCGCGGCCCGCGCGGCGGCAGATGCAGCGCGGCGCGGATGCGGTCGATGACCATGTCCTCGCCGACTTTCCCTTGCGGCAACGATTGGGTTGCGTCCGTCATGGCTGATCCCGATGGGGCGCCGGGACCATAGCAGTCCCATGAACCGAATTCGCCGCAGTTGCCGGTTTCGTTACAGGCTTCCACTATCGCCCCCGCGGCCCGCAAAGAGGCCGGTTTGAAATCGACTTAGGAAGGGCTGGTTCATGGCAGATCGCGTCAAGGGAAAGGTCGCTCTCGTCACCGGCGGGGCCAGCGGCATCGGGCGGGCGAGCGCGCTCCTGCTTGCCAGGGAAGGCGCCAAGGTCGCCGTCACCGATATCCAGGACGACCAGGGCAAGGATGTCGGCGGCGCGATCGCGAAGTCCGGCGGCGAGGCGATCTACCTGCACCACGACGTCGCCAGCGAAGAGGCCTGGGAAAGCGTCGCCGCCGCGGTCAAGGCGAAATTCGGCCGGCTCGACATCCTGGTCAACAATGCCGGCATCGCCATCGCCGGCTCGGTGCTGACGATGACGCTGGCCGATTGGCGGCGGCAGACCGCGATCAATCTCGACGGCGTGTTCCTGGGCGTGAAGCATTGCCTGCCGCTGCTGCGGGCGAGCGGCGGCGGTTCCATCATCAACATCTCCTCGCTGGCGGGGCTCAAGGGATCGCCGACGCTGGCCGGCTATTGCGCCACCAAGGGCGGTGTGCGGCTGTTCACCAAGGCGGTGGCGCTGGAGTGCGGCGCGGCACGTGACAATGTAAGGGTGAACTCCATTCACCCGGGCATCATCGAAACCCCGATCTGGGCCGGCATCGTGCCCGGCGGCGCCGGCGCCAATGCGCCGAACCTCGACCAGATTTCCGAAATGGCCGTGCCGATCGGCAAGAAGGGCGTGCCCGAGGATATCGCGCAGGGCGTGCTCTACCTCGCCAGCGACGAGTCGCGCTACGTGACCGGGAGTGAGCTCGTCATCGACGGCGGGATGTCGACGCGCTAGCCCCGCAAAATGTCCGGCCGTCGTCGCCCGACGGTCGACGGCGTCCGGGCGGCGCGGTAGAAGTCCGCTGTCGAAGTGGGGGCTTCAGCATGAGCGATACCGTCATGGGCGCGGCGCCTGTGCGCGGCGCGCCGTTCGCGCCATACCACAGGTGGGATCGCAATTTCTTCCTCGCGCTGGTGCTGGCCATCTGGGTCGGCATCCTGATGGGCTTCGGCGGCCAGATCGCCGATCGCCTCCGCAGCGGCGCCCCGCCCTATCCGTGGATCGTGCACGTCCATGCGGTCGCCTTCGTGGGCTGGCTGGTGCTGCTGACGGCGCAGGTGCTGCTGATCCGCCGCAGGCGCCCGCAGCTTCATGCCCGGCTCGGCATCTGGATGATGGGGCTGGCCGCCTTCATGGTCGTGATCGGGCCCGCGACCGCGATCGTCATGCAGCGCCTTCACTTCGGCACCAAGGACGGCGATCCCGCCTTCCTGGCGGTGCAGCTCACCGACATCGTCGCGTTTGCGATCCTCGTCACCGCCGCATTTCTGAAGCGCAACGATCCGTCCGCGCATAAGCGGCTGATGCTGCTGGCGACGCTTTACATCTCCGATGCCGGCTTCGCCCGCTGGCTGGGAGTCGCCATCGGCAAGATGATGGGCGCCTATGACGGGTTCTGGCCGTTCCTGGCCGAGGGTTTCCTTCTGCCGGACCTCCTGATCCTCTCGCTCGGCGCCTACGACCTCGTCACCCGCAAGCGGCTCCATCCGGCTTATGTGGGTGGCGCGGCCTGGGCGGCGGCGCTGCAACTCACGGCAACCTATCTCTATAATCTGGCCCCGTTCTGGAAGGGCTGGGCAACCCACCTGATCGGGCATTGAGGCTCCGGCCCCCTTTTTCCGGCCGAGCGGTGCTCGACAAACTGATACCGGTTACCATGCTCGAAATATGAAGCGGGGGCTGGCAATGTGCCGGCCGCTTGCACGCATCGAGGGACGGAAATGGCCAGAGACCGGCTGAAAGTGCTCACCGCCATCATCGACCAGGGAGTGATCCCGGTGTTCTACCACCCCGACGTGGAGGTCTGCGCGAAGGTCATCCAGGCCTGCGCCAATGGCGGCGCGAAGTGCATCGAATTCACCAATCGCGGCGACTTCGCCGCGCATGTTTTCCTGGAGGTGACCCGACATTTTGCGAAAACCGATGGTAGCGTTATCATGGGGGTTGGGTCGGTGGTCGATGCTCCGACCGCCGGCCTCTACATCGCCAATGGAGCCAATTTCGTCGTGGGACCGATGACCAATCCGGAGGTGGCGCGCCTGTGCAACCGCCGCGGCATTCCCTACAGCCCCGGCTGCGGCAGCGCGACGGAGATCTCCGAGGCGCAGGAGCTGGGCTGCGAGATCGTCAAGGTCTTCCCAGGCGGGAGCGTCGGCGGCCCCGCCTTCGTCAAGGCGGTGCTGGGGCCCATGCCCTGGACCAAGATCATGCCGACCGGCGGGGTCGAGGCGACCGAGGCGTCGTTGCGCGAATGGTTCGGCGCCGGGATCGTCGCGGCGGGCATCGGCTCCAACCTCATCAGCAAGAAGCTGCTCGACGCCAAGGACTATGACGGCATCGAGAAGAAGGTCCGCGATACCGTGCGTCTGATCAAAGAGATCCGTGGAAGCAAGTGATGGCCGATATCCTGAACATCCGTCCCGCCAAGGACTGCAAATGGGACTGCGTCTCCTTCGGCGAGGTGATGCTGCGCTTCGATCCCGGTTTCGGCCGGGTGCGCAACAGCCGGCAGTTCACCGTGTGGGAAGGCGGCGGCGAATACAACGTCGCCCGCGCCATGCGCAAATGCTGGGGCAAGCGCGCTGCTGTGGTGACCGCGCTGCCGGTCAACGATCTCGGCTGGCTGGTGGAGGATTTCATCTGCCAAGGCGGCGTGGACATGAGCCACGTCATCTGGCGCGAGCATGACGGCATCGGCCGCAACACCCGCGTCGGGCTGAACTTCACCGAGAAAGGCTTCGGCATCCGCGCCGCGCTGGGCTGTTCCGACCGCGCCAATTCGGCCGCCTCGCAGATCCGGCCCGGCGAAGTGAACTGGGAGAAGATCTTCGGCGAGGAAGGCGTGCGCTGGTTCCACACCGGCGGCATCTTCGCGGCGCTTGCGCCCAACACGAGCGAAGCGGTGATCGAGGCGGTGGAAGCCGCGCGCAAGCACGGCACCATCGTCTCCTACGACCTCAACTACCGCGCCTCGCTGTGGAAGAGCCAGGGCGGGCAGGAGGGCGCGCGCAAGATCAACCGGCACATTGCGAAATACGTCGATGTGATGATCGGCAATGAGGAGGATTTCACCGCCTGCCTCGGCTTCGAGGTCGAGGGCATGGACGAGCACATCTCCGCCATCGATCCCGCGAATTTCAAGAAGATGATCCTGACGGCGGTGAAGGACTATCCGAACTTCAAAGTCGCGGCGACGACGCTGCGCAACGCGAAGACCGCGACCTTCAACGACTGGTCGGCGATCCTCTATGCCGGCGGCGAATTCTTCCAGTCGATGATGCGCGAGAATCTGGAAATCTACGACCGCGTCGGCGGCGGCGACGGTTTCGCCTCCGGCCTCGCCTATGGCTTCCTGGAAGGCAAGGGTCCGCAGGCGGCGGTGGAATACGGCGCGGCGCACGGCGCGCTCGCCATGACCACGCCCGGCGACACGTCCATGGTCAACGCCAAGGAAGTCGAAGCGGTGATGAAGGGCAAGGGCGCCCGCGTGATCCGCTGATGACGCCGCTGAAGCTGCATCCCGACCGTTTCTTTCCGCCCGATCCGGCGACGCGCGCCGTCGCGCGCGCGCTGTTCGCCAGAGTGGAAAAACTCCCGATCCTGTCGCCGCACGGCCATACCGATCCCAGATGGTTCGCGACCGACGCGCCGTTCGAGGATGCGACCAGCCTGTTCCTGTGGCCCGATCACTATGTGATACGGATGCTCTATTCCCGGGGCGTCGCGCTGGAGGCTCTGGTTTTCCGCAATCCAAACGCCGACCGCCGCGCGGCGTGGAAGCTGTTTGCTTCGCACTACGCCGCGTTTCGCGGCACGCCGTCGCGGCTGTGGCTCGACCATGTGTTTTCCACCGTCTTCGGCATCGACGTGCGGCTGAGCGCGGACACCGCCGACCTCTATTACGACACCATCGACGCCGCGCTGGCGACGCCGGCCTTCCGGCCGCGCGCGCTGTTCGCGCGCTTCAACATCGAGAAAATCGCCACCACCGAGGGCGCGCTGGACACGCTGGCCGATCACGACGCGATCGCGCGCGACTGGCCGGGCCATGTGGTGACGACCTATCGCCCCGACGACGTGATCGACGCGGACAAGCCGGAGTTCGACGCCAGCGTGGAAATCTTCGGTGCGCTGACCCGGGAGGACACCGCGACCTGGGCCGGCTATCTCGCGGCGCATCGGACACGCCGGGCATTTTTCCGCAGCCACGGCGCCACCGCGACCGATCACGGCCATCCGACGGCGGCGACGGCCGATCTTTCGGACCGGGAGGGCCAGGCCCTGCTCGACCGGCTGCTGCGCGGCAAGCGCGAGCCCGGCGACGCCGAGCTGTTCCGCGCCGCGATGCTGACCGAGATGGCCAAGATGTCGTGTGACGACGGCATGACGATGCAGATCCATCCGGGCGTCTGGCGCAACCACAATCCCGCGCTGTTCGCGAAATACGGCCCGAACATGGGCGCCGACATCCCGATGCGCACCGATTATGTAAATGCGCTCAAGCCGCTGCTCGACCGGGTCGGCAACCACGCCGATCTGACGATCATCCTGTTCACGCTGGACGAGACGAATTACGCCCGCGAGCTGGCGCCGCTCGCCGGCCACTATCCGGCCCTGAAGCTCGGGCCGGCCTGGTGGTTCCACGATTCGCCGGAAGGCATGCTGCGCTTCCGCCGCCAGGTGACGGAAACCGCCGGCTTCTACAACACGGTGGGCTTCAACGACGACACCCGCGCCTTCTTCTCCATTCCGGCGCGGCACGATCTGGCGCGGCGCATCGATGCGGCCTATCTCGCCGAACTGGTCGCCAGCCACCGGCTGGACGAGGACGAAGCCCAGGACGTGATCGTCGATCTCGCCTACAATCTGCCCAAGGCCGCCTACAAGCTCTAACCTTCGCGAGTCCCATGTCCAAGATCCGCTCCGCCCGCGTCATCGTCACCTCGCCCGGCCGCAATTTCGTCACGCTGAAGATCGAGACCGAGGACGGCGTCACCGGCCTGGGCGACGCGACGCTGAACGGCCGCGAGCTTTCGGTCGCGAGCTATCTCACCGACCACGTCATCCCCTGCCTGATCGGGCGCGACGCGCACCGCATCGAGGACATCTGGCAATATCTCTATCGCGGCGCCTATTGGCGGCGCGGGCCGGTGACGATGTCGGCCATCGCCGCCGTCGACACCGCGCTGTGGGACATCAAGGGCAAGGTCGCCGGCCTGCCGCTGTATCAGCTTCTCGGCGGCGCCTGCCGCGAGGGCGTGATGGTCTACGGCCATGCCAACGGCAAGACGATCGAAGAAACGGTCGCCGAGGCGCTGCGCTATCAGGAAGAAGGCTATAAGGCCGTCCGTCTGCAATCGGGTATCCCCGGCCTCGCCTCGACCTATGGCGTGTCGAAGGACAAGAAATATTACGAGCCGGCCGACGCCGACCTGCCGACCGAGAACGTCTGGTCCACGGTCAAGTATATGCGCACGGTGCCCGATCTGTTCGCCGCGGCGCGCGACAGGCTCGGCTGGGACATCCACCTGCTGCACGACGTGCATCACCGGCTGACGCCGATCGAGGCCGGGCGGCTGGGCCGCGACCTGGAACCCTACAAGCTGTTCTGGCTGGAGGACGCGGTGGCGGCGGAGAACCAGGCCGGCTTCCGCCTGATCCGCCAGCACACCACCACGCCGCTCGCGGTCGGCGAGGTGTTCAATGCGATCTGGGAGGCCAAGCAGCTCATCGAGGAGCAACTCATCGATTACATCCGCATGACCGTGGTACATGCGGGCGGCATCACCCATCTGCGGCGTGTCGCGAGCCTGGCCGATCTCTATCACGTGCGCACCGGCAGCCATGGCGCCACCGACTTGTCGCCGGTATGCATGGCGGCGGCGCTGCATTTCGACCTCTCGGTGCCGAATTTCGGCATCCAGGAATACATGCTGCACACCAAGGAGACCGACGCGGTCTTCCCGCACGCCTATACGTTCGCCAACGGCATGCTGCATCCGGGCGAGGCGCCAGGCCTGGGCGTCGAGCTCGACGAGACGCTGGCGGCGAAATATCCCTACAAGCGCGCCTTCCTCCCTGTGAACCGGCTCGAGGATGGTAGTATGACGAACTGGTGAGCACGCTCTTATCGCCGCCGGTCTTCCACCTCGCCGCCCGCGACGGCAATCATCTGCGCCTCGACAGTGACGGCGATGCGGTCGCGCATGTCTTGGTGCTGGAAGACGATATCGTCCGTGTCCTCCTGCTGCCGGACGGCATACTGAAGCAACCGAAAACCTGGGCCATCGCGCCCGGCCTGGAAGACGTTCCGGCCGAAGGCCGCGACCGGTTTGATCTCTCGGGATTTGCACTGCCGCGATACGATCTGCGAGAGGCCGACGGCAAACTGATCGTCAAGACCGCGAAGCTCGCTTTTTCGATCCGCTTGAGCGGGTTTTTCTGTTCCTGGTCCGATGCGAGCGGCGCGCCGCTGCTGAAGGACCGCCCGACCCAGGCCTATAATTTCGGCTGGTGGGACGAACGCGTGCATCACTATCTCGTCCGCGATCCGGCGGAAAAATATTTCGGCCTGGGCGAGCGCAGCGGCGAGATGGACCGCGCCGGCCGCCGCTTCCGCCTGTCGAACGTCGACGCGATGGGCTACGGCGCGCGCAATACCGATCCGCTCTACAAGCACATCCCGTTCTATATCACGCGAAAAGCAGACGGCGCGTCGGCGGGACTGTTCTATGACACGCTATCGGACTGCACCTTCGACATGGGCTGCGAGCACAGCAATTATCACGGCCTGTTCCGAGGCTTCACCGCCGACCATGGCGATCTCGACTATTACGTGATCGCCGGCACGCTCCCGGAGATCGTGCGCCGCTACACCTGGCTCACCGGCCGTCCCGCCTTCCTGCCACGCTGGTCGCTGGGCTATTCCGGCTCGACCATGAGCTACACCGACCGACCCGACGCCCAGGCCGCGATGATGGAGTTCATCGCCAAGTGCGAAGAGCACGACATTCTTTGCGATTCGTTTCATCTGTCGTCGGGCTACACGTCCATCGGCGACAAGCGCTACGTCTTCCATTGGAACCGCGACAAGTTTCCCGATCCCGCCGCCTTCGTGCAGAGCTACGCCGACAGGGGGGTGCGGCTGATCCCCAACATCAAGCCGGCGCTGCTCGCCGACCATCCTTTGTTCGAAGAGGCACGCGCCAATGGTCTGCTGATCATGGACGGCCAGGGCGAGCCCGAATGGGTGCAGTTCTGGGGCGCGGTCGGCGCCTATCTCGATTTCACCAACGCCGCGACGATCCTGTGGTGGCGCGAAAAGGTGACCTCGGCATTGCTCGATGTCGGCATGGCCGGCACGTGGAACGACAACAACGAGTTCGAGATCGTGAGTCCGAGGGCGGTGGCGCACGGCTTCGGCACGCTCGCGCCGGCCATCGCGACGAAACCGCTGCAGACCCTGCAGATGATCCGCGCCTCGCGCGATGCCCAGCGGGCGCATGCGCCGGGCACGCGCCCTTTCCTGGTCAGCCGCAGCGGCGCCGCCGGCATGCAGCGCTATGTCCAGACCTGGTCGGGCGACAACTACACGAGCTGGGAAACGCTGAAATACAACATCAAGATGGGCCTCGGCCTGGCGCTGTCGGGCGTATCGAACACCGGCCACGACGTCGGCGGCTTCGACGGGCCCAGGCCGGACGCGGAACTGTTCGCGCGCTGGGTCGGTTTCGGCATCTTCATGCCGCGCTTTTCGATCCATTCCTGGAACACCGACCGCACGGCGAACGAGCCCTGGATGCATCCCGAGGTTACGCCGCAGGTCCGCGACCTGATCAAGTTCCGCTACCGGCTGCTGCCGTATCTTTACGATCTGATGTGGCGCCATGCCCGGCACTACGAACCGATCATCCGTTCGACTTTCCACGACTTTCCCGACGACCCGCGCTGTTGGGAAGAGAACGACGACATGCTGCTCGGCCGCGCGCTGCTGGTCGCGCCGGTCGTCGAACCCGGCGCCGCGGCCCGCGCGGTCTACCTGCCGGCCGGCGCGCGCTGGTACGACTGGTGGACAAGCGAGGCGTTCGACGGCGGCCAGACGGTCACGCGTGCCGCGCCGTTCGACCGTCCGCCGCTCTTCGCCCGCGAGGCCAGTGTCGTCGTCCTGAACACCGCCGAACAGCATTTCGGTGCGCGCGTCGACCAGCGCGGCTTCCAGATATTCCCCGTGACGGAAGGCGCCTTCGAAGCCGAGATCTTCGATGACGACGGCGAGAGCGAGGCCTGGCGCGAGGGCCGCTATCGGCTGTGGCGTGTGCGCGTGATGTGCACGCAAGATACCGTCGATATCGCGATAACCGCGACGGACGACGGATCGCCCGTCGAATGCGATGCCGAGATCATCGTGCCGGTGACGGAAGAGCGGCGCGTGTCGGTGTCCGGCGGACGCCTACTTTAATTCCCGATCCAGCCCTGCGCCACCGCCGCGTCGTGGCGATTCTTTTCCGGGCCGCCCAGCGCTTGGCGGTCGAAGCCGATGCGTTTGAACCAGTAATGCAGGCCGAGCAAATCGGTGAAGCCCATGCCGCCATGGACCTCGGTCGCGGTGCGCGCGACGAAGGTGCCGACTTCCGCGGTGTGCGCCTTGGCGTGCGCCGCCATGCGCCGCGCCTGGTCGGGGAAGGCGTCGAAGGCGTAGGCCGCGTACCAGATCAGCGCGCGGCAGGGTTCGAGTTCGGCGACCATCTCGGCGCACAGATGCTTGACCGCCTGGAACGAACCGATGACGCGGCCGAACTGCTTGCGCTCCTTGGCGTAATCGACCGCCTTTTCGATCATGCGACCGCCGGCGCCCAGCGTATCGGCGGCGAGCATGATGCGCCCGGCGTCGATCATGCGGTCCAGCGTCGCCTGCGGATTGCCCGACGACAGCGGCTCGGCCTCGACGGCGTCGAAATTCAGCACGCCGACCGTGCGCGTTACATCGATGGTAGTGAGGACCACCTTTTCCAGGCCCGCGGCGTATCCATCGACGACGTGCAGGCCCCCGAATTTGTCCGCAACGATGAAAAAATTCGCCTCTTCGAAGTCGAGACCGAAAAGAGATTTTCCGCTGAGCTTGCCGTTCTTCACCGTGATGCCTGCCCCGTCTCGCGCGCCGCCGGCCTGTTCGCTGACAGCAACGCCGGCGATGCGCTCGCCGGTCGCGAGCCCAGAAAGATATTTCCGCTGCTGTTTTTCCGAGCCCGCGCCAGTCAATGCCAGCGGTGCCATCACATAACTGCCGACGAACGGCATGGGGGCGACATATCTTCCAAGCGCTTCCGCAACCAAAGCAGCATCCAGCAATCCTAGGCCCAGGCCGCCATATTCCTCGGGTATGAGGATGCCCGGGACGCCAAGCTCGGACAGAACGTTGATGATGTAGTACATTTGCCAGTGGCTGCGTTCTCTGTCGCGTATGCGATCGAGGGTGCACTCGCGCTCCAGCGTGCGGTTGATGCTCTCCTGCATCATCGTCTGTTCGGAGGTGAGGCCGAATTCCATGTCAGGCCTTCGCCGCTTTCGGCTCGCGCGGCATGCCGAGGCCGCGTTCGGCGATGATGTTCTTCTGGATTTGCGCCGTGCCGCCGCCGATGATCAGGCCAAGGTCGAACATATAGTTCCACTGCCAATTGCCGTTGTTGCGCAAATGCGGGCTGCCGCCATAGAGGATGCCGAGTTCGCCCAGCGCGTCGATCGCGAAAGCCGCGAGCTGGTGATTGAGTTCGCAGCCCATCAGCTTGACGATCAGTCCGGCAACGCCTGGATCTTCGCCTTTCAGGCGCGACGTCAGAAGGCGCAGGCCGTGGAATTCCATCGCGTGCACGCGGGCCTGGAGCTTCAGCAGCCGGTCGCGGAACACCGGATTGTCCATCAGGCGGCTTCCGTCGACGGTCTCTTCCTTCATCAGTTCGATGATGGCTTTGAGGCGCGTGCCCGCTTGGTTGGGATCGCCCAGCATGCCGCGCTCGTGCTTCAGCGTGGCGTTCGCCACCATCCAGCCGAGGCCCCGCCCCGCGACGACGCCGGATTTCGGCACGCGCACATCGGTGAAGAACACCTCGTTGAACTCGGCGCGGCCGGTCATCGTCACCAGCGGGCGCACTTCGATGCCGGGCGTCTTCATCGAGAACAGGATATAGGAGATGCCCTCGTGCTTGGGCTTATCGGGCTCGGTCCGCACCAGGCAGAAGATCATATCGGCCTGTGCCGCGGTCGAGGTCCAGATCTTCTGGCCGTTGATGATGAAATCGTCGCCGTCTTCCGTCGCGCGCGTCGTGAGTGCCGCGAGGTCGGACCCCGCGCCCGGCTCGCTATAGCCCTGGCACCACACGATCTCGCCGCGCAGCGTCGGCGCGATGTATTTGCGTTTCTGCTCTTCCGATCCGACTTCGAGCAGCGTCGGCACCAGCATGGAAATGCCCTGGCCGCTCATGCCCATGGGCAGGCCGGCCGCGATGAACTCCTCCGCGATGATGCGCGATTTCAGCACGTCGGGCGCGGCGCCGTAGCCGCCATAGTCCTTCGGGATGGTGCGCGCGGCATAGCCGTGCGCGATCAGCAGCGTCTGCCATTCGCGGACGTCACCGGCGGGCGGCGCGCGGTCGCCGAAGTCCCGCGCGAAGTCGCGGACCTCGTCGCGGAAGACTTCGTATTCGGGGGAGTAGGAGAGGTCCATCGTTCTTCGCTCTCTCCACCGTCATCCCCGGGCTGTCCCGGGGATCCATGCTCACGACTGCCGCATGGGTGTTCATAGATGGCCGGGACAAGCCCGGCCATGACGGTCAAAGGAGGATTGGTTACAGCCGCTCCACGATCGTGACGTTGGCGAGGCCGCCGCCTTCGCACATCGTCTGCAGGCCCCACCTCTTGCCGCGATCCTTGAGCGCATACAGAAGCGTCGTCATCAGCTTGGTGCCCGAGGCGCCGAGCGGATGGCCGAGCGCGATCGCGCCGCCATTCACGTTCAGCCGCTCCGGATCGGCGCCGGTCTGCTGCAGCCAGGCGACGGGGACGGAGGCAAAGGCTTCGTTGACCTCGAACAGGTCGATGTCGCCGACCTTCATGCCGGCCTTCTCCAGCGCGCGCTTGGTGGCGGGCAGGGGGGCTTCCAGCATGATCACCGGATCGCCGCCGATCACCGTCATGTGATGGATGCGCGCCAGCGGCTTCACGCCCAGCGCCTTCAGGCCCTTCTCGTTGACCACCAGCACGCCCGACGCACCGTCGCAGATCTGCGAGGAGGTCGCCGCCGTGATCGCGCCGCCTTCGCGCAGCAGCTTCACGCCCTTGATGCCGTCCAAGCTCACGTCGAAACGGATGCCCTCGTCGGCGGTGTGCTGCGATTCCGTGCCGTCCTCGGCCTTGATCGTCAGCGGCACGATCTCGTCCTTGAACTTGCCGCCCTGGGTCGCGGCGATTGCCTTCTTGTGGCTCTCATAGCCGAAGTGATCGAGCTGGTCCTTGTTGAGGCCGTACTTGCTCGCCATCATTTCGGCGCCCATGAACTGGCTGAACTGGATGTTGGGATATTTCGCCTGCAGCCCCGGGCTCATATAGGTGCCCATGCCGTTCTGCATCGGCAGCGCGGCGCTAGCGCCCATCGGCACGCGCGTCATGCTCTCGATGCCCATCGCGATCACCGCGTCCATCGATCCCGACATCACCGCCTGCGCCGCGAAGTGCAGCGATTGTTGCGAGGAGCCGCACTGGCGGTCGACCGAGGTGCCCGGCACATGCTCGGGCAGGCGCGAGGCCATCACCGCGTTGCGCGCGACGTTGATCGCCTGCTGGCCGACCTGGCTGACGCAGCCGCAGATCACGTCCTCGACGAGATCAGGATCGGCGCCGGAACGGTCGAGCAAGGCATTGATGACGTTGGCGCCAAGATCGACCGGATGCCAATCCTTCAGCTTGCCGCCGCGCTTGCCGCCGGCGGTCCGCGCCGCCGCTACGATATAAGCCTCACTCATGACGTTACTCCCGATGGTTTTCCGGGCGCCGTTTTAGCACCGCGACCGATGGCTCGCACCAGCGGAAAATCGCATCTTTTTGGTTGCCGCAGCGGAAACGGGGCTCGCGCGCTGGGAGCGAGACGAACGTCACGGCGATGAGGAACGCGCAAGGCGGAGCCGTGGACGGCGGGATGGATCGCGGCCGCGAAATTTCCGGTGGTCTCCGACATCGCCGATCCCGAGGCGAGCCTTTCCACGCTCACGACGTCCGGGGTCGAGGACGCCCGATCCGCGTCGGTTGCCGCCTGAACCGGTGCGTGCCAGCATCGCCGCATGGCGGATGATGGACGCGCGAAGATGAGCCCCGCGACGGTCGCGGCCCAGGCGCTCGGCTGGATCGACGAGAAGACGCGCGCGGTGTCGCCGCCGCTGCATCCCTCCTCGACCTTCCTCCGCGATCCGGACAACCAATACCGCTCCGGCCGTGTCTATGCCCGTGCCGACAACCCGACCTACGACCAGGCCGAGGCCGTGCTGGCCAGCCTGGAGAACGGCGCGGCGGCGGCGCTGTTCGCCTCCGGCATGGCGGCGGCGACGGCGGTGTTCCTGGCGCTGAAGCCCGGCGATCATGTCGTGGCGCCGAAGGTGATGTACTGGCTGCTGCGGCGCTGGCTGCTCGGCTTCGCCACCGATTGGGGCCTTCAGGTCGACCTCGCCGACATGACCGATCCCGCCGCGGTGAAGGCGGCGATGCGGCCCGGCCGCACCAAACTGGTCTGGGCCGAGACGCCGGCCAATCCGACCTGGGACATCACCGATCTCGCGGCGATGGCCGACATCGCCCATGCCGCCGGCGCGCGCCTCGCCGTGGATTCGACCGTCGCGACCCCGGTGTTCACACGGCCGCTCGACCTTGGCGCCGACATCGTCATGCATTCGGCAACGAAATATCTCAACGGCCATTCCGACCTGATCGGCGGCGCGCTGGTCACGCGCCGGGAAGACGCGGCCTGGGCGCGGATCAAGACGCTGCGCAGCCAGCTCGGCGGCGTGCCGGGAACTTTCGAGGCCTGGCTGCTCCTGCGCGGCATGCGCACGCTGTTCCCGCGCGTGCGCGCCGCCGCCGCCAGCGCGCAGGTTCTCGCCGAGCATTTCCGCGGCCATCCGCTGGTGCTCGACGTGCTTTATCCGGGCCTGGCCAATTTCCCCGGCCATGACATCGCGGCGCGGCAGATGATCGGCGGCTTCGGCGGCATGCTGTCCATCCGCGTGAAAGGCGGCGAGGCGGCCGCCATCGCCACGGCCGCGAACGTGAAACTTTGGAAACGCGCCACCTCCATCGGCGGCGTCGAAAGCCTGATCGAGCAGCGGGCGAGCGTCGAGGGCCCGGATACGCCCTGTCCCCGGGACCTGCTCAGGCTTTCCGTCGGCATCGAGGAGACGGCCGACCTGATCGGCGATCTCGAAGACGCGCTCGTCGCCGCACATCGCTAGCGCGCCGGAACGGGCGGGGCCGCGGATCGTTTACGTCCCAAGCACAGCTTCGGGAGTTCACGATCTTGATCCGCGCCGCCATTGCCGTTGCCGCATGGCTTGCCGCGACCGGATTCGCGAGCGCCCATGCGGAACATCCGGCGCCCCAGATCGAAGCGACGGGAAGACCGACGCCGATCGGTCATGTGAGCCGCGACGTCAGTCCGGTCGGCTTTACCTATACCGAAGCGCGTGCCGGCTTCGGCGTGCCGGCCGCGCCGATGAGGCGCGGGCGCCATCTGCTCCACCACGCGGCGCCGCCGCGCAAGAGCGCGCCCCGCCCCCGGTTGACCGCCTCGGCGCATTGACGCCGGCCGCAAAAGCCTTGGGACAAGTCGCCGGCCGGCCTTTTCCGTCCGGCTGAATCGTGCATTTTCGCCGTGAGGCATAGTGGGCGATGCAATGACGGCGCGGCTGGAAGTCATCGTCGGGCCGATGTTCTCGGGCAAGACCGAGCTTCTGATCGCGCGCCTGCACCGCGCGCTCTACGCCCGGAAGCGCCTGCGCATCGTCAAGCCGGCGCACGACACGCGCACCCAGGGCTTCATCGCGGCGCGCGCGGTCAATCCCGACGGCACCACCGAGGTCACCGACAAGCTCTCCGCCATCCTGGTGGGCAGCGAGGAGGATTTCTGGCGCGTCGCCGGCCCGGAGGACTACGACGTGCTCGCCGTCGACGAGGCGCAGTTCTTCCCGCTGGACGAGCCGATGCGCGACAGCCTGGGCTGGTTCGGCCGCGCCATCCGCGACTTGCTGCGCCTGCGCCGCGCCACGCCCTTGCGCATTATCGTCGCCGGGCTCGACATGGACTTCGCGGAGAACCCGTTCGGGCCGATCCCGGGCCTGATGGCCATCGCCGACACGGTCGACAAGCTGACCGGCGTCTGCATGATCTGCGGTTCCGACGCCGGCTATATCAGCCACCGCGTCGTGCCGGGCGAAGCGCAGCTCGTGGTCGGCGACGCCGGCGAGTACCAGGTGCGCTGCCGCGCCTGCTACGAACCGCCGGGCCCGCGCGCGGCGGAATAGGGCGCGTCGGTATTCAGACGGCCTTGACGGCTTTGGTCTTGCGCGCCTTGGCCGCGGGCGGCGGCGCGTTGGCCGCTTCGAGGCGGTCGGCCTCTTCCTTGGCGAGGCGCAGCGCCTTGAGCTTCTCGGTCTTGGTATCGAGCGCCTTGCGTTCGGCGTCGACCATCTGCTTGACGAGGTTGGTGCGGGCTTCGGCGAGTTCAAAATGATTTTGCGCCCGGCGGCGGGCGCCGTCGCGCTCGCCGGGGCGGGGTTCGGATTTCTGCATGAAACCTCCGTGGTCGAAAAAAAGAGCCGGCGGCGGACATCCGCCACCGGCCCTTCGAAGCGTCACAGGCGCATCAGACGGCCTTGAGATTGGCCGCCTTGGAGCCGCGCGCATCCGGCTGGATGTCGAACGAGACCTTTTGGCCTTCGGCCAGCGAGCGCATGCCCGCCGCCTCGACAGCGGTGGCGTGGACGAACACGTCCTTGCCGCCGCCTTCCGGCGCGATGAATCCGAAGCCCTTTGCGGTGTTGAAGAACTTCACGGTACCGATAGTCATTGCAGTATTTCCTGACAACAGAGATTCCGTCCGCGCACATGCGCGGCCGGCGCGGAAAGAACGAAGGCATCAGCTGTCAGAAGTTTTCCGGTAGGTTCGGCGCGCTTGGACGGCGGGTCGTATCGACGGGAGCGCTTCGTCTGACGGGACGTAAGAACCACGTGCCCACATCATAGTCGTTTGGAAGTTTATTTACAATGCACCCGCGGATAAACCGCGGTTTGCACTGCACAACGGCGCCCGGACGCCTCGGTCTTCCTTGTAATGAGGGCCGGGCAGGCCCATATGAGGAGTCGCGGCAAATCCTTGCCTCCCCGAAAGACGGTTCGATTTCCGGCGTGCACCAGTCGCCTCGTGCCTGGCGTGCCACGCGAGTGGCCCCGTTTGCGCGAGTTTGCGTGGGCCTGCCGGAGACCGCGGCGGCGGGGCATGGAGCATACGGCTCCGGCGCCTTGCCGCCGCTGGCGCCGACCGAAGGACCAAAGATGCCGACCCGCATGCTGAGCCGGACCGTGACGTTCCGCCGTCCGTTCGTGCTGGACGGTTTCGAGCGCGTCGAGCCCGCCGGAACCTATACCGTCGACACCGAAGAGGAAACGATCGACGAGGTCTCTTTCGCGGTGTGGAAGCGCTGCGCGACGGTGATGCATGTCACCCATGACGGCGCCACCGAATATGTCCGCATCGATCCGGAGGATCTGCGCAAGGCGCTGGCGCGCGACGAAGGTTCCGAGGAGCCGGACGGCGCCGTCCAGGCCCAACTCGATGCCGGGCGCCGGCGCAACACGGCCCGCCTGGCGCGGCGCAAGAAATACTGAGCGAAAGACCGCGAGCATGAGCAACGATTTCGAATTGAGCCGCATCTACGCCGAGGGCTGGAACGCGGCGTGGAAACTGTCGCCGGCGCAGGCCTCGGTGCTGGAAAAGCGCGGCATGGCGGCGCTCAATCCCTATGCGGTGGGCCGCGAACACGACCGCTGGTCCGAAGGCTTCGGCCGCGCGCTGGGCGCCTCGCCGAAGACCGCGGCGCGCGGCGCGCCCGGGCGCTGGGGCGCGCGCCGGTGAGCGACATCCACCGCATCCGCTACCGCCGGCCCGAAACGCCGTGGAGCCTGTCGCAGATGACGACGCAGAACGCCGTCGATGCCGCGGCGCAGATCAAGCGCCTTCAGGCGCTGGGCTATACGGTGGCCGATGTGGTGCCGCCGCTGGCCGAGAAGCCTTCGACGCCGGCGCCGGACGGTCCTCTGCTTTAGCCGATCACGATTTTCCTGCGCGGCTTCTTCGCCTTGGGCGGCGGCGCGTTGGCGGCGGCGAGCGCCGCGGCTTCGCGGTCGGTCTCTTCCTTGGCAAGGCGCAGAGCGCGCAGCTTGGCGGTATTGGCGTCGGTCGCCTTGCGGGCCTGGCTGATCTCCTGCTGGATCACCGAGCTTGCCTGGCGCGGCACGGCGAACTGGTCCATCGCCTTGCGATGGGCGGCGGCGCGCGCCGGCGGGCTTAAGGGATTGTGATAGGCGGCCATTGGGCGGCTCCTTTCTGGCAAAAGCGCCGGCGGCGGACGCATGCGCCCGCCGCCGCACCGATCATTCAGGCCGATTTGAGATTGACGGCCTTGCTGCCCTTGGCGTCCGGCTGGACGTCGAAGGAGATCTTGTCGCCTTCGTTCAGCGAGTGCATGCCGGCCGCTTCGAGGGCGGTGGCGTGCACGAACACGTCCTTGCCGCCACCGTCCGGCGCGATGAATCCGAAGCCCTTGGAGCTGTTGAAGAACTTGACTGTACCGATCGTCATTGTCGTTTTCCTAAACTTTACGTTTTTCCGCGCGCGCGACATGCGCGTTCGGACGGGGGTCGCGAAGCATCAGGTGTTGTGAGGGAAGGGTTCCGTGTCGTCCGGCGCGCCTTTGGCGGGTCGATATCAACAAGAGCGCTTCGTCTGACGGGACGTAAGAACCACGTGCACTTGATATGGGCCTTTGTCGCGGGGATTGCAAGGCGCGTACCGGTCCACCTGGCCGCGCGGCGGGTTTCGCGCGGCGACTCAGCGCTCGCGGGTCCAGACGAAAGTGTGGCCGAACAAGGGGATCAGCACATAGGCGCGGATGCGCAGCGTGCCATCGTCCTGGATCGACATCGTGGCGGCGTAGTCCTCGCCGTCGTCGGGATTGTAGATCCTGCCGTCCTCCCAACTGTTGTCGCCGGTGCGGCGCAGATCGCGCAGCACCGTCAATCCCAACAGCGGCCGCCCGCGCAGCGCCGGATCCTTGTTCTTCAGATCGACCAGCGGCAGTCCCTGGGCATCGTTGGGCCACATGAACCAGACGATGGCGGCGCAGAGCCGCTCGCCGCAGGGCTTGATCTCGATCTTGATGCGCTTGTTGTCGTGCAGCCAGACGCCGACCGGCGTCGGGCTCGCCGCCCGGGCTGGCGCCGCCGCGAGAAGCGCGAGCAAAACAAAGCCGGCGGCGCGGCGCAGGACGGCGAGCCTTGCCGGAGTTCGGGCCGCGGAGGCTCTGGCGAAGGCAGTTTGCGCCACGGACATGATACGCGATCCCACGCTTGGCCGGCCCGCCTGCCGGCCAAGGCCGCAGTCTAGCCGATGGAAAGATCGCGCCTAGCCCGACGTTCCGACCGCTATTCGTCGGTCTTTTGCGGCCAGGAATGGAGGGCGCGCAGCGTCGGCGTCTTCTTGGTCTGGTTTTCGCCCATGCGCCGGATCAGGCGGTCGAGCGCATCGACGCCGGCGGCCAGGTTCGGTCCCTTGTTGAGCATCACGCATTCGGCCTGGACGGACATCGCCGCGTCCGTCATCTCGCCGCGCGAGGGCAGGCCCTCCTGGATGAGTCCCTCCAGCACCTGGGTCGCCCAGATCGCCGGGACCTGCGCGGCCTCGCAGAGCCAGAGGATCTCCTCCTGCATTTCGGCGACGCGCTCGAAGCCGATCTCCACCGCGAGGTCGCCGCGCGCGATCATCACCGCGAGCGGCTGGCGCCCGGCGGCCTGCACGATGATCTCCGGCAGGTTCAGGACGGCGGCGGGCGTTTCGATCTTTGCGACCAGGCCGAGCCGCTGCCAGTCCGGCCGCCGCGCCGCGAGTTCCTTCTGCAGCACCGCGACCTGCTTGCCGTTCTGCACGAAGGAATGGCCGACGAGGTCGGCGTGGCGCGCGACGAAATCGAGGTCGCGCAAATCCTTCTCGGTGAGCGGATCGAGATCGAGATCGACGGCGGGAAAATTGAGCCCGCGCCCGGCCTTGATCTTCACCCCCTTCAGGCGCCCGTCGGTGATCTTCACCGCGAAGCCGCCTTCGACGGCCGCGACGATCGTGCCGCGCAGCTTGCCGTCGTCGACCGAGACCGCGTCGCCGACCTTCAGCCGCTCCAGCACCCCCTTGGGCGCGCAGGTCGCCTGGAAGCCGAAGGCCTCGCGGCTGGCGTCGATCTTGGGGCAGAGCAGCAGCGTGTCGCCGACCAGAAGATGCTTGCGATCCGGCGGCGCGATGGTCTTTTCCATGCGCACCTTGGGGCCGGCGATATCCATCAGCACGCGGACCGGGCGCGCCGCGGCGCGGGTATTTTCGATCATGCGCCGCCAGACCTCGGCGTCGTCATGGCCGCAATTGATGCGCACGATGTCGGCGCCGCGCGCCACCAGATCGGGCACCAGCCGGGGATCGTCGGCCGCCTCGGTCCCGAGCGTCACCATGATGCGGCCGGAGCGGCCGTCGCGCGGCGGGCCGAACAGTTCGGCGGTGTTGGCCGCGAGCCGGACCGCGCCGCGGAAGAACTGGCGCTCGCCGGGACGCCGAAGATCGTCCGTTCCCGCCATCCGCCCCAGCGCCCAGGCGATGGTGTCGAGCGTCGTCAGGACATGGCCCTCGCAGCGGCCCAGCGAGGAAAGCCCCAGGACCATCAGGCGGCGCTGCAACTGGCGCAGATCGGCCCGTCTGAGGATGAGATAATGCGCGAAATTGAGCGGGCTTGCCACGAAGGCGCGCCGGTCGATCCGGGCGCGCCAAGTGCGGTAGAGCGCCTTTCCGTCGGCCGCTATCTCGTCGCGCAGCGCGCGGACATCGCGGAGCAGCACCGCAATCGAGTCGAGTTTTTCCAGGCCCATCGCGCGGCGGCTCCCAAGGGAAGATGACACGCGAGGATGACGGTTCGCCGGCGCGCCGGCGTTGAGCGAGGTCAGAGAGGTGCCGCGCGCATTCGATGCGAAAACGCGGTTCGAAGCGCGAGCCTTCGCCGCAAGCCTTTGATCCGCCGCCCCAAAGCGCATGGACAGCGCGGCGCGCGCGGGGGCGGGACACCGGCGCGCGGCCGCCCGACCGCGCGCGAAACGCGCAATCTCCCCTGCCTGTGACACGTCCGCTCTGGGTTCCATCGGAGGGACGTGGCGACCGCCCGGCGCCTTTTCAAGATATCCTCGCCCGGCTGCGCAGGTTGCAATGGCGCGCTTAAGGCACGGCGCGGCGCTTGCGCGGCACGGGCGCCAGCTTGATCTCCACCCGGCTGCCGGTGGCGGCGGCGTATTTGCGCAACGACGCCATCGAGGGCGACCGCCCACTCTCCAGCCGCGCCACGGCCGATTGCGAGGTGCCCATGCGCCGCGCGACCTGCGCCTGGGTGAGCCTGGCCCGCGTGCGGGCGGCGAGCAGTTCGTTGATGAGGGCGAACTCCTCTTCGAGGGCGTCGTATTCCTCCTTGACGGCGGGGTTTCTGAGCATCTTCCGCTTGAACGACACGATGCTTCTCATTCGTGTTTGTCCTTCATGGGCGACGGTGCAAAATCTCAATTTTGCTATATCTATCAGAGGTTGCGCCGGCTGCAATCTGGCTTGCAAGATGTTCCATTTGAGAACAAAGTGGCAACCGCCATCTCCTAGATCCTCGCGCACGCAGGCCCCATGCTCGTTCAATGCCGAATCATCCCCTTGTCCCGAAGGACATCACTGCCCGCTACCACGTGCAGGAGTGGCGGCACGGTTTGGCGATCCTGTCTACGGCGCACCCGAAGGAATGGAGCGAAGTTCTCGAAGCCCTTCGCGAGTTTCGGCTTCTCAAGAGCGACATTCTCAAGCCCGGTGGCAGGAAATCCGAAGTCGCCGGCAAGATCGACAGGGCGCTCACGGCGCGCGGATGGCGAGAGAAAGCCTTCGACACGAAGATTATCGTGGATGACGTTCCGCACCCATCGCCGACGCACTCCGTGGATTGCTACAAGAATCGGATCGCGCTCGAAGTCGAGTGGAACAACAAGGATCCGTTCTATGATCGCGACCTCAACAATTTCCGCCTGCTCTTCGATCTGCGGGCCATCGACGTCGGTGTCATCGTGACACGCTCAAGCGAATTGCAGGCGATTTTCGACGATCTGGGCCGAGGACCAAGCTATGGGGCTTCGACAACGCATTTCGCGAAGCTGCTGCCACGCATCGAAGGCGGTGGCGGAGGCGGGTGCCCCATCGTCGCCTTTGCGATCAAAAAGGAATGCTATGTCGACGACAGCGTCTGACGATCTTCGCGCCTTTGTCGGCAACCAGCGCTTCGGAACGGTGCTGGCCGATCCGCCGTGGCGCTTCGCCAACCGCACCGGAAAGATGGCGCCCGAGCACAAGCGGCTCGCGCGCTACGAAACGATGACGGTCGAGGAGATTTGCGCCCTGCCGGTGCCGCAGGTCGCGCGCGACCGCGCGCATCTTTATTTGTGGGTGCCGAACGCGTTGATGCCGGACGGGTTGCGCGTGCTCCAAGCGTGGGGGTTCACGTACAAGACCAATCTCATCTGGCATAAGGTGCGGAAGGACGGCGGCCCGGACGGCCGCGGGGTTGGCTTCTATTTCCGCAATGTGACCGAAATGGTTCTGTTCGGCGTGCGTGGAAAGAACATCCGCACGCTCGCGCCGGGACGCCGGCAGGTGAATTTCCTGGCGACGCGCAAACAGGAGCATTCGCGCAAGCCGGATGAGCAGTACGCGATTATTGAGGCATGCTCGGAAGGGCCGTATTTAGAGATGTTTGCGCGTGGTCGGCGCGATGGATGGACCTCGTGGGGCGCGCAGGCGGATGATGGATACCAACCAAGTTGGAAAACCTATGCACATAACTCAGGCGTCCTTCGAGCCGTCGGCGGTCGATAGGCGATAAGTTCAGATGGCAGAAGTTCAGCATGCGCAAATTAAAACCAAGCTGCTCGAACAGCTAGTCCCTCTTATTGACTTAGCAGATATCAGCAACAAGGCTCCAGCGGATCGAGAGGCTCATGCTCTATCTCGCGCGGTGGCGGCTGCGGCAATCAAAATCTCGGCCGAGGCAGACAATTCGATAGCGGCCGGTTCATTGGTCGATGGTGGAAAGGACAATGGCATTGACGCGATCTACTATGACCAGCAAGCTAAGACGCTTTTTTTGGTTCAGTCTAAATGGAGTAACTCTCACGCCAGCGCAATCGAAAGCGGCGAAATTCTAAAATTTCTCCAGGGCGTACAAGACTTAGTCTCACTGAAAAAGGATCGTTTTAACGAAAAAATTCAGAAACGATGGACCTTGATCGAAGACGCACTCAACAAGCTGACTAGCGTGCGGATGGTGGTCGCCTATCCGGGTTCGGGAAAGGTCGATGCTGACATCCAAAGCAAGATCGACGATTTCGTTCGAAGCCAAAACGATACATCTGATCTTTTCTTTTTCTCGGCTCTCACACAACGTGAATTGTTTCAGCATTTTGTTCAGGAGGCCGCGCCGCCTCAGATCAATCTAACAATTCGCCTTGCACATTATGGCCTAGTTGAAAGCCCACTCCGCGCTGTTTACGGCCAGGTTTCCGCAATTGACGTGGCTCAGTGGTATAGAGCGCATGGGAACAATTTGTTTGCGGGAAATATTCGAAACTTTCTTGGTTCCTCTGAGGTCAATGCTGCTATTGCCGAAACGCTAAAGTCCGAAGCCGAGAACTTCTGGTATTATAATAACGGAATTACGATCATCGCAGAGGATCTCAAGCGTCAACCCATAGGCGGTAATGATCGAAGCGTCGGAGTTTTTGAATGTAAGAACATCACGGTCGTCAATGGCGCGCAGACCGTCGGAACCATTGGCCGAACATTAATTGATGATTCTTCCGGATCATTCTTGCAGGCTCGATTGATAGTTGTGGACGATCCGGAATCCTCGCTGGGCAAGAGGATCACGCGCGCATCCAATACTCAGAATAAGATTGATGCACGAAATTTTGTGGCCTTGGATTCGGAGCAAGAGCGGATTCGTACTGAGTTGCTAATCGAAAAGGTTAGCTATGAATACCGAGAAGGAGAGCCACTGGAGTCGACGGCCGACGGTTTTGAATTCATCGAAGCTGTAACAACTCTTGCATGCGCTGGTGGCGATATGTCTTACGTTGCGTTGGCAAAGGGCTATGTTGGTGGCTTATATGCTGACATTACCGCAGCGCCATACAAAGCATTGTTCAACTCTTCAACCTCGTCGAGATATCTGTGGAGCGTCGTTAAGCTTGCTCGTCGTGTTGATAAAGCGATTCGTACTGCACCTGATCAATCCCCAACTGCGCGGGGAATAATTGTTCATGGCAACCGATTTGTCATGCACTGTATATTGCGGCGGTTGAGTCTCAACGGGGACTTGGCCCATGGTGATGCAATCTCGAACGAGGCCGTTGATGAGGCGGTGAACCACGTTCTTATTGGCGTTGGAAACGTCGTTAAAGAGAACTACGCGGACGCGTACCTAGCGCCGCTTTTCAAAAATGTCGGCAAGTGTTCCGATATTCGCGCCAAGTACGAGGGCGTTGGCGTTCAGCTCAGCCTCATTTGACTCTTGCTGTGCGAGTGGACGCCTACCGGCTCCTACTCCCAAACGTCTTCGGCACGCCCGGCCTTGTGGCCCGCTTCATCCTCGCGCCGCGGCTGGTTTTCTGATGTTTTGGCCCGCGCTGCGCGCCGCCCGCGTCTTCGCCGTCCCCCGCGCCATCCCGCACCGCCTTGAGGAAGGCGTCGTCCACCGCGCGGTCGACTTCGCTCTGCCTTGCGAAGGGATCGTCGGCGACGGCCAGTTCCACCGCCGTCAGGCGCTTGAGTTCGTCGCGCAGGCGGGCGGCTTCCTCGAACTCCAGGTCGGCGGCGGCTTCCTTCATCCGCTTCTCCAAATCGGCGATCGTCGCCTTGATGTTGTGGCCGACGAATTCGCGGCCCTCTTCGCCCACGCCGGCGTCCACCATCACATGGTCGCGCTCGTACATGCTGCCCATGATGTCGGCGATGTTCTTCTTCACGCTCGCCGGCGTGATGCCGTGCGCGGTGTTGTAGGCGCGCTGCTTCTCGCGGCGCCGGCTCGTCTCGGCCATGGCGCGCTCCATCGAGCCCGTCACATGATCCGCATACAGAATGACCTTGCCGTCCACGTTGCGCGCGGCGCGGCCGATGGTCTGGATCAGCGAGGTCTCGCTGCGCAGGAAGCCCTCCTTGTCGGCGTCCAGGATCGCGACCAGGGCACATTCGGGAATGTCGAGGCCCTCGCGCAACAGGTTGATGCCGATCAGCACGTCGAAGGCGCCGAGCCGCAGGTCGCGGATGATCTCGATGCGCTCCAAGGTTTCCACGTCGGAGTGCATGTAGCGCACGCGGATGCCCTGCTCGTGCATGTATTCGGTCAAATCCTCCGCCATCTTCTTGGTCAGCGTGGTGACCAAAGCGCGGAAGCCCTTCTTGGCGATGTCGCGGCATTCGGCGATCAAATCGTCCACCTGGTGCTCGACCGGGCGGATCTCGACCGGCGGATCGATCAGGCCGGTCGGCCGGATCACCTGCTCGGTGAAGACGCCGCCGGTGCGCTCCATCTCCCACGGGCCGGGCGTGGCGCTGACATAGACGGTGGCGGGGCGCATCGCGTCCCATTCCTCGAATTTCAGCGGCCGGTTGTCGATGCAGGAGGGCAGGCGGAAGCCGAATTCGGCCAGCGTGTATTTGCGGCGGTAGTCGCCTTTGTACATCGCGCCGATCTGCGGCACCGTCACGTGGCTCTCGTCACAGAACACCAGCGCGTTGTCGGGGATGTATTCGAACAGCGTCGGCGGCGGCTCGCCGGGCTTGCGTCCCGTCAGCCAGCGCGAATAGTTCTCGATGCCGGCGCAACTGCCGGTCGCCTCGATCATCTCGATGTCGAAATTGGTGCGCTGTTCCAGGCGCTGGGCTTCCAGCAGCTTGCCTTGCTCGCGGAATTCCGCGAGGCGGGTGATCAGCTCGGCCTTGATGCCCTTGAGGGCCTGCTGCAGCGTCGGGCGCGGCGTGACGTAGTGCGAATTGGCGTAGATCTTGATCGTGTCGAGGCTGCCGGCGGGGCGGCCCGTGAGCGGATCGAATTCGGTGATCGAGTCCACCACATCGCCGAACAGCTCGACGCGCCAGGCGCGGTCTTCGTAATGCGCCGGGAAGATGTCCACCGTGTCGCCGCGCACGCGGAAGGCGCCGCGCGTGAAATTGTTGTCGTTGCGCCGGTATTGCAGGGCGCTGAGCTGCTGCTGCATCTCCATGCGGTCGAGCTTCTTGCCGCGCGCGATGGTGACGGCGGTGCCCGAATAGGTCTCCACCGCGCCGATGCCGTAGATGCAGGAGACCGAGGCGACGATGATCACATCGTCGCGTTCCAGGATCGCGCGCGTCGCCGAATGGCGCATGCGGTCGATCTCCTCGTTCACGCTCGAATCTTTTTCGATATAGGTGTCGGTGCGCGGGATATAGGCTTCCGGCTGGTAGTAGTCGTAATACGAGACGAAATACTCCACCGCGTTGTTGGGGAAGAAGCTCTTGAACTCGCTGTAGAGCTGGGCGGCCAGCGTCTTGTTCGGCGCGAGGATGAGGGCGGGGCGCTGCACCGCCTCGATCACTTTGGCCATGGTGAAGGTCTTGCCCGATCCGGTGACGCCGAGCAGCACCTGGTCGCGCTCGCCAATGACGCCGTGATTGACGACGCCGCTGTCGTCTTGTGGGCGCGCGCCCTCGCCGGTGCCGAGGCCCTCGCCCTTGAGGCCGGCGACGAGATCGCCGATGGCGGTCGGCTGGTCGCCGGCCGGGGTGTATTCGCTGACCAGCTTGAACAGCTTGCCGCCTTCGGATTTTTCCGGGCGGGCGGGGCGATGGGGCACGAATCCGGCGAGTTCGGCGCCGGAGGAACCGTGCAGCGGCAGGTTGCCGATGGGCGGCGGCGCTGGATCGTACGCATCGCCCGCCGGCACGAGATTGAGCGGGACCGCCTCCACCGCGCCGCGGAACTTGGCCGCCGCTTCGCTCACGCCCTTGGGGGAGCGTGCCTTGCCGCGGGTGCGCGGAACCATGCCGTTGTTGTGCGCCATGCCGCCAATATAAGCGGCCATGGCCGTCTTTGCAGCCCGGCACCTGCCGCCTGCCGACAGAAAGATGCACTGCAAGACGACACATGCTATCGTGGCCGCCGAGGAATTTGCATGACCGCCGCCCAGACGGACGTGTGCTTCGTTGTGCCGGATTTCTCCTCGGTGCAGCACACGCCGATCGGCGTCTCGGTGCTGACGGCGGCCTGCCGGGCCCAGGGGCTCACGGTCGGCACGGTCTACGCCAATCTCCTCCTGGCCGCGCGCGTCGGTTACGACCTCTATGAGGAAATCTGCGCCATCCTGCCGACGAAGCAGACCGGCGAATACGTCTTCAAGCCCTTCGCCTATCCGCCCGAGGTCCTCGCGACAATTCCGGACGGCGACCTGCCGTTGCGCTCGCGCGAACTCGTTGCCGCGATGGAACCGGCGATCGCCGCGCATCTGAACGAGGTCGTGGCCGCCATCGCGGCGCGCCGCCCCCGCATCGTCGCGCTCACCAGCACCTTCCAGCAGAACATGAGCGCCTTCGCGATCGCGCGGCGCGTGCGCGCCGCGCTGCCCGACGCGCTGATCGTGATCGGCGGCGCGAATGTCGCGGGCGTGATGGCGACCGGCCTTGCTCGCGTGTTCGACTGCGTGGATTATTTCTTCGACGGCGAAGGCGACATCGTCTTTCCGGCGTTCTGCGAGGACCATCTGCGCCGCGGCGTGCGGCCGGCGGCGCGCATCGTCGCCTGTGAGCCCGTCTCGGACATGGCGGCGTCCCCCGCCGCGGACGAATCCGATTTCGTGGCGGCCCTGCGCGAACTCCAGGACGCCGGCCGGCTGCCGGCCACGTTGCCGCACTACGCCGACTACGAATCCTCGCGCGGCTGCTGGTGGGGCGTCAAGAACCACTGCACCTTCTGCGGCCTCAACGCCAAGGGCATGGCGTTCCGCGAAAAAAGCGCCGACCGTGTCGTCGACGAGATCGCCGAGGTCGCGGCGCGGTGGCCGGGGCGGGTGGTCCGCACCGTCGACAACATCATGCCGACCAGCTTTTTCGAGAACGTCCTGCCGCGCCTGGCCGCCAAGGCGCATCGCCCGGAGCTGTTCTACGAGGTCAAGGCGAATCTCAAGGAGGCGCAGATCGCCCAGATGCGGCGCGCCGGCATCGCCTCGATCCAGCCGGGAATCGAATCCCTCTCGACCCCGGTGCTCAAGCTGATGCGCAAGGGCGTTTCGGCGCACCAGAACATCACCCTGCTGCGTCTCTGCGAGACTTACGGGATGCGGGTCGGCTGGAACCTGATCTACGGTTTTCCCGGCGAGAAGCTCGAACACTATCGCGAGTCCCTGGCGCTCATGCCGCTGATCGCGCATCTGCGCCCGCCGGACGGATTTTCGCGCATCATGCTCGATCGCTTCAGCCCCTATCACAGCGACGGCGAAAGCTTCGGCATCGCCGGATCGGTGCCGTTCGAAAGCTATTACGGTCTCTACCCGCCGGACGCGCCGCTCGACGACATCGCCTATCATTTCTGGGGCCGCTATACGACGCCGCTGCTCGACGACGCGCCGTTGCGCGCCGAACTGGCCGCCGCGGTGGACCGCTGGCACAGCCTGTGGCGGGGCGGCGCCAGGCCCCGGCTCCGCATGATGCGGACCGGGGGCGGCAAGCTGATCGTGGCGGACACCCGCGGCTTCTCCCTGCCGTCGGTGACGCCGCTTGCCGATGGCGCCGGCGAGGCGCTCGTCTTTTTCGAGCGTCCGCGGCGGCCCGGCGAGCTGTCGGACGCCGCCGCCGCCCATGTCGAAGAGCTCCTTGCGCACCGCTTCGTCGTCGCGCATGAGGGGCTGCTGCTCAGCGTCGTCGTGCGCGAGCCGACAAATGACGTTCAGCCGGTTGCGGCGCTCGCCACGGCGTGATCCGGTTCGCCAAAGAAAACGCCTTCCCGCCGACTTTGAAATTCAGGCACAATGCCCGCGGATTCGGAGCGAACGACACCATGCACCAGCGCAGATTCATCGAAGCCGCTCTCGAAGGCGTGCTGTTCAATTCCCGCTGGCTGATGGCGCCGGCCTATGTCGGGCTCGTCGTCTCGCTCGCCATGCTGCTCGTCACCTTCGTCCGCGAATTGATCGAGGCGCTGCCGCTCGTGCTGCACATGACGAACGAGGAGATCATTCTCCTGGTGCTGTCGCTGATCGATCTGTCGCTGGCGATGAACCTCGTCCTGATCGTGGTGTTCTCCGGCTACGAGAATTTCGTCTCCAAGATCGACACCGGCGGCAGCGAGGACCGGCCGGACTGGATGGGCACGCTCGATTTCTCCGGCCTCAAGATGAAGCTGATCGGCTCGATCGTGGCGATCAGCGCGATCTCGCTGCTGCGCGCCTTCATGACGGTGAGCGACTTCACCCAGCCGGTCGACGCCGCGCGGCTGGGCTGGATGATCGGCCTGCACATGACCTTCATCGTCTCGGGCCTTTTGTTCGCCATGATGGACTGGGTCGCCTCGCAGATCGGCGAGAAGGGCAAGCTCGAGAGTCCGCACGACTGAAGGATCATGCCATGGCTGGTTCGAAGGCCGGGTAGTATTGCCCCATCATCCGCCCGCTATAGGCGACAAGGTTGTCGTGGCCGCTGGCCGCGTCGCGCACGCCCGACGTGAAGAACGGCGTCAGGATGGCGGCGAGCATGGCGAAGGCGGTGGCGTCGGCGCCGCAGGGATCGTCGCCCATGAGGTAGCGCTTGGTGCCCAGAAGCACCGAGAGGCTCTTCAGGCTGCGCGCCGCCAGCCAGACGATCTCGTCGGGCCCGTGCCGTCCCAGCCCATGGCCATGCAGAGTGGCGCGCACCTGGGCGCGGGCGGCGGCCCGCGCGCCGTCCGGCGCGCCGTCGAAGAAATGCGCCGGCCCCTTGGCGAAATTGGCGTCGTCGATCCAGCGCGCATGCACCAGCGCGAAGTAAAGGTGGTTCTCCAGCATCCGCTCCACGGCCCAGGCTTCCGCCTTCTGTTCATCCGTCAGCGCGCGATCGAAATCGGCGCCGTGCGCCTCTTCGAGATGGTGCCGGATGAAGGTCGAATCCGCGATCACCACGCCGTCATCGGCGATGAACGGCACCTTCCCGGTGGGCGATTGGGGCGGCGCGCCGCGCTCGCGCCGGTAAGGGATGGCGGCCATCCGAAGCTGCACCTCCGTCTTCATCACGAAAGGGCTGGGGTCGGGAAGGCCGAAGGCCGGGCCGAAGCCGTACAGGGTGATCATCGCGGGGCGCCCTCCAAGGTGCGGGCTTTTCTTATCCGCCGCCTCCTGACAACATGCTGTCAGCAGTCTGGCAGCAGGATCGGGCGCCATAGAGGGACCTTCGCCATGACTGGGAGCCTGTTCGACCGATTCCCGCTGCCCGCCTGCGCGCGGCTCCTGGGCTGGACGCTGCTCGATCACGATGCGGCGCGCGGCTGGATCAAGGTCGGGTTCGAGGGGCGGCCCGACTTCGCCAATTTCGCCGGCACGATCCAGGGCGGCTTCCTCACCGCCATGCTGGACGACACGATGGGCCCCGCGATCGTGCTC
The DNA here is from genome assembly GCA_037200045.1 of Rhizomicrobium sp. Lineage (NCBI taxonomy): Bacteria > Pseudomonadati > Pseudomonadota > Alphaproteobacteria > Micropepsales > Micropepsaceae > Rhizomicrobium > Rhizomicrobium sp. The sequence goes on from JBBCHM010000001.1 coordinate 2,586,239, forward strand.
AAATCGGGCGGGCGGCTGAACGCGCCGACCATCGACCTGCATGTGCATTTCCTGGCTCCCGCCAAAGTGGGGCGGTTCGTGTGCGAGGCCGAGGTCGTCCAGCTCGGCCGGACCATCGCCTTCGTCGAAGGCCGCCTCCGCGACGCGTCGGGCACCGCGGTCGCGCGCGGCACGGCGAGCGGCCGCGTCGTCGCGCTGGCGGCGTAGCGCGTCATGCGACGGGCGGAACGGCTTTTCCAGATCATCCAGATTCTGCGCCGCTCCAAGCGCCACCCGATCCGCGCCGGCGACATCGCGGAGGAGTTGGAGACCTCGCTGCGCACGGTCTATCGCGACATCGCCCAGCTTCTGGCGGAGCGCGTGCCGATCCGCGGCGAGGCCGGCATCGGCTATATCCTGGAAGACGGTTTCGACATGCCGCCGCTGATGCTGACGGCCGACGAGATCGAGGCCGCGATGCTCGGCGCCCAATGGGTGATGGGGCGCGGCGACGAGGGCCTGGTGCGCGCGGCGCGCGACCTCGTCGCCAAGATCGGCGCGGTGGTGCCGGCGCATCTGCGGCCTTTGGCGCTCGATTCCACGCTGCATTCGCCCAATTGGCGGCGCATCGAGACCGACGCGGTCGACATGGCGCGGGTGCGCGCCGCGATCCATGCCCAGACCAAGATCCGCATCGCCTATGGCGACGAGCAGGGCCGCGAGACCGAACGCACGATCTGGCCGATCGCGGTCAGCTATTGGGATACGGTGCGCGTGGTGGTCGGCTGGTGCGAATTGCGCAAGGCCTTCCGCAGCTTTCGCACCGACCGGTTGCGCGCCGCCGATTTCACCGCCGAGCGCTATCCGATCCCGCGCACGCGGCTGACGGCGCAATGGAAGAAGGAGATGAACGAGCAGGTCGAGCGCGGCGACTACGAGAAGCGCCGCGCGGCGCGGCGCACCTGATCAGGCATGCGGTCCCGTGAGGAGCCGCAGCGCCGCGACCGCGATCCACAGGGCGCCGACGAATTGCAGCAGCGCCGGATGCGGCAGCCAGTCCGGGCGGGCGGCGACACGGCGTCCTTGCAAGCCCGCCTCGCGCATGCCGTTCCGCTCCACGGCGCCGGATCGGTTCCGGCGCACCGGCGAAAGCAACGCAAGCCAAGCCGCAAGGTTCCGGCGCATGTCATTCCTCATCCGATGAACGATGTCGCAAAGGTGTTGATGATCCGTTGCCGGCGGACGGACATTCCCGGTACGGACGACAAGCGCAAGCGCCATCTACCCAGATCGGGTACTCCGGCCGTGGACGGCCGCCGCCAACTGTTGGTAGGCGATGTCCACAGGTCTTCCAGTTGTGATTGCGCCAGGGGACAGGGCTGGCGCCGGATCGACGGGGCGTCGCAGCCGACGGGGTTGGCACATGTCGAATACGGACGAGGCCCGCATCGCCGGGCGGCTTTCGGTTGCCTATATGATGACACTCGCCAGCGAGGTTTTGCGGCGTTTTCCGGTCGATATGCTTGATCTTCTGCTGATCACGACGATCGCGAATTTCAACCAGATGGCCGAGGCGGGGACGGAACGCCGCCACGCGCCGGAGCCTGTCGGCATCAGCCGCAACGCGGTCAGCCGCGCGATCAACGTGCCGCTCGAAACCGTGCGCCGGCGCATCGCGGGGCTGATCGACCGGAAGATCCTGGTCGAACGGCCCGATGGGATCGTGTTCACGCCCGACAATCCGATCGGCCTGGGCAACAACGCCGATCTGTCGGCGCTCAACCTCGACCTGCTGCGCCGGCTCTTCCGTGGCCTCAAGGCCGAGGGAATCGATCTGGACTAGATCGCCGCCGCGCATCTTGCCAAAGTCGGTTCGCGCCGCGGGCGAGCGCGCGGCACCACGGCTCGCGTTCGGCTGGAGGCAGGGACATGCAGGAAACCAAACCGCCGCGTTCCAAACGCGTCATCCGCAAGGACGCCACGCCGGACGATCTGCTTCCCGAGCCCGGACCGTCGGTGCGCGATCATCCCTATTCGCGGTTCATCGCCCATTGCGTGGCGGAGTTCATCCTGCGCTCGGCCGAAGGCATGAGCGAGGTGTTCGACCACGATTACGAGGCGGCGATCCTGTTCATCAGCATCTCCAACCGCAATTCGGAGAAGGTCATGAGCGATCCCAAGCTGCGCAAGGCCTATGGCAGCTACCAGACGACGATCCCGCCCGAGCACACGCTTCTGAGCAACCGCATGGCGCTGGCGCGCGCCACCGGGCTGCCACGCGAGACGGTCCGGCGCAAGGTGGGCAAGCTGATCGAAAAAGGCTGGGTGGTCGAGCTGCCGGGCGGATTGCGGGCGCGGCCCGACCTCAACCGCCACCGGACCTATATCGCGTCGCTGGAGCCGCAGGCCCAGAACCTGCGCCGCCTGTTCACGCTGCTGCTGAGCACCGGCGCGCTCAATCCGGTGTGATTTCGGAGTTCACCCTCCCACAAGGAGAGGGTGGAATTTACTTCACCGCCGCCAGGGCCGTCGCCACGTCGGCGGCGTCCTTCTGCGCGGTCGCAAGATCGGTCGCCGCGAGACCGGCGCGCACGGTATCGGCCGCCGCTTCCAGCGCCGTCTTCTTCGCCGCGTCGGTGGTGTCGGGAATGGCGCCGGCGCCCGAATTGGCGCACGGGTTCAGGTTCTTCGGATCGAAGCCGGGGCCACCCGGCCCGACCAGGCAGTTCAGCGCGTGATGCAGGTGCATCTGCGTGCCCGCAAGATCGGAGGCCTTGCTCGCCAGGCCGGCATGGGTGCCGGCCGTGACGATCTCGCCCGCCGCGTCGGCCGCCAGCACTGGCAGCGGCGCGAGCAGCAGGGCCGCGATCGCGGCCCCGCTCAGCACATCGCGTGCTCTCATCGTTTTCATCCTACCAGACGGTCGCGAGATTGCGCTGCAGCGCGCGCGTTCCCGGCTTGCTGTAGCGGTTGGCGAGGATCGCCGACACGGTCGCGCCGCGGCCGTAGAAATCGGCGTTCGAGTCATCGTTCGCCTTCACCACCGAGCCGTTGAAGGTCAGCCCGCCATAGGCGCCGGTGCCCGAGCTCCACACCACGATATCGCCGCCGCGCACCGTGGTGGCGCCCTCGGCCGCCGAACTCAGCGTCACGACGGTCAGCCCAGCGCCGGCGCCGAGCTTGGTCTCGCCCTGCTGGATGCCGCGCAGGCCGCGCTCGGTCATGATGATCATCACCAGCTCCGCCTGCTGCAGGCCGATCTGCAGGCCGAACGAGGCCGAGGCCAGCGAGAAGAAAGCGGGCGAACTCCAGGTCCGGCCGCTGCGCCGCAAGAGCACGCCGTCGCCGCCTTCGGCGCCGAAGATGAAGCCGCCCTTGACCAGGCGGGGCACGATCAGCACGGCGCGGGCGGTGTGGATCATGCGGGCGGCCTGCGCGAAAGCGGGGTCGCTGCGGAAATGATCGACGGTGCGGTTGGCTTGCGCCAGCAAGGCGGTTTCGTCGGAGGCCTGGGCGGCGGAAGCGCCGATCAAGGCAGCGGCGAACGCCACCGCAGCGGCGAGCTTGGCAAAGGCTTTCATGGAATGGGGGTCCTTTTCAGTGCGCGGTTAGCCTAAACCTTTGGCCCAGGCTTATGAAGCCGATCCGCCGCGCCTTGTGTGCGCTGCAGCATGGAGATCCGCATCCTTGACGGCCACGCTCTTAAACCCCACATGTGTCAAGTGGTTCCCGGGGATGAACAGATGAGCGACGCCGCACCGCAACCCGCCGTACCGGCCGCCGCACCGCCCTCCACCGACACGCGAACGCTGGCGATCATCGTCTACGGGCTTTATATCGGCGCGGTGGTGACCGGCGGCCTCGCCGGGCTGGTCGGCGTGATCCTGGCCTATATCAAGCGCGACGAGAGCCGCGGCACGATCTGGGAGAGCCATTTCAACAACGCGATCCAGGCCTTCTGGATCTGGCTCATCATGTTCGTGGTCGGCGTGGCGACCGCCTGGATCGTGGTCGGCATCTTCGTGATCGGCGCGGCTTTCATCTATTTCCTCTATCGCACCATCAAGGGCCTGGTCGCGGCCATCGAGTCGAGACCCTATGTCTGAGGTCCCGGCGCGAGGCGAATTGCGCGTCGTCGTCCTGATTGCCTATGGGCTGTTCCTGCTGGCGCTGGTCAACGGCGTCACCGCGATCGCCGGCGTCATCCTCGCCTACCTCAAGCGCGACGAGGCGCGGGGCACGATCTGGGAAGGCCATCTGCGCAATCTCATCTGGGTGTTCTGGATCGGCGTGGTGGTGGCCTGCGCCGCGCTGGCGCTGATCCTGCCGGCGCTGTCGACGCTGGTCTTCTCGCTGATCGCGACCAACGGCAATCCGCCGCCGTCGCTGGTCGGCGGCCTCGCCGCGCTGGTGCCGCTTCTGTGGCTCGCCGGCGTCATCTTCGTGATCTGGTATCTCTACCGCACGATCGGCGGCTTCGTCCGCGCCCTGGACGGCAAGGCGTATTGACGAATCCTACTCGCTGTCGAAACGCTCGTCGGGCAGGCGGTGCGGGTTGGCGATGGCGTGGCCGATCGGCCGCGTGCGCATCAGGAACAGCCCGATCACGCCCAGCATCAGCGCGAGCGAGAACGAGTAGGGCACGAAGCTGTAGATCTGCCATTGCACGGCGGCGGCGGCATGGAAGCTCATCCCCATCTCGGCGCCCCACAGCGTGCAGCTTCCGATCCCCGCCTCGCTCACCGTGCAGCCCGGATACATCGCGGTGAACACCACCGCCATCGGCACGATCAGCGCCGCCAGCGGCAGCAGCAGGAAGGTGAGCGCCGCGCAGAGCGGACGGCGCGCGAACAGGCTTGCGATGGTCGCCGCGAAGGCGATGGCGAGCAGGACGAAGGAGTTGGAATTGATCGTCCAGGCGAGGCCGAGCGCATCGCGCAGGCCGCCGCCGAGCGCCAGGCCGCGGCACAATTCCGGCCCCGGCGCGCATTGCGCCCCCAGCGCGACGAGGCGCACGATCCAAGCCATCACCGCCGGTCCGATCAGGACCGCGATGCACGCCGCCCAGATATTCCGCGCGGTATGACGTCGCACGATTTCGTCTTCGCCCATGCCCGCATGTTAAGCATCTCCGTCCCCTCAAATGAGGGGAATTCTCGTCACATGCTTAACACCGGAACTTTCCGGTTTCCGGCATCAGGCCGTGGCGGACGGCCGCGCCTTCACGCGCTCGAACCAGGCGACGAGGTTCTTATAGTCCGGATTGATCGGCTGGCCGACCGCGGCGCCGAAGCCGAGGAAACCGAACAGCAGGATATCGGCGAGGGTGAAGCGGTCCCCGCACAGGAACTTTTTCCCCGCGAGCTGGCCGTCGAGCCATTTGAGGCGGTCCTGGGCGATCTTCTTGAGGCCGGCGGAGGCCTCCGGCGCGGTGGGGATACGGTCCTTGAAGAAGGCGTGGCCTTCGCCGAAGCGGAAGCCGTTGGCCAGCGGCTCGCAGATGTTGAGATCGACGCGGCGCGTCCACATGCGGGTCTCGGCCTTCTCCTCCGGCGTGGCGCCGATCAGCGCCGGCGTCGGATTCTTGTCCTCGATATATTCGCAGATCGCGGTGATCTCGGAGATGTAGCCGCCGTTGTCGAGTTCGAGCGTCGGCATCTGGCCGTGCGGGTTGCGCTTGAGGTGCTCCTCCTGGCGGTTCTCGCCCTTCATCAGATCGAGCTGCTGGATGGGAAGTGTGATTCCCTTCTCCGCCAGGAACATGCGCACGACATGCGGATTGGGTCCGATGGAATTGTAGAGCTTCATGAGGGCCTCCCCGAAATTTCGCCGGACGTTAAGTGGGAGCGCGATTTCGGTCAAACAGACCGTTAGGGAAGCAAATACCGTCCGATTGCGCGCAGCGCCGCGAAAGGATTCGCGCGGAGCCGCGGAGAACGCGGAGCGCCGCGTCCTCCGCGGCTCCGCGTGAGTCAATCGCCGAGGACGCGCACGATGGCGCGCGTCAACGTCGCCAAATCGTCCTCGCCGATGGTCAGCGCCGGGGTCAGGTAGACGATGTTGCGGAAGGGCCGCACCCAGACGCCCTGCTCGACCAGCCGCGCCTTCAATCCGTTGAGATCGTCGATGGCATCGAGCTCGACGACGCCGATGGCGCCGCGCACCCGCACGTCCCTGACGCGCTTCATGCTAAGGCACGGCCCGAGCCCCTTGGTCAGGCCAGCGCCGATATCGACGGCCTGCATCAGGCGGTTCTCCGCCTCGAACAGATCGAGCGAGGCGTTGGCCGCGGCGCAGGCGAGCGCATTGCCCATATAGGTCGGCCCGTGCATCAGCGCGTGCGCCGGATCGTCGGACCAGAAGGCGTCGAACACCTTGGCGGTGGCAAGCGTCGCGGCAAGCGGCAGCGCGCCGCCGGTGAGCGCCTTGCCGACCGTCATGATGTCGGGCGCCACCTGCGCGGCTTCGCAGGCGAACATCGCGCCGGTACGGCCGAAGCCGGTGAAGATCTCGTCGAAGATCAGCAGCAATTCGTATTTGTCGGCCGCCGCGCGCAGGCGGCGCAGCACATGCTCGTCGTGGAACAGCATGCCGCCGGCGCCTTGGACCAGCGGCTCGACCAGGATGGCGGCCAACTCGTGGGCGTGGCGTTCGAGGAAAGTATCGAAGGCGGCGGTTGACTCCTCGTCGCGCGGCAAGCCGATCACATGGTGCTGCGGCAGGAGGCCGGCGAAATGGCTGTGCATGCCCTCGTCGGGATCGCACACCGCCATCGTGCCGATGGTGTCGCCGTGATAGCCGCCGCGGAAGGCGAGGAACTTCGTCCGTCCACGGATGTTCCGGTTCAGCCAGTACTGCACCGCCATCTTCATCGCGACCTCGACCGCGACCGAGCCGGAATCGGAGAAGAACGCTCGCGCCATGCCGCCGGGCGCCACGGCGCAGAGCCGCGTCGCCAGCGTCAGGGCCTGCTCGTGCACCAGCCCGCCCAGCATGACATGGGGCATCTTCGCCGCCTGGGCGGCGATGGCGCCGGCGATGTGCGGATGGTTGTAGCCGTGCACGGCGGTCCACCAGCTCGCGATACCGTCGACCAGCTCGCGCCCGTCGGCGAGCACGATGCGCGTGCCGTGGGTGCGGTCCGCCGCCAGCGGCGGCCGCGCGGTTTTCATCTGCGTATAGGGCAGCCAGATATGCGGCAGGCCGGCGGTGTACCAGGAGGGATCGGTCATCGCGTCTGTATAAGCACTACCGCAAAGCGGCGTCATCCGTTATCGACATCGCCACCCCCTCACCCCGACCCTCTCCCCAAAAGGGGGAGAGGGGGAGTTCTTATGTCCACCCTCGACGCCTTCGCCCTCGAAAAACTCGCGCAACTCGAAGCGGCGCAGCGGCGGCGCACGCTCGCCGAAACCGCGCGGGAAGACGGGGTGTGGGTGACGCGCGGCGGGCTGCTGCTGCTGTCCTTCTCGTGCAACGACTATCTCAACCTGGCGCGGCATCCGGCGGTGAAGACCGCCGCCATCGCGGCGGTCGAGCGCCACGGCGCCGGCGCGGGCGCCTCGCGCCTCGTCACCGGCAACCACCCGCTGCATGCCGAGCTGGAGACGCGGCTGGCGCGGCTGAAGGGAACCAAGGCCGCCTGCGTGTTCGGCTCCGGCTATCTCGCCAATGCCGGGATCGTGCCGGCGCTGGTCGGCAAGGGCGACCTGCTGCTGGTCGACGAGCTGGCGCATTCCTGCCTGTGGGCCGGGGCACGCCTGTCGCACGCGAAGGTCCTGACCTTCCGCCACAACGACGCCGGTCACGCCGAGGACTTGCTGCATGCTCATCGCGCGGCGCACGCCCACGCGATGATCGTGACCGACACGGTGTTCTCGATGGACGGCGATCTGGCGCCCGTCGCCGGCTTGTCGGCGCTGGCGCGCAGCCACGATGCCTGGCTGATGACGGATGACGCGCATGGCCTCGCCGTGGTCGAGCCTGACGCGCGCGCCGAGCTTCAGATGGGCACGCTGTCCAAGGCGCTGGGATCCTATGGCGGCTATCTGTGCGCCTCGCGCCCGGTGATCGACCTGGTGAAGACCCGCGCCCGCACGCTGATCTATTCGACCGCCTTGCCGCCGGCCAGCGTCGCCGCCGCCATCGCCGCGCTGGAGGTGATCGCCGCCGACCCCGCGCTTGCCACGCGGCCATTGCAAAATGCGAGAGAGTTCACGCGCCTGCTCGATCTTGCGCCGGCGCAAAGCCCTATCGTGCCGATCGTGCTGGGCGCCGAGCGCGCCGCGCTGGACGCCTCCGCATTGCTGGAAGAAGAGGGCTTCCTGGTCACCGCGATCCGCCCGCCGACGGTGCCGGCCGGGACGGCGCGGCTGCGCCTGGCGTTCACCGCCGGCCATCCGCGAGACGAGATCGCCCGGCTCGCCCGCGTGCTGCGCGAGCGGGTTCTGGCATGAGCGCGTACTTCGTGACCGCCACCGGCACCGATATCGGCAAGACCTTCGTCACCGCCGGCCTGATCCGCCATCTGCGCAGGCTGGGAAAACCCGTCGCCGCGCTCAAGCCACTGGTCAGCGGCTATGACGACGCATCGGCCGTCGCGAGCGATCCCGGTGCGCTGCTTGACGCGCTGGGCGAGGTGGCGACGCCCGATGCCGTGGCGCGGCTGGCGCCCTGGCGGTTCGCCGCCCCGCTCTCGCCGGACATGGCGGCGGCGCGCGAGGGCCGCGCCATCGACTTCGCCGCGCTGGTCCAATTCTGCCGCGCGGGCATGGCGGCGAACACTGGCACGCTGTTCATCGAGGGCGTCGGCGGGATCATGGTGCCGCTCGACGGCACGCACACCGTGCTCGACTGGGCGGGCGCGCTCGGCCTGCCGCTGATCCTGGTCGCCGGTTCCTATCTGGGCACGCTCAGCCATACGCTGACGGCGCTCCGCGTCATCGCCGCCGCGAAGCTCGACGTGGCGGCGCTGGTCCTCAACGAGAGCATCGGATCGGCCGTGCCGCTGGGCGAGACCGCGGCCACGCTGGCGCGCTTCGCGCCGAAGGTTCCCATCGTCGCGCTGGCGCGCGGCACCAGCGATTTCGCGCCGCTCGCGGCCCTGCTGAAATAATATTTCCCGCCCCGCCTGTTGCGGCCAGGGCCGGTCTCCCCCATCTATGGCGCGCCTCTGGGACAGACGGGAACGGCTTGCGCAAGGTGCTTCTATTGACGCTGGGTTGGGTGCTGACGATCTTCGGCGCCGTCTTGTGCGTCACGCCGGTGCCGGTGCCGCTGATCGGCCTTTTGCCGCTCGGCGCCGGCCTGGCGTTCCTGATCGAGAATTCGCGTACCATGCGCCGCGCCATCCAGCGCATGCGCCATCGCGTGCGCTGGTTCTCCCACATGCTGGAGCATTTCACCCATCGCGGGCCCAAGACGCTCGGGCGCATCCTGCACCGCTCGCACCCGGCGCCGATCGCGCGCAAGGAACGCTTCGATGCGCGCGGGCAAACGGAGAACAAGGACTGATGGCCATTCCCTTCGTCCGGCAATTCGATCCACGTTATGGCGAGGAGGTGCGGGTGACGCCGCGGATCAGCCGCCTCGTCGCGAACAATCCCGGGCCGTTCACCTTCATGGGCACCGGCGTCTACATCGTGGGCGGAAAGGAGGTCGCGGTGATCGATCCCGGCCCCGACCTGCCCGAGCACATCGAGGCGCTGAAGCGCGCCCTCGATGGCCGGCGCGTCAGCCACATCCTGCTCACCCACACCCATACCGATCACTCGCCGGCGGCCGGGCCGCTCAAGCAATGGTCGGGGGCGCCGACCTATGCTTTCGGGCCGCACGGCTCGGGCCGCGACGACGGACCGAAAGTCGAGGCCGGCGGCGACATGGATTTCGTGCCCGACATCCGCGTGACCGACGGCGAGATCCTGCGCGGCGACGGCTTCACCCTCGAATGCGTCTACACGCCGGGCCACACCTCGAACCATATGTGCTACGCGCTGGCCGAGGAGAAAGCCCTCTTCACCGGCGATCACATCATGGGCTGGTCGACCACAGTGGTGACGCCGCCCGACGGCGACATGGCGCAGTACATCGCGAGCGTGGAAAAGCTCCAGGCCCGCGACGACGCCATCCTCTATCCGACCCATGGCGCGCCGGTGAGCGATCCGGGACCCTTCCTCGCCGCCTATCGCGAGCATCGCCTGGACCGCGAAGCCCAGGTGCTGGCGAGCATCGCGGCCGGACGCGACACGATCCCGGCCATGGTCGAGCACATGTATGCCGATGTCGACAAGCGCCTGCACCCCGCCGCGTCGCGCTCGGTGCTGGCGCACCTGATCAAGCTGGAGCATGAGGGCCGGGTCGTGAACACCGGCGGCATTTGGCGCCTCGCCGCGTGAGCATCGCGCTGCATTCCGCCCGCCTGTGGAGCGCCGGCGACGGCGTGCGCGAGGGGCTGTCCGTTCTGGTCGAGGGCAACCGCATCGCCCGCATCGCGCCGCGCGGCGAGATCGGGGTGGCGGATCAGGTCGTCGAACTTCCCGGCTGCACGCTGCTGCCCGGGCTGATGGATCTGCATTCGCATCTCTTCCTGCATCCCTACAACGAGACGCCATGGGACGATCAGGTGCTGAAGGAGGCCGAGGCCTATCGCACCGTGCGCGCGGTGAACCATGCGCGGGCGACGCTGGCGGCGGGCTTCACGACGCTGCGCGATCTCGGCACCGAGGGCGCCGGCTATGCCGATGTCGCCCTGAAGCGCGCCATCGCGGAAGGGCTGACGCCCGGCCCGCGCCTGCTCGTGGCCGGGCCGGCCATCGTCGCCACCGGCTCCTACGGCCCGGCGCGGCGCAATTTCCGTCCCGATTGCTGCTTTCCACAAGGCGCCGAGGAAGCGAGCGGCATCGACGCGGTCGTGCGCGCGGTGCGCCACCAGGCGGCGCATGGCGCGGACTGGATCAAGCTCTATGCCGATTACCGCGCCGGGCCGGACGGCGAGACGGTGCCGACCTTCTCCATCGACGAGATGCGCGCCGCCTGCGACGCGGCTCATTCGCTCGGCCGGCCGGTGGCGAGCCATGCGACCAGCGACGAAGGCATGCGTCGTTCGGCGATCGCCGGCGTCGATACGATCGAGCATGGCTATGGCGGCACGCGGGCGACTTTCGATCTGATGCGGCTGAAGGGCATCGCCCTGTTGCCGACGCTGATGGCGGCGACATCGATCAGCCTCTATCGCGGCGATCATGTGCCGGGCGGGCCCGCCAGTCCGCGCATGGCGCAGGCGGCGAATGCGTTCCGCCTGGCGCGCGAGGCCGGCGTCGTCATCGGCTGCGGCAGCGATGTCGGCGTCTTCGCGCATGGCACCAATCTCGACGAACTGATCGCGATGGCCGGGCTCGGCATGAGCGCCGACGAGGCGCTGACGGCGGCGACGGCGGTGAACGCGCGCATCCTGCGCCGCGAAAACGATCTTGGCCGCGTCGCGGAGGGCTTCCTCGCCGATCTCATCGCCGTGAACGGAGATCCCACGGCCGATCTCGCGGCGCTGGCCAAGCCGGCCTTTGTGATGACGGATGGCATGTGGCGGTAACCTCTCGCGCAAGCGGGAGAGGTTATTCCACCTTGCGCAGAAAGCTGCGTTCCTCGCTCAGGATGAAGCATTCGTCTTGCGCGAAGCGGAAATTCGCCAGTGCGTTTTCGTCGGCCTTCAGCCGGGCGCGATACTGCTCATAGGCCGCCAGGCTATCGAACGAGATCAGCGCCAGCGCGATGTTGTCTGTCCCCTCATGCGGCATCCAATAGCCCACGAGATCGCCGCCGCAGGCCGGGATGATCGTCAGCCATTTTTTGGCATAAGCCTCGAACGCATCGCGCTTGTAGGGATCGAGCACGTATCGGATGCAGCAGGTCACGGTCATGGCGGTCTCCTCGAATGGACGAAGGCTACGCCATGGACGCGCCGCCATGCTTCGACTAGGATCGAACCATGAAATCCGGCCCCGACATCGCGCCCGTCGCCGCCCTGCTGGGCGATCCGGCCCGCGCCAATATGCTGACCGCGCTGCTCGCCGGCCGGGCGCTGACCGCCGGCGAATTGGCGCGCGAGGCCGGTGTCACGGCGCAGACCGCGAGCTCGCATCTTGCCAAGCTGACGCAAGGCGGGCTGGTCGTGCCGCGCCGCCAGGGGCGCCATGCCTATTACGCACTCGCCGGCGCCGAGGCGGCGGCGCTGCTCGAGACGCTGCTGCGCTTCGCCGATCGCACCGGCCACCGCCGCACGCGCACCGGCCCGGCCGAGCCGGCGCTGCGCCGGGCACGGGTCTGCTACGACCATCTGGCCGGCGATCTCGGCGTGGCGCTGTTCGACGGATTGCTGGCGCGGGACCTGCTGGTGCGGCGCGGTGAAGAACTGGCGTTGTCGCGCAAGGGCGAAGCCTTCGTCCGCGACTTCGGCATCGATCTCGACGCCGCGCGGCTGGCGCGCCGGGCGCTGTGCAAGGATTGCTTGGATTGGAGCGCGCGCCGCAGCCACCTCGCTGGGGCGCTCGGCGCCGCGCTGCTGGACCGCCTCTACGATCTGGGCTGGGCGAAGCGCGAGCGGACCAGCCGCGCCGTGACGTTCACGCCGCCGGGACTTCGGGCGTTCGAAAGAACGTTCGCGGCCTAGCCTACCGCACCGCCTGCAGATAGCCGCGCACCAGCGCCGCCGCGGCGCCGGCGTCGTTCACGCCGGTGCGGCTCTTGACGCGGATGTCGAGGCAGGCGCCGTACTTGCCGGCTTCCCGCACGCGGATCGCGACGTCCTGCTTGAGGCCGAACCAGAAGCTGGTATGCACCGCCTCGATCGTGCCGTCCTTCTCGTCGAAGGCGACGATGGCGAAGCCCAAATCCTTGGCGCGCTGGAAGGCGCGCCAGAACAGCGTCGCCTGCTTGTGCTGGTTCACCGCGCCCAGCAGCACGCAATAGGGCTTGATGTCGGGATAGGCCTTCTTCTGCGCCGCCGCCACGGTGGTGCGCTTGCCGCCGACCGTGATGATGTTGGCGCCGTCATAGTCCGGGCCGTTTTCGGCGCCGGCCCGCAGCGGCAGCAGCGCCACGAACAGCGGCGGAAATTCCGGATTGGTCGAAACATCGTGGATCGGCGGCGAGAACAGCGTCAGCCGAAGCTGGTTGAGCGGCACGAACACCACCAGGAGCGAGCCCGCCAGCCCCAGCACGCCGAATTTCCATCCGGCGCTGTTGTTGCCGCCGAGCGCGCGCGCCAGCCACAGCCCGCCGATCACGGCGCCGGCGAGGGCCAGCAGGAACCCCGGCGCCAGAATCTTCAGCCCCGTCGCATAGTCCCACCAGCCCAGCCGCGTGCCGTAGGACGCGCCGAGCGCGACGACCGCGCCCGGCACGAAACACACAAGCGAGACGAGGGCCGCGGCACGTTGGGATCGCATGGGGCGTCAGGCTACTCCGCGGCGGTGGGCAGGCGATAGGCGGTGAACTGTTCGCGCAGCGCCGTCTTCTGGATCTTGCCGGTGGCGGTGTGCGGGATGTCGGCCACGAACTGCACGTCGTCCGGCATCCACCACTTAGCGATCCTGCCCTTCAGATAATCCAGAATCTCCTCCCCCGTCGCGGTCTTGCCGGGCTTGAGCACCACGATCAGCAGCGGCCTTTCGTCCCATTTGGGATGGCGCACGCCGATCACCGCGGCCTCGGCCACGCTCGGATGGCCGACCGCGATGTTCTCGATCTCGATGGAGGAGATCCATTCGCCGCCCGACTTGATCACGTCCTTGGAGCGGTCGGTGATGGTCATATAGCCTTCCGGATCGATGGTGGCGACATCGCCGGTGTCGAACCAGCCCTCGGCGTCGAACGCCTCGGCGCCTTCGCCGCGGAAATAGCCGGACGCGACCGCCGGCCCGCGCACCTTCAGGCGCCCGAACGCCTTGCCGTCATGCGGCAGGGTGTTGCCGGCGTCGTCGGTGATCTTCATCTCGACGCCGAACACCGGATGGCCCTGCTTGGCTTTGTAGTCGAGCTGCTTGTCGTAGGGCAGCTCCGCGATGTGCGGCTTGAGGGTGCCGAGCGTGCCGCACGGGCTCATCTCGGTCATGCCCCAGGCATGGATCACCTGCACGCCGTATTTGGTCTCGAAGGTCTCGATCATCGAGCGCGGGCAGGCCGCGCCGCCGATCAGCACGCGCTTCATGTGCGGCAGCGTCTTGCCGGTCTGTTCGAGATATTGCAGCAGCGCCAGCCACACGGTCGGCACCGCCGCGGTCATCGTCACCACTTCGTCGGTCAAAAGCTCGCAGATCGAATTGCCGTCCATCTTCGGCCCCGGCATGACCAGCTTGGCGCCGACCATCGGCGCGACGAAGGCGATGCCCCAGGCATTGGCATGGAACATCGGCACCACGGGCAGGATGGCGTCGCGGCCCGAGAGGCCCTGCGCGTCGGTCTGCGCCACCATCAGCGTGTGCAGCACGTTGGAGCGGTGGGAATAGAGCACGCCCTTGGGATTGCCCGTCGTGCCGGAAGTGTAGCAGAGGCCGCAGGCATCCTTCTCGTCGACCTCCTTCCATTTGTAGGTGCCGCTGGCGCCGGCGATGAACTCCTCATAGGCCACGAGGTTGGGGATCGCGGCTTTCGGCAGGTGCGCCGCGTCGGTCAGCGCGACATAGAGCTCGACCTTGGGCAGTCTGGGCGCGAGCTGCGCCACCAGATCGGCGAAGGTGATGTCGAAGAACAGGACTTTGTCCTCGGCGTGGTTGGCGATGTAGACGAGCTGGTCGGGGAACAGGCGCGGGTTCAGCGTGTGATAGACCGCGCCGACGCCGGTGATGCCGTACCAGGTCTCCAGATGCCGCCAGGTGTTCCAGGCCAGCGTCGCGACCCGGTCGCCGGGCCGGATGCCGAGCCGGTCGAGCACCTCGGCCACCTTGCGCGACCGCGTGGCGATCTCGCCATAGGTGGTGCGGTGGATCGGCCCTTCGACCGAGCGGCTGACGATCTCGCGGTCGCCATGCCAGATCGCGGCATGGTCGATGATCTTGTGGACCAGCAAAGGCCAGTCCTGCATCTGCCCGAGCATGGGGCGTTCCTCCTATATCTCTGGTGGGCATCTTAGGAACCGCGAGTGGGACGGGCAACGCGGCGGCGCGCGAGGCCGAAACCGCCGTCAGGTGCGATCGGGATCGATCCCGTCCTCGAAGATCGCCTCCACCGGCTGGCCGAACAGCCGGGCGATGCGGAAGGCGAGCGGCAGCGACGGATCGAACTTGCCCGTTTCGACGGCGTTGACGCTCTGGCGGGCGACGCCGAGGCGCTCGGCGAGCTCGGCCTGGCTCCAGCCCTTTTCGGCGCGCAGGACGCGAAGGCGGTTCTTCATCCCAGCCAACGCCGATAGGCGCCCACCGCCAGAAATCCCATGAGCTGGGCCACGAGTAGGCATTCCATGCCCAGGACAAAATAGATTTGCGGATGATCCAGGCGCGCCGGCAGTAACGGGAAGGGCACCAGGTGCCAACTCAGGACGATCATGGCCGGAACCATCGCGACCACGGCGCCCAGGCTCCCCCAGAACCACGCGGTCTTGTGGGTCTGAAGCATCACCTCGTCCGCGTAGCGGTAGGCGACGAACCCCAGCGAGGCGCAGCCCATGGTCAGGATCGCGAAGGCGGCGGCCTTCGACCACGACACGCCGGGCGGCATGGCATGCGCGATGACGAACAGGCCAAGCAGGAGGATGCCGATCGCCGCCGACGCAGCGCCCCAATAGCCCTTCCAGGAATATCGCATATCAAGTGTCCTTGTCGAAAAGACAAGGAAACATGACATATCGCGGACCGATATGTCAAGTGAACTGGACAGATCTCGCCGGCGCCGGCGTCCGGCCGCATCGCGCTTTGCCGCTGCCGGACGACCGCCGCGAACTGGCGCGATCACGGGGGAAGCGCGTGGAAGACGACGGTGGCGGCCGGATTTCGCGGCGGAAAGGCGCTAGGGTGGCGCCCCATCGAAACGGAGCCTCCATGTTCGTCACCGTCAACGGCGCACGCCTCTTCTTCGACACGGTCGGCGCCAAGCTTTCGCCCGAGAGCGAGCGGATGGCGGAGAAGCCGTCGCTGATCGTGATGCATGGCGGGCCGGGCTTCGATCATTCGACCATGCGGCCCTATTTCGACCGCTTCGCCGACACGCATCAGGTGATCTATATCGACCATCGCGGCAACGGACGCTCGGGCGGCGAACCCGCGACCTGGAACCTCGCCCAATGGGGCGACGACGTGAAAGGGCTGTGCGACGTCCTCGGCATCGAGAAGCCCTTGGTGTTCGGCCAGTCCTTCGGCGGCATGGTGGCCATCGCCTATGCGATCCGCCATCCCGGGCATGCGTCCAAGGTGGTGTTCTCCTCGACCGCGGCGCGCATCCATCTGGACGAGACCTTCGCCATCCTGGAATCGCGCGGCGGCAAGGAGGCGCGCCGGATCGCCGAGGCGTTCTGGCTGAAGCCCGACGACGCGGCCTTCGCCGACTACATACGGGTGTGCATGCCGCTCTACAATCCGCCGAACACGCCGGCCGCCGACCAGGCGGCGGCGCGCCGCCGCGCCATCATGAAGCCGCAGGTGACGCGCTATTTCTCGCTGGGCGAGATGCTGACGATGGATATGCGTCCCGGTCTCGCGAAGGTGACCTGCCCCGCGCTGGTGCTGGCCGGCGGCTACGATCCGATCACGCCGGTGAGTTGCGCGCGCGAGATCTTCGACGCGCTGCCGGTGGGCGTGCGGCGGCTCGAGCTCTTCGAGAATGCCGGCCACGGCGTCTATCGCGACGAGCCCGAGCGGGCGGAAAAGCTGCTGCGCGGTTTCTTCGCGGCTTGAGCGGGCCGCCTCTGGTATAGAAGACGCCCGTCTTCGTCCGGAGTCCGCCATGCCCCTTTCCAATGCCCAGATGCGCGACGTCGAGAGCGTCCTGCACCCCTACACCAATCTCGTGAAATTCCGCGAGACCGGTCCGATGATCATCGAGCGCGGCCAAGGCGTGCGCGTCTATGACGAGAGCGGCAAGGACTATATCGAGGCGATGGCGGGGCTGTGGTGCACCGCGCTCGGCTGGGGCGACAACGAGTTGGCCGAGACCGCGGCGGAGCAGATGAAGAAGCTGTCCTTCGGCCATCTGTTCGGCGGCAAGAGCCACGAGCCGGCGATCGCGCTGGCCGAGAAGCTGAAGGAGGTCGCGCCGTTTCCGGTCGGCAAGGTGTTCTTCGCCAATTCGGGGTCCGAGGCCAACGACACCCAGGTCAAGCTCTACTGGTATGCCGCGAACGCGCGCGGCGAGACGAAGAAGAAGAAAATTCTTTCCCGCACCAAGGCCTATCACGGCGTGACGCTGGCGAGCGCCTCGCTCACCGGCCTCGCCAACAATCACCGCAGCTTCGACCTGCCGTTCGACTTCGCGCGCTTCGCCGAATGCCCACACTATTACCGCGCTGCCGAGCCGGGCGAGACGGAGATGCAGTTCTCCGCCCGCATGGGCGCGAACCTGGATGCGCTGATCGAGAAAGAAGGCGCCGACACCATCGCCGCGATGATCGCCGAGCCGGTGATGGGCGCGGGCGGCGTGATCGTGCCGCCGGAGGGCTATTTCGACCAGGTGGTGCGCGTGCTGGAGAAGCACGGCATCCCGCTGATCGCCGACGAGGTCATCACCGGCTTCGGCCGCACCGGCAACTGGTTTGGCTCGGCGACCTACGGCTTCGAGCCGGAGAGCATGTCGATCGCCAAGGCGCTGTCGAGCGCCTATCTGCCGATCAGCGCGGTGCTGTTGTCGCCGGAGCTGTCGGAAATCGTGGAGCAGGAATCGGGCCGGATCGGCACGTTTGGACACGGCTTTACGTACAGCGGCCATCCCGTCTCCGCCGCGGTGGCACTCAAGACCATCGAGATCTATCAGCGCCGCGATCTGGTCGGCCATGTCCGCCATGTGGCGCCGCTGTTCCAGAAGCGGCTGCGCGCGCTCGGCGAACATCCGCTGGTCGGCGAGGCGGTCGGCGTCGGCCTGATCGGCGCCATCGAACTCGTCGCCGACAAGGCGACGAAGCGGAATTTCGAACCGGCGAAACAGGCCGGCGCGACGCTCGGCAACTTCGCGCAGGACGAGGGCTTGATCGTGCGCCCGCTGCTGGGCGACCGTGTCGCGCTCTGCCCGCCGCTGGTGATCACCGAGGCCGAGATCGGCGAGCTGTTCGACCGTCTGGAGCGTGCCCTCGCCAAAACGCTCGATTGGGCGACGCGGGAAAAGCTGATCGCGGCCTGACCATCGCGTCGATGCAATAGTTCCATGCTTCGCGCCGCTTGCCCAATGGTGTGTAATTCTGTAAGCACTTACATAACGGTGGATTTCGCACGCCTGAGGCGCGGAATTGCCCTTGTCTAAGATCGAAGGAAGGAACTCGCATGGCCAATCTCGCCAGACGGATGGCCGTCGGGGCCGCGCTGTTGTTTTGCGGTTGCGCGCGGGCCGCCGCGCCGGCCGCCCTGACGCCGGCCCAGGACCACGCGGTGATCGACGCGGTCGCACGCCTGGTGTCCGCCCATTACGTGATCCCGGAAAAGCGCGACGGCATCGTCGCCGAGCTGCGCCGGCGCGAGGCCGCCGGCCGCTACACCATCGCCAACCCGGCGCAATTCGCGCAGATCCTGAGCGACGACATGGTCGCGATCGCGCAGGACCGGCACATGTGGTTCGACTACGACCCGGCCGCCTACCAGGCCGCGCTGTTGCCGCGCGACGCCAATGACAGCGATCCGCTGTCCGACGCGGCGTCGGCGCGCGACAACCAGGGCTATGAGGAGATGCGCATCCTGCCGGGCAATATCCGCTATGTCCGGCTCGCCGGTTTCGAATGGAGCGGCGAGGCCACCAGCAAGGTGATCGCCGACGTCGCGCGCTTCCTGCATGGCGGCGACGCCATCATCCTCGACATCGCGGGCAATGGCGGCGGCGCGGGCGAGGCGGTGCAGGCGCTGGCGAGCTATTTCCTGGCGCCCGACGGCCGCGTGCTGATGAACTTCCACGACACCTTCGAAGGCAAGGACTATGCGACGCGGGTGATCGACAAGCTCGACGGGCCGCGGCTCACCGGCATTCCGCTCTACGTCCTGATCAGCGGGCGCACCGGATCGGCGGCGGAGGAATTCACCGCCCATGTCCGCTATTTCAAGTTCGGCACGCTGGTGGGCTCGAACACGGCGGGCGCCGCGAACAACGATCATGTATTTCCGGTCGCGCCCTTCTTCGTGCAGAGCATCTCGATCGGGCGGCCCGAGCATCCCGTCATGCACGGAAATTGGGAGGGCACCGGCCTGGCGCCGGACATCGCCGCCGCGCCCGGGCAGGCGCTGGCGCAGGCCGAAATCGTGGCGCTGACGGCTCTGCGCGCCAAGACGACCGACACCGCGCGCCGCGAGGACTATGACTGGGCGCTCGTCGCCGCCAACGCCGCGCTGCATCCGGTGCGGCCGGACCCCGCCGTCCTCGCCGCCTATGCGGGCAAATATGGGACGAGGAAAATCTGGCTCGCCGACGGCGTCCTGATGTACCAGCGCGAGGGCCGCGAGGCGACGGCGCTGACCCCGCTCGCGGATGACCTTTTCGCTATGGCCAGCACCGCCGAGGTCCGGGTGCGCTTCCGCCGCGACGGCGGCCGGATCACGGGCTACGACACGCTCAGCCCCGACGGCCAATCCATCCCCGTGCCGCGCGATTGAAGGGCGCGCGCCGGTAGGATAAAGTAGCAACTCTTCCTACCGGGTGTGTCATGGCCAAGGTCCGGAAAATCTCCATCGCGCTGCCGCAGGAAATGCTCGACGACATCCGCTATGCGGTGGATTCGGGGCAGTACGCCTCGGCCAGCGAAGTCGTGCGTGAAGCGGTGCGCGAGTGGAAGGGACCGAAGAAGCATCCCTTCCCGCCGAACTATCCCTATGTCGACAACATCGATGATCTGCGCCGCATGGTGCAGGAGGGGATCGCTTCGCTGGATCGCGGCGAGGGGATCCCGGCGGAGAAAGTCTACGCCGAGATGCGCGCGCGCATTCGAGAGGTGGCGCGCTCCAAGAAGCGCAAATGACGAAGGTCATCTATGCGCCGGCGGCCGAGTTCGAGCTTGTCGAGATCGGCGGATATATCGCGCTCGACAGCGAGCGCAACGCGGAAGCGTTCGTGACGAAACTTCGGGAAAAGGCCACCCGAATTGCCCTCAACCCGCGCATCTATCGCATGCGAGACGACCTGTCGCCGGGATTGCGTTCGGCGGCGCTCGGAAACTATCTGATCTTGTTTCGCATCGTCGCTGGCGGCATCGAAGTCGCCCGCATCGTCCACGGCGCGCGCGATCTGCCGCGGCTGTTCGAGAAATAGGCCGCGCGCGCCGGCACCTCTCTCGGCACCGGTCCGCGCTGCCGGGGCCCGCCGTCAGGCGATGACCGGTTGCCGGTCGGCGAGCAGCCGCGCCGCCAGCGGCCGCGCTTCCATCCCGATCTCGGGCCGGCGATAGACCAGCTCCTTGCCGTTCCAGACTTCCAGCGTGTGGCACTGGGCGGGCTTCATCGCATGCGCCAGGATCTTGGCGCGCATCTCGCTCTCGAACTGGACCGAGAAGGCACAGGCGAGCGAACCGTCTTCCTCGAGATAGCAGATTTCATAGGCCGGCATGTTCAATCCTCCAACGAAGCACCCCGCTGGCGCACCGGTTCTCTATCGCGCGGCCGTGTAAGTCGAGTGACAATCGCGGCCACGAACATCACGAAGTTTCCACGACTGTCGCGGCTTGGTGAAGAATTCGGTAAGGCACGGAACGGACCGCGCCGTCGCGTCTTATCTTGCAAGGCGCCGCAGCGGATATCGCATCCGCGCGGCCGCTGTCGTCAATCGAGTTGTCGTCAATCAAAGAGGCCTGCCATGACCGGACCCTTCTCGCTCGCGCCGCTGCCGTGGGGCGAAGCCGCGCTCGAACCCGTGATCTCCGCCCGCACGATCGGGTTTCACTATCACAAGCACCACAACACCTATGTCGAGACCCTCAACAAGCTGGTCGCCGGCACGCAATATGCCGATCTGCCGCTGGAGCGCGTCGTGCAGGCGACGGCCGGCGCGGCCGACGGTTCCAACGAGAAGAAGGTCTTCAACAATGCCGGTCAGGTGTGGAACCACGATTTCTACTGGCGTTCGCTGTCGCCCAAGCCCGGCAAGCTGACCGGCAAGCTGGCCCAGGCGGTGGAGCGCGATTTCGGCTCGGCCGACGCGCTGGTGGAGAAGCTCGCGACCGGCGGCAAGGAGCAGTTCGGCTCCGGCTGGGTCTGGCTGGTGTCGAAGGGCGGCAAGCTCGCGGTCGAGAAGACCGCCAATGCGGCCTCTCCGATGGCCAAGGACGTCAACTGCCTCCTGACGCTGGATGTGTGGGAACACGCCTATTATCTCGACTATCAGAACGAGCGGCCGAAATATCTGGAGGCTGTGCTGGCGAAGCTGATCGACTGGAATTTCGCGGCCGAGAACCTCGACAAGGAAGACCACGCGGTCCGCGCCGCGGCGGAGTAAGTCGAACGCGGGAATTGAAATGCTGGCTGTCATCCCGGCCAAGCGATGCGTGAGCATCGCGCTGAGCCGGGACTCATGGCCCAGCGTCTCGATGGGTCCCGGTTCTCGCTGCGCTCGACCTGGATGACAGAAGTTGGTTTGCTGCCCACCGCATGCTTTACGCGCATTCACCCTCTTCCTTCATGGTCCGTGAATGAAGCTGCCGTAACCTTCGCCGCCTGGGCAGGAATCCGCGATGGCGGCGACATTCGGCAAGCGTTCGGTGCAGACGGCGATCCCTCGCATGACAGCGATGGCGCCGGCGCGCGCGCCCGTCGTCGCGGCGCCGGCCGCCGTGACGCTGCCCCGCGTGGAAGCGCCCACGATCCGCTTTCCCGCGGTCACGATCGGCCTGCTGGTTCTGCTCACCCTGGTTTTCATGTGGGAGGTGCATGCCGCGCCCGTCCTGCATCGCGGGATGTCGCCCAGTGTCGGCGCGCTGATCGGCTTCGGCGCGGTCGACCGCGCGCTCGTTCTGGACGGCGGCTGGTGGCGCATCCTCACCGCGCCGCTGCTGCACGCCAATCTCGGCCACCTGCTCTCCAACGGCGTCGTGCTGGGCCTGATCGGTTTCATGCTGGAGCCCCTGATCGGCCCGCGCTGGTTCGCCGCGATGTATGCCGTGGGCGCCATCGGTGGCTCGCTGTGTTCGATCGCGCTCAACGCGGCGAACCTTCCGGCGGTCGGCGCCTCCGGCGCGATCATGGGCGTGCTTGCCGGTGCCTTCTTCTGCGGCTCCAGCGCCAAGGCGGGGCCGAAGGGCCGCAAGATGCAGACTTGGGCGCTCAGGCTGATGCTGCCGGCGCTCATTCCGCTCGCCGCCAATTCGCATGTCGATTACGCAGGTCATCTGGGCGGCGTATTGGCTGGCCTCGCCATGGGCGTGCTGATGCACATGGCCTGGCCGCGCGGCGCGGAGCGGCCGGAGCTTGGCGGCGCCGCCGCCACGGTCGGCGGCGCGGTGCTGGCCGGCGGGCTGCTGGCCCTGCTGCTTATCCCGCACAGCGCCGTGACCGCGGCGGTCGCCGCCGGGGCGCCCTCGACGCTGATGCCCGAGGAGCAGGTCCCGGAAATCGCCACGGTGACATCCGACGGTGCCCGCGATTTGCTGGCGCGCTATCCGCACGACCCGCGTGCCCATCTGCTGCGCGGCTACGCCTTCCTGCGCGACGACCACGATCTCGCCGACGCCGAAGAGCAGTTCCACCAGGCGCTGGCGAGCAAGGACGTGGCCGGCCTCGATCCGGATTTCGCCAAGACCGTCACCGTCCTCCTCGCGCTGACCGTCGCCTATGAGAACCGCCCCGACGAAGCCCGGGCGCTGGGCGCGCCGCTCTGCGGCTTCGCGGCGCAGCGCCTGCCGCAGATTTCCGGCAATCTGCGCGACAAGGGCATCTGCGCGTAGCCGGCTTTCGCGCCCGCC
Organism: Rhizomicrobium sp.; assembly: GCA_037200045.1. NCBI lineage: Bacteria > Pseudomonadati > Pseudomonadota > Alphaproteobacteria > Micropepsales > Micropepsaceae > Rhizomicrobium > Rhizomicrobium sp. Next base: position 2,609,280 of record JBBCHM010000001.1, read on the forward strand.
ATGCGTCCTGTAAGTCCTTACCCATGACCGACTATGTCCGCCAGAAGGGTACCGCCGCGTTCGGCACGCGGCTGCGGCGCCTGTCCGACCGCCTCGACCGCCAGGTGCTGGCGGTCTATCGCGAGCACGATTCCGCCTTCCAGCCGCGCTGGTTCGCCGTGGTCGGCGCGCTGCGCGAGAAGCAGGGTCTCACGGTCGGCGAGCTGGCGGCGCTGCTCGGCATCACCCATGCCGCCGTCAGCCAGTTGCGCGGCGAATTGGTCGCCGCCGGGCTGGTGCGCGCCAAGGCCGATCCCGCCGACGGCCGCCGCCAGCTTCTGGAGCTGTCGCCGAACGGTAAGCGCGCGGTGGCGCGGCTCGAACCTTTGTGGGCGGCAATAGGCGCGGCCACCAGCCAGCTCGTGGCCGGCGCCGCGCCGCGCCTGCTCGACGACATCGGCAAGCTCGAAGCGGCGCTGGACGAGACGGAGCTGGCCGAGCGGGTGCGCGCGGTGCTGGCGAGGTCGTCCTGACCCCCAATCCGGGTACGCCTTTGAAATAAAATGGCAATCCCGGTCCGAAACGGCACATGAAATATTCGCGAAGCGCTTGACGTTGACGTAAGCGCCGTTCCACTATCCGCGAACTGAGAAATTGTCAGGGAGATCGGGCGACAAGGCGCCAAGCCGAGCGACCCGAAAGGGAGACCATGAACCACGTAAACCGCACCTACAGCATTCGCCAACTCACCAAGGAATTCGACGTCACCGCGCGCACGCTGCGCTTCTATGAGGACGAGGGCCTGATCGCGCCGGAGCGGCGCGGCCAGACCCGGATCTATGGCAGCCGCGACCGCGTGCGCATCATCCTGATCCTTCGGGGACGGCGCGTCGGCTTCTCGCTGAACGAGATCCGCGAGATCCTCGATCTCTACGACACGCACCACGATGGCGGCGTGACGCAGACGCTGCACGCGCGCAAGAAGTTCGAGGAGCAGCTCCACAAGCTGGAGCGCCAGAAGGTCGACATCGAGGATTCGCTGACCGAACTGAAGCGCGCGATCTCCACGATCGACGACGCCATTTCGAAGGGCCAGCTCGCCAAGCCGGTGCACGCGCACCAGGTCGCGGCGGAATAGGCTACGGCGCGAGCGCGGCGGTGGCCGCCGCGCTCAGGCCGGCCGGCCCGAACGGATGGCGCACGGTGATGGCGCCGAGCTTGGCGCCGTCCTTCATGTCTTCGCTGAGAAGCGTGGCGCATCCCGCTTCGGCGGCGGAGGCGAGCAGAACCGCGTCCCAATAGGAAAAGCGGCCCGCCATCGCTTCGCGGGCGGCGATGCGGTGGGCGTCTTCCGTCGCGGCGAACGTCGCGAATGTCGAAAGATAGGTCAGCGCCGCGCGACCGGCGTCCGCGTGCATCAATATCTTCTTGCGCGTCGCCGCCGTGAAAAACTCGCCCATCGCTTGCAGGCCAAGCATGCAGTCGCGCGAAGCGGCGTCAACCACGATCCGTTGCGCAACGGCCTGTTTCCGCGGATCGCGCGGATCATGAAAGTAGACCAGCAAATTGGAGTCGAGCGAAAAGCGCCTAGCGCTCATGCATCTCGTCGCGTGTAAGCTTACGGCCCTTCGACGGACGCGCACGCTTTGCGATCTCGAACATCTCCTTCAGCGCGGCCTCCTGTTCGGGCGTAAGCACGCGCACGGCGCTCTTCTTCTCGGCGGGATGGATCTCGACGGCCAGTTCGCCATGCCGGTAGACCGAGACGGGCTCGCCGGTCTCCTGCACCTCGCGCACGAGCTGCGAGAAACGCTGGTTCGCCTCCCTGAGATTGACCTTCCGCATCCTTGCTCTCCAATGTAGCACATATGTAGCACAATCTTGCCCATGCGGCAACCGCCGCGTCGGCTATGCTCGCGCCAGAAGCAAAAGGAACGCGCCATGGCCTACAAGGAAATCCTCACCGACATTTCCGAGAACATCCTCACCATCACGCTCAACCGGCCGGAGAAGCTCAACGCCTTCACCGCCACGATGATGAACGAGCTGATCGACGCATTCCGCGCCGCCAATGCGGACGACGAGGTCCGCTGCATCATCGTCACCGGCGCCGGCCGCGCTTTCTGCGCCGGCGCCGATCTTTCGGCCGGAGCGGCCACCTTCGACGCCACCAAGCGCGCCGACCGGCCGGAGCGTAACGCCGGCGCGCCCGACGCCAAAGACTTCAACTGGTCCGACGAGCGGGTGCGCGACGGCGGCGGCCGCGTGACGCTGGAGATCTTCGAAAGCCTCAAGCCCGTCATCGCGGCGGTGAACGGCCCGGCCGTCGGCATCGGCGTCACCATGCTGCTTCCGATGGACATCCGCATCGCATCCGAGACCGCGCGCTTCGGCTTCGTGTTCTCCCGCCGCGGCATCGTGCCGGAAGCGGCGTCGAGCTTCTTCCTGCCGCGCATCGTCGGCATCGCCCAGGCGCTCGCCTGGTGCTTCTCCGGCAAGGTGTTCGACGCGGCCGAGGCGCTGAAGGGCGGGCTCGTCAGCGAGGTCGTGCCGCCGGACCAGCTCCTGCCCCGCGCCAGGGCCATCGCGCGCGAGATCGCCGACAACACCGCGCCGGTCTCCGTCGCGCTGATCCGCCAGATGATGTGGCGCGGGCTCGGCATGGATCACCCGATGGAGGCGCATAAGGTCGACAGCCGCGGCATCTACTCGCGCGGCGCCTCGGGCGACGTGAAGGAAGGCGTGGTCGCCTTCCTGGAGAAGCGCCCGGCGAAATTCCCCGACATCGTCTCCAAGGACATGCCGTCCTATTACCCGTGGTGGAGCCCGCGCAAATATTCTTGAGTTTTGATGGGTCACGCGGAGACGCGGAGAACAAATCTCCGCGGCTCCGCGTGAATCGGACGTTGCGCCGACGGTCCTGGCCCGTGCTAATGTCCCGAACCAGAAGTTTGCTGAATTCAAAATAAATTGGGTGTCATGGCCCGCGAATGCGGGCCACCCAGGTGAAATCTGCCGCGGTGGTGCGGATTTCAACTGGGTCCGCCGCATTCGCGGCGGATGACACTGAGTGCCGCGAATTTCAGGTTAAGGACACTGGCGTCGAATCGATCTTCGAGGGGGGAAATTCCGATGATGCGTAGGATCGGCACATGCGCCGCTTTGGCTTCGCTCGCTCTCGCTCCCGCCGCGCTGGCCGACGACAGTTCGGCGATGCTCGGCGCCGGCGGCATCGTGCTGACCAAAAGCGCCGACATCCGCATGGCGAGCGAGGATCTGTTCCTCAGTCCCCAGGCGGTGAAAGTGCACTACGTCTTCGCCAATGACGGCGCCCAGGACATCGACACCATCGTCGCCTTCCCGCTGCCCGACATCGACAATTACGAATATTCGGAATCCCCCATCGGCACCACGCTCGACACGACGCCGAATTTCGTCGGCTTCAAGCTTCTGGTCGACGGCAAGCCGGTGAACGCGACGGCGGAGGTGCGCGCCATCCAGAACGGGCGGGACGTGACGGCCCAGGTACTGGCCGCCGGCGCGCCGCTCGATATCGTGATCGGCGGCGGCTACGACAAGCTGCAGAAGCTGTCCAAGGCCGCGCGCGCCAGCCTGATCAAACAGGGCCTGCTCGAGGGCGACGACACCTACACCCACGCCAAATGGACGACGACGACGAAATATTGGTGGAAGATGCATTTCCCGGCCCACGGCACGGTCGCGGTCGACCACACCTACCAGCCGGTGACCGGCCAGACCTTCTTCACCACCAATGCGCTGAGCGACAAGGACGAGTACGCCGGCTACACGAAGGACTACTGCATCGACACCGGCACGCGGGCGGCGATCGCCGCCGGCTTCGCCGCGCTGAAGAAGGCGGGCGGCAATGACGGCATGTTCAACCAGTATACGACGCAATTCGTCATCAAGACCGCCAACAATTGGAAGGGGCCGATCGGCCGCTTCCACCTGACGCTCGACAAGCTGAAGCCCTCGAACATCCTGTCGCTGTGCTGGTCCGGCAGCCTCGTCAAGACCGGCGCGACCCGGTTCGAATCGACGCTGACGGATTTCGCGCCGAAGGCCGACATCAAGCTCCTGGTGCTGGAACAACCGGCGCCGGGCCAGCAGTAGAGTTACCCTCCCTCAAGGAGTGGGTCGTCACCGGCTGAACTTCTCGCTCAGCACGATCGACGACACGGTGCGCGCCACGCCGGCGGTGCGGCCGATGCGGTCGAGCAGGGCGTCGATCCGCGCCGGCGTCTCGGTCTCGGCGATCGCGATCAAATCGAAGCTGCCCGCCACCGCCGCCAGCGAGCGGACCTCCGGCATCTTCTTCAGCTCCGCCGCCACCCGGTCGGCGCGCTTGGGATCGCTCGCGATCATCACCACGGCGCGCAGCTTGGCCGCGTCCGCCGCGTCGGAGAGGCGCACGGTATAGCCCTTGATGGTGCCCTCGCGCTCCAGCCGCGCGATGCGCTCCTGCACGGTGGAGCGCGCCAGCCCCAGCTTGCGCGCCAGCGAGGCGGTCGGCTCGCGCGCATTGGCGCGCAGCAAAGCGACGAGCCTGGCGTCGGAATCGCGCATGGGTGAAATCCGGCGAATTGCCGGAGAACCCTGCGATTCGCCGGAAGGAAATGCAAGCCTCGGCGCATTGCCGTCTGCGAAACGTCGTTCTCATCCTTCACACTTCGTCATCGCCCGGCTCGTCCGGGCGATCCATTTTTGCTGCCAATTGGATCGCCCGCATGCGCGGGCGATGACGGCTTTGGAGGTGCGTATGAAAAACGTCATGCTGGTCGGTGGCGGCAAGATCGGAATCGCGATCGCCGCGCTGCTGTCCGAAACGGGCGATTATCGCGTGACGGTCGCCGACCGCGACGCCGCCTCGCTGGCGCGCATGCCCAAGACGAACGTGACGACCCGCGTCGTCGAGATCGCCGACGCCGCGTCCTTCGCGCGGGAGGTCAAGGGCCATGACGTGGTGCTCTCGGCCACGCCCTATCATCTGACCGCCATCGTCGCCGAGGCCGCCAAGACGGCCGGCGCGCACTATCTCGACCTGACCGAGGACGTCGAGTCGACCCGCACCATCAAGCGCCTGGCGAAAGGCGCCGACACCGCCTTCATTCCGCAATGCGGCCTCGCCCCCGGCTTCATCTCCGTCGTCGCCGCCGACCTCGCCAAGAAGTTCGACAGCCTGCGCGAGGTGCAGATGCGCGTCGGCGCGCTGCCGGAGTTTCCGACCAACGCGCTGAAATACAATCTCACCTGGTCGACCGACGGGCTGATCAACGAATACTGCAATCCCTGCGAATCGATCCGCGACGGCCGGCGCGGCGAAGTCCCGGCGCTCGAAGAGCTGGAGGAATTCGCGCTCGACGGCACCGAATACGAGGCGTTCAACACCTCGGGCGGCCTGGGCACGCTGTGCGACACGCTCGACGGCAAGGTGGAGAACCTGAACTACAAGACCGTGCGCTATCCCGGCCACCGCGACATCGTGAAGATGCTGGTGCGCGATCTGCGCCTCGGCCTGCGCCGCGATGTGCTCAAGGACGTGCTGGAGACCGCGATCCCGATCACCTATCAGGACGTGGTGCTGATCTTCGTCACGGTGTCGGGCCTGCGCGAGGGCCGCCTGACGCAGGAGAGCTACGCCAGGAAGATCTACGCGCAAAAGGTCGGCGGCCGGCTGATGAGCGCGATCCAGATCACGACCGCGGCGGGCATCTGCGCGATGTGCGACATGCTGGTGGGCGGCAAGCTCCCGCAGAGGGGTTTCGTGCGCCAGGAAGAGGCGAGCCTCGCCGACTTCCTCGCCAACCGCTTCGGGCGGTATTATGCGGGCGGCGCATAGAAAGGGGCGCGCGGAGACGCGGAGTGCGCGGAGGCCCTCCTCCGCGTTCTCCGCGTCTCCGCGTGAATCCGTTTCGCTTCGGCAAATCGAATAGCGGGTCACACATGCACGACGAATTCCTCTCCCATTTTCGCATCGAACCCACCGGTTCGCACATCGTCCGCTCGCCCATCGACGGCGCCGAGATCGGCCGTGTCGCGTTCGACGACGCCGCCTCGGTCGAGACCAAGATCGCGCAGAGCGCCATCGCCTTCCGCGCCTGGCGCGACGTGCCGGCGCCGCGCCGCGGCGAGTTGGTGCGCCTGTTCGGCGAGGAATTGCGCGCCAACAAGGACGCGCTCGGCCGCCTCGTCACGCTCGAAGCCGGCAAGATCGGCCAGGAAGGCCTCGGCGAAGTGCAGGAGATGATCGACATCTGCGATTTCGCGGTCGGCCTGTCGCGCCAGCTCTACGGCCTCACCATCGCCTCCGAGCGCCCCGGCCACCGCATGATGGAGACCTGGCATCCCGCCGGCCCGGTCGCGGTGATCTCGGCCTTCAACTTCCCCGTCGCGGTATGGGCGTGGAACGCGGCGCTGGCACTGGTCTGCGGCGACAGCGTCTTGTGGAAGCCGAGCGAGAAGACCCCGCTCACCGCGCTCGCCGTCCAGGCGCTGTTCGAGCGGGCCGCCAGGCGCTTCGGCGACGCACCGGCGAACCTCTCGCAGGTCCTGCTCGGCGAACGCGATGTCGGCGCGGCGCTGGCGAGGGACGCGCGCATCCCCGTGGTCAGCGCCACCGGCTCGACGCGGATGGGCCGCGACCTGGCGCCGGTCGTCGCGGCGCGCTTCGGCCGGGCGATCCTCGAACTCGGCGGCAACAACGCGATGATCGTGGCGCCGTCGGCCAAGCTCGATCTGGCGGTGCGCGCCATCCTGTTCGCCGCGGTCGGCACCGCCGGCCAGCGCTGCACCAGCCTGCGCCGCCTCTTCGTGCATGACAGCGTCTATGATCGTCTCGTGCCGGCGCTGAAGTCGGCCTATGCCAAGCTCGCCATCGGCAGCCCGCTCGCGCCGTCCACCCTGGTCGGCCCGCTGATCGACAAGGCGGCGTTCGACGCCATGGAACGCGCCCTCGCCGCCGCGAAGGCGGAGGGCGGCCGCGTCACCGGCGGCGGCCGCGCCCTGGAAGGCGAATTCCCGAACGCGCACTACGTCCATCCCGCCATCGTCGAGATGCCGGCGCAGACGCCGACCGTCGCCCGCGAGACCTTCGCGCCGATCCTCTATGTGATGCGCTATTCGGATTTCGACGCGGCGCTGGCGCTGCACAACGCCGTGCCGCAGGGCCTGTCGTCCTGCATCTTCACTCTCGACATGCAGGAGGCGGAGCGCTTCCTGGCCGCCTCGGGCAGCGATTGCGGCATCGCCAATGTGAACATCGGTCCGTCGGGCGCCGAGATCGGCGGCGCTTTCGGCGGCGAGAAGGAGACCGGCGGCGGGCGCGAGAGCGGCTCGGATTCCTGGAAGGCCTATATGCGGCGCCAGACCGCGACCATCAACTATTCCAACGCCTTGCCGCTCGCCCAGGGGATCGAGTTCGGGGTGTAGCATTCTTTCGTCATCGTTCGGACAAGCCGGGCGATGACGGTTTTGAGGCGAGGGAACTGGAAATCCCCCTACGACGTCCCCACATCTCGCCTGTCGAATTGGAGAGGTTGGCAATGCTTACCGCGATCCTGTTCTGGCCGTTCGCGTTCTGGTTCTTCGGGCCGTTTCACGGGCTGTTCAGCCTTCTGATCCTCATCCTGATCTTCGGGCTGATTTTCGGCCGCCGCCGCTATTATTACGGCTATTACCATCCCTGGTGGGGCCACGGACCCGATCCCGACAGCCGCGCCGGGGCGCGGCGCATCCTGGAAGAGCGCTACGCCAAGGGCGAGATCCAGCGCGACGAATACCTGCAAAAGCGCCAGGACCTCGGCGGCTGAGGAATTAACGCTTCCTTCACCAGTTTCTTCACCCCGGCCTGTACTTCGCCTAGCCTTGGCGCGTTCACTCGGGGACGCGTGGGGATGCCTAGGACCGTGGCGCAATTCACCGGCATGATCGTCACCGCGATCGTGGTGTTCGGCACCGATGTCGACATCTTCACCGCGATGCCGCTGGGGATCGTGGCCGGCGCGCTCGCGACCTTCCTCGTCGCGCTGTCCGACGAGAAGCGCAAGCTCGCGAAGGCTTAGCCGCCGTCCGGCGGGATGGTGTTGAGCGCCTCTTCCAGCTCGGCGAAGGAAGGCTGCGCCTCGCTCGGCACGCTGCCGCGGCCGATCTCGACCGAGACCTGCGCCGCATTGCCGTGCAGATGCGCCACCAGGATGTCGCGGATGACGTGATAGAACTGCGCGTCCTCGTCGACGATCGCCTTCAGCCGCGCCCCCATCGGGCCGACGATGCCATAGGCCAGGAACACGCCGAGGAAGGTGCCGACCAGCGCCGAGCCGATCATGCCGCCCAGCACTTCCGGCGGCTCGCTGATCGCGCCCATCGTCTTGATGACGCCGAGCACCGCGGCGACGATGCCGAGCGCCGGCAGCCCGTCCGACATCGTGGTCAGCGCGTTGGCGCCGACCAGCGCCTCGTGATGGTGCTTTTCGAGCTGCTTCTCCATCGCGGTCTCGACCTGGTGCGGGTCTTCCAGGCTCATCGTCATCATGCGCAGCGTGTCGCAGATGAAGTCGGCGGCGAAATGGTCCTTGGTGATCTTGGGATAGCGCTTGAAGATCGACGAGTCCTCGGGTTTTTCAATATGCGCTTCCAGCGCGATGAGGCCCTTGGACTTCATCGTCTTGGTGAGCAGGAACAGAAGGCAGAGCAGATCGCGATAGTCGCCCGGCTTCCAGGTCGGGCCGCTGATCACCTTGCCGAGCGAGCCCATGATCTTCTTGAGCGAATACATCGATCCGCCGATCAGCATGGCGGCGATCGCGGCGCCGAAGATGGTGAGCATCTCGTGCGGCAGGGCCTCGAACACGACGCTCAGCGAGCCGCCGGTCATCAGATAGCCGCCGAACACGCATGCGAAGAGAACTACGATGCCGCCGATCTGAAGCATGGCCCGCCCACGAGAAGTCAGGCGGTTACTATTAAGAAAAGGGCTTAAGAAGCGCTGAATGGGGTTCCCGCGGCCGCGGCCCGAGGGCTCAGCGCGTTGCCGGATCCTTAATTTCGGCGAGCTTGCGCGCCACCAGCGCCGCCAATTGCTCGGCCACGGCGTCGCCGTGCTGCGCCGCCTCGTCCTCGGTGCGGGCCGAGCGGATCACCGCGCCCAGATGCAGGTTGGTGACCGTGGCGTCGGGTTCGATTCCGAGCTGCGCGATCGAATCGAGATAATGGCAGAGCCCGTTGGCGATGCGCCCCGTGGCGGTCAGTCCCGCCGTGCCGGCGAGGCCGCGGATCTCGTGCGTCGCGGAAAACGCCGTGGGCCAGTCCTGCGCCTGCATCGCGGCTTCGAGCTGTTCGACGAGCGCGAGCACCGCGCCGCGCAGCTCGGAGGTCTTCATCGCGATGACCCGGCTCGCCTTGGCGAGCGTCTCGCCGCTCTTGAGCTTGGCCATCGCCTGCTTGCGCGCGCCTTCCGACAGCAGCCGCGGATAGCTCGCCGTGGCAACGGGCTCGGAACCGTCTGCTGGTTTGGCCATGGCGTTTTTCCTCAGCGGACCGCCAGGTCGTTTTCGAAGTCTTCGCGGCGGCGGAACGGCCCGGCATAATCCTCCACCGCATGGCGGCGGCGGTCGGGCCCGAAATAGTCCGCCGCCTTCACGAAGGGCCGCGGCCGGTCGACGATCTCGCCGATGCGCTGGAACAGATGGGCCGCGGTGATCGGCTTGGCCAGCACTTCGGTCACGCCCGCGTCGCGCGCCGCCTCGATGCGGTGGCGTTCGGTGTGGCCGGTCACCATGATGATCGGGATGTAGGGATTGGGGCTGTTCTTGGAGGTGCGCACCTCGCGCGCGAAGTCGAGCCCGTCCATCGGCTTCATCGACAGATCCGAAAGGATGATGTCGGGCTGCTTGTCGCGCAGGAGCACGAAGGCGTCCGCGCCGTTCGTCGCCTCGAACACGGTCGCGATGCCGAGCGCGTTCAGCAGCGAACGCAGCAGCATGCGCATATGCTGATTGTCCTCGACGACCAGCGCCTTTAAGTGATCGAATGCCCCCCCGGACATGGCCTACCGCCTCACGCTACGCAAACGACGCTTCGCCGAACCGCGCCACCGCACGGCAATGCGGCGGCGGCGGGCCCTTTGTGACGATGTACCCAGCAACGTCAATATAGGCTTCGCTTTATTTGTCACCGACAGGTTAGAAACCGCCGGTTATTAATTGGTTACAAAAGTTACCCAGGGCGAACAACATGCTTTCGCGGATGCAACACTGGGTGGGACAATTCGCCGTTGGCGCGACCTCGATGACCGTCCGGGCGCTGATCGCGCCCGTCGCGTTCGGGGCGCACGCCTTTGTGGTCGACGAAGCCGGCCGTGTCGGCCTGGTGCGCCATTCCTACCGGCCCGGCTGGTCGCTGCCGGGCGGCGGGGTCGCGCGCGGCGAGCCGGCCGCCGCCGCCGTTTTGCGCGAGCTCGGCGAGGAACTGGGCGACGTCCGCGGCGATCCGCCCGTGTTTTTCGGGCTTTACACGCGGCGCCGCGGATGGGCGACCAACGTGATCGCGCTCTATCGGGTGGCGAACGCCCGGGTTGTGTTCCGGCCGAACCTCGAGGTCCGCGAGCTCATTTTCGTCGATCCCGAAGCGCCGCCGCCGGGAACCGCGCCGGGAACCCGGCGGCGCCTCGCCGAATTCACCGGCAAGGCGCCGCTCAACCCATATTGGTGATCGCGGCCGGCGGCGTCACACCGGATCCCACCCGAACGTGCCCGTGGTCGGCAGAAGGTCGGTGAAGCTCGGCTTCATCGCCGCCATGCAGTGGTCGGCGATCGTCGCCGGCGTCCAGCCTTCGATCTTGCCCAGGCCGCGCACCGGGCGCGGTTGGCTCATCAGGAAGATCTCGTTGCCGCGCGCGGTGAAGATCTGGCCGCTGACCTCCTTGCACGCCGGCGAGGCGAGCGACACGGCGAGCTGCGCCACCTGGTCGGCGCGCATATGGTTCTTCATCCGCTCGACGCGCTTGGCCGAGGCCTCGTCCTTCACCGGGATGGTCGCGATCATGCGCGACCAGGCGAACGGCGCGATGGTGTTGGAGCGCACGTTCTTGGCCGCGCCCTCCATCGCGATGATGCGCGACAGGCCGACCACGCCCATCTTCACCGCGGCATAGTTCGCCTGGCCGATATTGCCGATCAGCCCGGAGGTCGAGGTGAACAGGACATAGGAGCCTTCGTTCTGCTCGCGGAAATGATTGATCGTGGCGCGCGTCACGTTATAGGCGCCGTTCAGGTGGACATCGACCACCATGTCCCAGTCGGCGTCGCTCATCTTGTGGAACATGGTGTCGCGCAGGATGCCGGCGGGATTGATCACCGCGTGCAGGCCTTTGAACGCGTCCAGCGCCTGTTCGATCATGTGCGCGACGCCCTTGCGGTTGGTCACGCTGTCGGAGTTCGACACCGCGCGTCCGCCGCTCTTGCGGATCTCCTGGGCGACCTGTTCCGCCGGCCTGGCCGAGCCTTCGTCGCCGCCCGCCACCGCGCCGCCCAGGTCGTTGACCACCACCGCCGCACCCTCTTTTGCCGCGAGCAGCGCGCATTCCTTGCCGATACCGTTGGCGCCGCCCGTCACCAGAACGACCTTGCCTTCGAGTACGCCCATGTGTTTCCTCCGCCGTCGATTTCGTTGAACCCAAGACTACCGAGCCCTTATTGAGCGACGCAAGCGAACCCACCTGGACGATCCGGCCGGAGCGGCCCGAGGACGCGCCCCTGGTCGAGGCGTTGAACGAAGCGGCGTTCGGTCCGGGGCGTTTCGCGAAATCGGCCTATCGGCTGCGCGAAGGCGTCGGCCAGGTCGCGTCGCTCGCCTTCGTCGCCATCGAGGACGCGCAGTTGCGCGGTTCGGTGCGCTTCTGGCCGGTGATGATCGGCGGCCACAAGGCGCTGATGCTGGGCCCGCTCGCGGTCGAGGCGAAAGAGCGCGGCCGCGGCATCGGCGTGGCGCTGATGGAACGCGCGCTGGACGAAGCCAGGAAACGCGGCCACGAAGTGGTGATCCTGGTGGGCGACGAGCCCTATTACGCGCGTGTCGGCTTTTCGAAGCTTCCGCCGGGCCGCATCCGCTTTCCGGGGCCGGTGGACCAGTCGCGCATTCTGGGCTTGTCGCTGAAGCCCGGCGCCGCGCTGAATCTTTCCGGCGAAGTCCGCCGCGCCAAACTCGACGAAGCCGTCTGCGCCGACGGTGCTGGGGTGGGGTAGATCAGCCTTCCTGTTCGATCTTCTCGCGCGCCGCCGATGCGAGGAAACTCGACCTTGTAAGACCGCGCGCCGTCGCCGCCTCGTCGATCGCGCTGAGCAATCCGGAATCGAGCGACAGGTTCGCCTTTGCCGGCCGGCCGCTGTCCATCACCAAGGGAACCATCGCCAGCGCGGCGTCTTGCGAAAGCGCGCGCGCCACGTCCTTGTCCTTGCGCAATTGCTCCGCCGAACGCGGCTTCGGGATTTTTTCGCCATCGGCGACGGCGTCCTCCACCCACAGCCGGATGGCCTCGGCGGCATTCTTCAAGGCTTCGTCCGTCGTCGAAGCGCCCGAAGTGCAGCCCGGCAGATCCGGCACCACGATTCCATAGGCCCCGGGCTTTCCATCGATCAGGACGACATAACGCGCCATTTTCTTCATTCCTTCCAGCCGGCCTGCTTTGCCACGAGCCTTGCCACGCCGGGCGAAAGCGTGCGGTGACGCGGCAGGACGATGCGTCCGGGCCGGTCGGGGTGCTTGAACACGTCGTGCGAGCCGCCATGGCGCACGACCCAGCCATCCCGCATCAGCCGCGCGGCGACTCGGCTGCGATCGGTCTCCGCCGTGGACATTCAATGCGTATATATTTGCGCACGCTCGGATGTCAAGAACGCGGGCCCGCGCCGGGCGCTATTCGACCGCCGCCTTTCGAGGCCGGCCCCGCTTGCGCCGCGCCACCGGCCGATAGTGCGCGGCAAAGACGGTCGGATCGCCGTCCAGGGCGCGCAGCGTGACCGCGATCGGCTCCGGCAACACGTCGGCTTCGCGATAGCTGCGTATGGTCCGCTCGGCGACATCGAGCATCGCCGCCGTCTCGGCCGTGTTGAGCCCGTGTTTGCGTTCGAACGCCGCCAGTTCGCGTCCGGATAACGGTCTCTGCTGTTCGGCCAATGTCCGCAGCGTCGCCGCGCTGTAGTCCAATCCGTTGTCCCAACCGATTCCCGAGCCGTAGCCGACCGGTCTCACCCGGCGAAACGCGGCCTGGTCCTCGGCAAAGCCGGCGAAATGCCGCGAACTGTGCACCAGGCCCGTCAGGTCGACGCGCGATTTCGTGCCGTCGTCCCACGTCACGCGCAGCGACAGCTTCTCCTTCGCCGCCTCGACGGCCTTCACGCGGGGTGGGTTCTTGCTCTTCGTCAATGCAGCTCGTCCCGTTTGCGCACTCGAAATTCGCGAAGCGCGCGAGCGTCGGCATCGGGAGAATATTACGGCACATTCTGCCGGATTTCAAGAGAAATAACGGCAGATAATGCCGCCTTTACCGCCCCTCGATCCGCCACGCGATCAGCAGCGTCCCCAGCAGCAACAGCAGCGCCAGCCAGCTCGGCAGCAGCGGCTGCTGCTCGACGCTGGTCACGCGATAGGCGCCGTTGGCGCGCAGGCCGATCCAGTTCGCGCCCGAAGCGTTGCCGCTCGCACCCACGCGGCGGACATCCGGCACGCCGTCCGCCAGCCAATGCACCGAACCGCCACTCGCATCCGCGATCGGCGACAGGATCGTCTGCGTCGCGCGCATGTCGGCGACCTCCTTGGGGTTCAGCGGCCCCGCCGCCGCCACCGCGGTCAGCGTCCCGTCGGTCAGCCGGTAGAGGCCGAGCTCGTCGGCCTTCGCGCTGGCGCGCCACACGCCGGGCTCGACCTTGCTCAGCGTCAGCGTCGCGGTCTTGCCCGATGGATAGGTCAGCGTCACCGGCTTGGCGCTATCGGCCATGGTGCGCCGCTCGACCGCGATGCGGCCGTCGGCGATGGTCGCGGCCAGGCGCTCCTCTTCCAGCTCCGGCTCCTTCATCAGCCAATGCGCCAGCCGGCGCAGCAATTCCGCCTGCGGCCCGCCGCCCTCGAAACCGCGCGCCCACAGCCACACCTGGTCAGAGAGAAGCTCCGCGACGCGGCCCTTGCGCACATTGTCCAGCACCAGCAGCGGCCGGTCGCCCGGCCCGCTCATCAAGGTCTCGCCGGCGATCTTGTTGGCGCCGATGACGCGGAACCAGCGGCCCCAGCTCGGCGGCGAAGTCTCGGTGTTGGAGCCGGGCAGGTCGCGCGTCACCGGATGCGCCAGTCCCTGCGCCGTCACCACCGGCTTGAACGCCTGGGTCACGATCTCGCCGGTCGGCTGCGCCGGCAGCACGGCGGCGAGCGGGGTATGCGAGATGCCCATCGGCCCGGCGAATTCCGGCCCCGACGACACCAGTAGCGCCCCGCCATTGTCGACATAGTCGGCGAGGTTCTCGAAATAGGGCAGCGGCAATATCCCGCGCTCGCTGTAGCGGTCGAAGATCACCAGGTCGAAGCTGTCGAGCTTCTCGCTGAACAGCTCCTGGGTCGGAAAGGCGATCAGCGACAATTCGTTGACCGGGATCGTCGGGTCCTGCTTCGACGGCGGCCGCAGAATCGTGAAGTGGATGAGATCGACCGACGGGTCCGATTTCAAAAGGTTGCGCCACACCCGCTCGCCGGCATGCGGCTCGCCGCTGACCAAGAGCACGCGCAGCCGGTCGCGCACGCCCGACACGGTGACCACGGCGCGGTTGTTCTGCAGCGTCAGTTCCGATGGGCCGGGTTCGGCCTCCACCTCGACGACGTTCTCCCCGCCGTGCTTGACCGGGATCTGCAGCGTGGCGTTCTGGCCGACCGGCACGGTCTGCGCCCCCAGGCTCGTCCCGTCGATGCGCAGTTCGATCTGCGCCGTCCCGCCGCCGCCCGAGCCGAAATCGTCGATGCGCACCACCATCGGCGCGCTCTGTCCGACGATGGCGAAGCGCGCCGCGCTGACGATGGTGAGCTTCCTATCCTTCTCGCCGCGCCGCCCGGCGATCAGGGCGTGGATCGGCGCGTGGATCGAAAGCTTGTCCGGCGCCGGCGCGTCATGCACCTCGCCGTCGGTGATCAGGATCGCGCCCGCGATCCGTTCCGGCGGCACGTCGGCCAGCGCGGCGTTGAGCCCGGCGAAAAGCTGCGTGCCGTTGTCCTCTCCGGTCGCGGTCGTCGCCACCACGCTTTCGCGCACTTCCAGGGTCTTGTCGCCGGCAAGCTGTTTTTTGATCGCGGCCAGCGCGGCGTCCTCCTGCGCCTTGCGGTCGCCGACGCCCATGCTCTGCGAGCGGTCGATCACGATCGCCATCACGTCGGGCAGGGGGCTGTGCGTCTCGTTGACGATCAAGGGATTGGCGATGACGAAGATCAGCGCCGCGAACACCAGCGCCCGCGCCCAGGCGCCCCGCGCGCGCAGCGCGAAGGAAAGAATCGTCAGCGCGACGGCGATCCCGATCGCGGCCCAGAGCAGGGCCAGCGGCACATGCGGCGCGAAGTCGATGCTGAGATTCACGGCTGGCGGCCCATGCGCTTGAGCAGTGCCGGCCAATGCACCATGTCGGCCTTGTAGTTGCCGGTGAAGGCATACATCACCAGGTTGACGCCGAAGCGATAGGCCATCTCGCGCTGGCGCTCGCCGCCCGGCACCACGTCGACCATCGGCGCGCCGTCGGGCCGCACCGCCCAGGCCGCCGCCCAGTCATTGCCGCCGATGATCACCGGCGAGACGCCGTCGCCGCCGCGCGCCGGCGCCGCGCCGGCATTCGGATCGGCCGGCGGCAGCGCCTCGACCCACACCTTGCCGCCGTCCCAGCGGCCGGGAAAATTCTGGATGATGTAGAACGTCTTGGTCAGCACATGATCGGACGGCACCGGTTCGAGCGGCGGCAGGTCGAGCTTGGCGACGAGGCGCCTCAGCGTCTGCTCGCCCGGCGACTGCGCGCCGCGCGCCGCGCCCAGTGTCAGGTCGCGGGTGTCGAACAGGATGGTGCCGCCGTTCCTCATATAATCGCTGACCTTCGACAGCGCCTCGGGCGTGAGGTCCTTCTCGCGCGGGTCCATCGGCCAATAGAGCAGGGGGAAGAACGACAGATCGTCCTTCGCCACGTCCACGCCCATCGGCTCCTGCGGCTCATAGGAGGTGCGGGCCCGCAATTGCATGCCGAGCCCCGTCAATCCGGCGCGGCTCATGTCGTCGAGGTCGGGAAGTCCCGTGATCACATAGGCGAGGCGCGTATCGTCCGCCGCCTTCAGGTCGAACGCATCGTCGGCGCGCGCGTCAGGCGCGTGGACGGCGAACAGGATCGCGAGCGCGCCGGCCGCGACGCGCGTCAGCCGCAGCCGCGACAGATATCCGCGCATCCACAGCGACAGCAGGGCGTCGAGGAACAGCAGCGCGATCGCAACCGCCAGGAACCATGGCGCCAGCGCCGTCACGGTCGATTGCGGATAGGGCTCGGTATCGATCCCGGTGAACGGCAGCAGCACGGCATCGGCCTTCACCGCGTTCAGCGCGTCCTCGGTGCCGGCGACGCCATAGAGGCCCGGCGGATGGATCGGCGAGGGCACGGTCCTGGCCAGATCGGCGGCGCGGATCGGCAGCACTTCGGCCGGCGGCCGGCGGGCGCGGCCGAAGCCGTCCAGCGTCGTGACCGGCGGCAGCGTGGTGGCGCTTTTCATGTCGCTCGGCCGCTCGCCCGCCGACAGCGCCAGCAGCCGGCGCATCATGTCGACATAGAGGCCCGACAGCGGCAGCGACGACCAGCTCGGCCCCGCCGTGATGTGGAACAGCACGATGAATCCCTTGCCCCTGTTCTCGGCCGTGACCAAGGGCGTGCCGTCCGCCAGTCTTGCCCAGCTCCGGTCGGCGAGCTCGACCGAAGGCTCCGCCAGAACCTGCCGCGTCACCGCCACGTCGGACGGGATGGAAAGCCCCGCGAAGGGACTGGATTCGGAGAACGGCGCCAGCTTCTGCGGCTCGGCCCAGGCCAGCGCGCCGCCGAGATAGCGTCCGCCGACGCGCAGCTTCACCGGCACCAGATCGTCGGTGCCGCCGGTCATCCGCCCGCCCGCGAAGCGGATCAGAAGGCCGCCGCCGGCGACGAATTTCGCCACCTTGTCGTAATCGCTGCCGGTCACCCGCGCGACATCGGCCAGGATCAGCACCGACACGTTGCGCGCCAGCACGTCGCTCACCGTGCCCTTGCGCACCTCGGCATAAGGCGCCAGCGCGCGTTCCAGATAATAAGTGTCGGAAAGCAGCGGTTGGGTATCCTCCGCGACATCGGCCGCGACCAGGCCCACGGCGCGGCGCGATCCGCCGCCGCCCAGAAGCTGCACCGCGCCCGCCGAATCGGCATTCGCGATGGCGATGCGCGTCGTCTCGTTGCGCACTTCCAGCGGCAGGCTGATATGCGCGTCGGCCTTGGCGCGCCCGTCCTCGAAACGGAAAGCGCCTTCCGCCAGCATCTCGCCATGGCTGCCCAGCGCCTGCACCCGGCCGCCGCGCACGCCATCGGTTCCGGCGCGCAGCACGCTCACATCGAAGCCGTTCGCCCGGTTGGCCGGCGGCAGCAGCGCCAGCGCGCCGGTGCCCGGCGCATCGGCATGGATCGTCAGCGCGCCGGCGCGCGCCAGCGCGTCGGCGGTGGCGCCCGCCTCGCCGTCCTCGATGCCGTCGCTCAGCCACAGGATTTGCGGCCGCGCGTCGAACTTTGCCTTGGCGATCGCCGTCGCGGCGCGACGCCGATCCGGCAACCACGGCTCCGGCGTCAGCGCCTGCGCGATGCGCGCGGCGCGGCCGGCATCCATCAGGCTGACATCGGGAATGTCCGCCGTCGGCACGATGGCGACGGCGCGGCGCTGCTGCGCGGCGCTGCGCAGCACATCGGCGATCACCGCCTGGCGCGCGTCCCAGCTCGCCGCCGAGGTCCAGCCATTGTCGACCACCAGCACGACCGGCCCCGTCCCCGCCAGCGTCGGTCCCTTGCCGAACAAGGGCTCGGCGAGCGCCACGATCACCGCGGCCGCCGCAATCAGCCGCAGCAGGAGAAGCCACCACGGCGTGCGCGCCGGCGTCTCTTCTTTTCCGGACAATCCAAGAAGCAGGCGCAGCGGCGGAAACACCAGCCGGCGCGGCAAGGGCGGCGTCACCCGTAAGAGCCACCACACCGCCGGCAGCACGATCAACGCGCCGAGGATGAACGGCGCGCCGAAGCTCAATCCCGCGAGCAAGCCTGCCACGTCAGGCGCCGCTCATATCGGCATAGAGCGCGATCAGCGCGGTCTCTGGCCGCCGGTCCGTGCGATGCGCGATGTAGGACCAGCCCAGCCGCCGCGCCAGCGCGCCCAGCGTTTCGGCATGCGCCTTGAACCGCGCGCGATAGGCCGACGCCACGCTCTCGGCGCGGCCGATGGTTTCGCCGAGATCGCCCTTGGCGTCTTCGAAGCGCACGCGCCCGGCATAGGGGAAGTCCTCTTCCGCCGGATCGATGATGTGCACGATCTGTCCGGTCACCGCCGAATGCGAAAGCCGCCGCAGCGTCGCCTCGACCGCGTTCAGCGGCGAGAGAAAATCGCTGAACCAGACGAACTGCGCGTTCTTGGTGATCGCCGCGTCGGGCGGCAGCGCCTCCGGTCGTCCGGGACCGTCAAGAAGCGTGTGCCCGATGCGCCGCAGCGCCGCGCGCGAACTGGCCGGCGCATGGCCGTCGCCATAGAGCGCGACACGCTCGCCGCCGCGCACCAGCAGCGACGCCAGCGCAAGGCCCAAAAGCTTGGCGCGTTCCGCCTTGGTGGTCTTGCCGCTCGCGAACTGCATGCCGGCCGAGGTATCGCACCAGAACCACACCGACTGCGCCGCCTCCCATTCACGCTCGCGCACGAACAGATGCTGCGACTTGGCCGATTGCCGCCAGTCGATCGCGCTCGCCGCGTCCTCCGGCGTATAGCGGCGGAACTGCCAGAAGCTCTCGCCCATGCCGGCCTTGCGCCGTCCGTGCACGCCGAGACTCACCGCCGCCGCCAGCCGCTCGGCATCGAGCAGCAGCGGCGGCAGGCCGGCGCCGAGCGCCTCGGCTTCGTATTGCAAATTGGTGTTGGGACTCAAAGAATGCTCCGGCTGAGCCTTTCGATGACGGAGGTCACCGTCATGCCTTCGGCGCGCGCCGGGAAGGTGAGCGCCATGCGATGGCGCAGCACCGGCTGCGCCAGGGCCTCGACATCGTCGGTCGAGGGCGCCAGCCGCCCCTCGATCAGGGCGCGGGCCCGCACCGCCAGCATGAAGGCCTGGCTCGCGCGCGGGCCGGGGCCCCAGGCGACCGCGTCGCGGATGTCCTTCAAAGCTTCCTCGCCGGGCCGCGCCGCGCGCACCAGCTTCAGGATCGCGTCGACCACTTTCTCGCCCACGGGAATATGGCGGACAATTTGCTGCGCCAGCAGCAGATCGGCCGCGGTGCACACCGCGACCGGCTTCTCCTCTTCGCCGAAGGTCGTCGCCGCCAGCATGCGCCGCTCGGCCTCCTTGTCGGGATAGCCGATGTCGATCTGCAACAGGAACCGGTCGAGCTGCGCCTCGGGCAGCGGATAGGTGCCTTCCTGCTCCAGCGGGTTCTGCGTCGCCAGCACATGGAACGGCTTGGGCAGGTCATAGCGCTGGCCGGCCACGGTGACGTGCCGCTCCTGCATCGCCTGCAAGAGCGCCGATTGGGTGCGCGGGCTGGCGCGGTTGATCTCGTCCGCCATCAGCAATTGGGTGAACACCGGCCCGGCGATGAAGCGGAAGCTGCGCTTGCCGTCCGCCTCTTCCAGGACTTCGGAGCCGATGATGTCGGTCGGCATCAGGTCAGGCGTGAACTGGATGCGCTTCCAGTCGAGGCCGAGCACGATGCCCAGCGTCTCGACCAGCTTGGTCTTGGCGAGGCCCGGCACGCCGATCAGAAGGCCGTGGCCTCCGGCGAGCAGCGTCACCAGCGTCTGCTCGATCACCGCGTCCTGGCCGAAGATCGCCCGGCCGACCGCCTCGCGCACCTTGGCCAGCGTGGCCGCGGCGCGCTCCAGATGGGCGGCGGCGCCGGAACTCTCAGCCACGATGTCGTTCATAAAGGGGGGTCCGGATGCTTGGTTGCCGGTCCGCTGGCAGCACCCTATCTTCCTGGATGCGCCGGGACGTGACTTATCTACCCCGGCGGTGCACACGCAACAAGCAAAACACCCTCCCCGCACAGGGCCGTGATGCCCCGCGCCGCACGGCGGCGCAATGATGGACATGGCTTAACCGACATGAGCGGCGGCGGATCCCCCCCTCGGCCTCGCAAGCCTGAGGCGGGCGCCTTATTTCGCCAAGCCTCTCTCCGCGGATCGGATGGGCTTTCTCAGTTTCCGTTGATATTTCCGGTTTGCTCGATGTTCCTTTGCTGCTGAGCGGCACCGGCCCGCACCGACTGGCAATTCGCGTCGCACGTGCTCCCCGTCGAGCCGCCCGATCCGCCGCCGCCGCTCAACATCGATCCAATGATGCGGGCCATGTTATCGCGCGACTGGGGCCTGCCGAGCGGCCGGCACGCGGTTTCGTTCCAGAACTGCAGGCAGCGCACGCTGTCACCGGATAGCTTGACCAACACCGTTCCCGGCGATCCGCCGTTGAATGTGTAATGGCCGGTCAGAATGTCGGCGCCCTTCTCCCGTTTTTCGTGAACATCCGACACGCTGGCGATATCGTACCGCCACATCAGCCAGCTCTGCGAATCCTGCCGAATGATGCCATCCAGCTTGCGGGCGAGAGGATCGTTGGCGAGGCGTGCTTCGGCGGCGGCAAGCCGGCGTTCCGCATCGGCTTGTTCCCGCGCCCGTTGCGCCGCGACCTGGGCGTAATCGACGAATTGGGATTCGCGCGTATCGACTTGGAATTGAATGCGCTGCCCCTCGCTATTCGTCGAATCGTAGCCTCCGGAGAGGCTTGCCTTGTCGCAATGGGCGGTCAGTTCGCCCGCGCCGAACATGATATGGCACGTATCTCCGTCACGGCGGCCGCGGAAAGGCTCCGCTCGCAGACCGCCGGTGGTCTGCACGCTGCCCTGTATGGCCGTCCCGTCGAACTCGACGGCAATCTGATAATTTCCCGAGACATTTCTCGTTCTCGCGGGATTGAAGGTCGGTATGCCCAGGCCGGCCGGCCGTCTTCCCGGGAAAAAGAACATTCCTTCGTAATGGCCGGTATAAGTGACTTTCCCCTTGAAATCGTCGGGCAAGGAGTTGCCGGCCGAATTCTCCGTAGCCGCATCCCGCGACGGAGGTTGATCCGAGTAAGACTGTGCGTGGGTCGCGGTCAGCGCGGCAAGAAGCATCGCGATGGAAGAGACAAACAGACTCAAATGCTTTACCGCCATGGCGCGCGTCCCCCGCTCCCGTGTAAGTGCAAATGAAGACAAAGAAGTGAGCAATTTGGCTAGCATGCGGTCTAGAATTTGTCCATTGGCCGGATATGGCGGCACGATGGTGGACCAACCGATATGAGCGGCGGATTTCCCTTGGGCCTCGCAAGCCTGCAGCGCGACGCCGCCGCCGGGCGCGGCCTGCCGCCGGTGGAGAAATGGAACCCGGCCCATTGCGGCGACATCGACATCCGCATCGCGCGCGACGGCACCTGGTATCACGAGGGCAGCCCGATCGGCCGCAAGGAGTTGGTCCGCCTTTTTTCGACCATATTGCGCCGCGACCCCGATGGCTTCGTCCTCATCACCCCGGCCGAGAAGATGCGCATCGTGGTCGAGGACGCGCCGTTCCTCGCCGTGCTGCTGGACGTGGAGGGCGCGGGCCGCGACCAGAAGCTCGTCTTCACGACCAATGTCGGCGACCAGACTATGGCCGGCCCCGCCAATCCCATCCGCGTCGAGACCGATCCCGCGACGCAGGAGCCGGCGCCCTACGTCCATGTCCGCAAGGGGCTGGAGGCACGCATCGCGCGTCCGGTGTTCTACCAGCTCGCCGATCTCGCCGTGCCGGGCGAGGGCGAGCATCGCGGCCTGCTCGGCGTGTGGAGCGGCGGCGCATTCTATCCTTTGGGCCGTCCCGAATGAGCGCGCCGGAGGAATCGCCCGTCCAGATCGGCCAGCGCATCGTCAGCGGCGGCATCGACCTGTTGCGCTCGCGCCTGTTGCACGAACCGCCGCTGCTGCCGCTCGTGCCGACCCGCAGCGACTACGACCTCAATCCGCAGAACCGTCCGGCGAAGAAGCCCGACCTCACCCCCGCCGCCGTGCTCCTGCCGCTGATCCTGCGCCGCGAGCCGCATGTGCTTTTGACCCAGCGCACCGACAGCCTCACCCAGCATGCCGGGCAGGTCGCCTTTCCCGGCGGCCGCGTCGAACCGAACGACGTCTCGCTGGTCGAGACCGCGCTGCGCGAGACGCAGGAGGAGACCGGCATCGAGCCGGCCTTCGTCACCGTCGCCGGCTTCCTCGACGCCTACGAGACCGGCACCGGCTATGCCATCCTGCCGGTGGTCGGCATCCTCTCCGAAGGCTTCGCGCTCGCGCCCCATGAAGGGGAGGTCGCCAGCATCTTCGAGGTGCCGCTCGCCTTCCTGCTCGATCCCGCCAACCGGAAGAAACAGTCCCGCGAATTCCAGGGCCGCACGCGCAGCTTCTATGCCTTCACCTATGAAGACCATTACATCTGGGGCGCGACGGCGGCGATGCTGATCGATTTCGGCGAGCGGATCAGCCGGCCATGACCCGCACCATCCTCGAACGCGTGCTGCTGTTCGCCTTGCCGTTCGTCCTGTTCGGCGGCTACGTCCTGCTGCTGCGCCTGCGGCCGCTGGCCCGCCGGCCGGCCACGCCCTGGACCTGGCTTGTCGTCGCGGGCCTGGCGCTGGTGGCGCTCAGCTTCCTCGCGCTCGGCTTCCTGGAGGGCGAGCCGATCACCGGCACCTATGTCGCGCCGCATGTGGTGAATGGCCGGATCGTTCCGGGCTATGTTGCGCCGCTACCGGAGAAGAAGCCTTGAAACTCGATCCCAAGCGCCACGCCTGGATGACCGCGCCGGAGACGCGCGCCGTGTTGAACGCGCTGGGCGGCGCGGGCAAATTCGTCGGCGGCGCGGTGCGCAATGCGCTGCTGGGAAAGCCGGTCGCCGACATCGATATCGCGACGCCGCTCCTGCCCGATGACGTAACGGCACGCCTGAAGGCCGCCGGCCTCGGCGCGGTGCCGACCGGCATCGAGCACGGCACGGTGACGGCGGTCGCCAACGGCAAGCCGTTCGAAGTCACCACCTTGCGCCGCGATGTCGCGACCGACGGGCGCCGCGCCGTCGTCGCCTTCACGACCGATTGGGCGCAGGACGCCCAACGCCGCGACTTCACCATGAACGCGCTCTATGCCGATGCCGATGGCGAGATCCTCGACACGGTCGGCGGCGTCGCCGATCTACAGGCCGGCCATGTCCGCTTCGTCGGCGATGCCGCGACCCGCATCCGCGAGGATTATCTGCGCATCCTGCGCCTGTTCCGCTTCCACGCCTGGTACGGCAAGGGCCCGATCGACAGCGCCGCGCTGCACGCCGCCGCGGCGGAGCGGGGCGGGCTCACCATGCTCGCCGGCGAGCGGGTGTCCAAGGAGATGCTGCGCCTGCTGGAGGCCGACGATCCGGTGCCCGCGCTGCGCCAGATGGCGGCGAGCGGCATCCTGACCGACATCCTGATCGGCAATCTGAACATTCCCCGCCTCGAAAAGCTGGTGCGGATCGACGCCGAAGCCTTCTTCGCGCCCGACGCGATCCTGCGCCTCGCCGCGCTCTTGCCGGCCGACGCCGCCGAGGCCCGCGCCGTGGCGAAGGAATGGCGGCTCTCCAACGCCGACGCCGACCGCCTCGCCGACATCGCCGGGGCGCGCGAGAAAATCGTGTCCTATCTGTCGGTGAAGGAGATGCGCAAGCTGCTCTACCGGCTCGGCGCCGGCCCGTTCAAGGACCGCGTCTTCCTGAAATGGGCGGAGGATCCCAAGGAGTCGAATGCCGTTCAGTGGCGCATGCTGCTCGCCGTCGCCGATGCCTGGGAGCGCCCGCGCTTCCCGCTGACCGGCCGCGAGGTGATGCTGGCCGGCGTGCCGGAAGGCCCGCTGGTCGGCCGCATCCTGGAGGAGGTCGAGGACTGGTGGATCGACGCCGACTTCATCGAGGACGAATTCTCCCTCGCCGAACGCCTGAAAGCCGTGGTCCAGGCGACGGCGTATTGAGCGTGAGGGGCGAGATGTCCGCGCGAATTTCGTTCTGCCTGGGACTATTCGTGATCGTCGGTGTGTGTTGCCGGATTTCCGCGTCGGCCGCGCATCCGAAATACTGCATCGACATGATCTTCGAACCGGGCGGCGGGATCCTGCTCGACGGACGGCGGGTTGCGGTCGGTCCGGATTTCGATGAGGCGCTGAAGGCGATCTCCCGTTCGGACGGCCCGCATCGCCTTTGTCTTGTTCCCAATAAGCGCAACAGATACGCCGAAGTCGCGGCGGCTCTGGCCGCCATCCAGAAAGCCGGGCTTCAGATCAATATGACGGCCTATGAGAGGTCCAATTAGCGCATGTCCTTCCAAATCCTCGACACGCTCACGCTCCCCGGCGACCCCTACAAGCCGAACGACGATGCCTTCGGCCATGCCGACAGCGCCGCCGTGGTGCTCGACGGCGCCACCAGCCTCGGCGATCCCTTGATGCCCGGCGACAGCGACGCGGCCTGGATCGCGCATTTCGGCGCGCGGCGGCTGATGGCGCACGCCAAGGACGGCGACGCGCCCAAGGACGCGCTGCGCCACACGCTCGCCGACGCGGAAAAATCCTTCAAGGCGCTGCGCCGCCGCGCGCCCGAGGCGATGTGGGAAATGCCTTTCGCCTCGATGGCCTTTGCCGCCGAGGCCGAAGGCGGTTTCGATTTCCTGTGGTATGGCGACTGCGCCGGTGTGCTGCTGCGGCCCGGCGAGACGGTCGAGGTCTTGGGCGAATCCTTCGCCAAGAAGGCGCAGGAATCCGCCCATGTCGCGCGCCTCGCCAAGGAGAAGAATCTGTCGCCGGCCTCCGGCGCCAACCGGCCCGAATATCTGCCGTCGCTGCGCAAATCGCGCGCGCGGCTCAACAGCGGCAGCCATTGGGCCTTCAGCCCCGACGAACGCGCCGCCGAACATGTCGCGAGCAAGCACGTCGCGGCGCCGGCGGGTTCGAGCCTGTTGCTCGCCTCGGACGGCTTCCTGGCGCTCGCCACGGATTATGGCGCCCACACGGTCGATAGCCTGATGGCGAAGGCGCTGAGCGCCGGCCTCGCCGCGCTGGCCGAGGAGCTGCGCGCCATCGAGGCGGCCGATGCCGAAGGTCACAAATTCCCGCGCTTCAAGAAAAGCGACGACGCCACCGCGGTGCTGCTGCGGCTGGGTTAGAGCTGTTTCGGTTTGGATTGAATCATTCAAAGAATAGCCGTCATCGCCCGCTTCATGCGGGCGATC
Source organism: Rhizomicrobium sp. (assembly GCA_037200045.1). Lineage (NCBI taxonomy): Bacteria > Pseudomonadati > Pseudomonadota > Alphaproteobacteria > Micropepsales > Micropepsaceae > Rhizomicrobium > Rhizomicrobium sp. The sequence continues at coordinate 2,634,859 of JBBCHM010000001.1, forward strand.
CAATTTTCTTTGTGCGGCCAAATTGGATTGCCCGGACGAGCCGGGCAATGACGGCGTTTTGAACGAGCGATTCCACTTCAAGCCGCTCTACCCGGCGGTTCCCTGCATCAGCATCCAGCCGCCCTGCCAGATCATCTTGATCGCGACATAGAGCACGATGAACAGCCCGGCATAGCTGACCCAGGGATGGCGGTTCAGCACCTTGGCGATCACGCTCGCCGCGATGCCCATCAAGCCGATCGACAGCATCAGGCCGACCGCCAGCACCGCCAGGTTCTTCTGCGCCGCGCCGGCGACCGCCAGCACGTTGTCGAGCGACATGGAAAGGTCGGCGGCGGCGATCTGCACGATCGCGCGGCGCACCATCGCGGTGCTCGCCTCGGCGTTGAACGGCCCGCCGAGCTTGTTCGCGACGGTCTTGAGCGCGTCGAGCGAGTTCTTCTCCTCGGCGGCGTCGCGGATGTCGCGATAGAGCTTCCAGCACACCCACAAAAGCAGGATGCCGCCCGCGAACATCAATCCGATGACTTCGAGAAGCTGGACGGTGATGGAGGCGAGGCACACCCTGAGCACCACCGCGGCGACGAGGCCCCAGAAGATCACCTTGCGGCGCACGATCTGCGGCACGCGGGCCGCCGCCATGCCGATCACGAGCGCGTTGTCGCCGGCCAGCACGATGTCGATGAGGACGACTTGCAGGAGCGCGAACAGGGAGGCGTGACTGAACGAAAGCTCCAAAACAACGCACCTCGTCGGACGGAAAGAATCAGGGCCAGCGTGCTTCCGGCGGCATCGATACCAGGATGGCGTCGATATTTCCGCCGGTCTTCAGGCCGAATTGCGTGCCACGGTCCCACAACAGATTGAACTCGACGTAGCGGCCGCGGCGTATGAGCTGGTGGTCGCGGTCCGCCGCGGTCCAGGCCTGCTCCATTCGCCTACGTACGATTTGGGGATAGATCGTGGCAAATGCGAGTCCCACGTCGCGGGTAAAAGCGAAATCCTCGCGCCAGTCCCCGCTGTCGAGCCGGTCGTAGAAGATTCCCCCGGCGCCGCGCGGTTCCCCGCGATGGGGTAGGTAGAAGTACTCATCGCACCATTTCTTGAAGCGCGGGTAGTAGGTCGCATCGTGCGCGTCGCACGCCTGCCGCAGTGCAGCATGGAAATCGGTGGCATCCGCGTCGTTGGGAAACATCGGCGTCAAATCGGCGCCGCCGCCGAACCAGGATTTCGTCGTCACCATATGGCGGGTGTTCATGTGCACCGCCGGCACATGCGGGTTCTGCATATGGGCGATCAGCGAGATGCCCGACGACCAGAAGCGCGGGTCCTCCTCGGCGCCGGGGATCGTCCTGGCGAATTCGGGGGAGAATTTTCCGTACACGGTCGAAACATTGACGCCGACCTTCTCGAACACGCGGCCCTTCATGACGCTCATCACGCCGCCGCCGGCGTCCGCGCCGTCCTCGCCGGGCCGCGACCAGGCCTTGCGCTCGAACTTCCCCGGCGGCCGGTCGGCAAGCTGGCCGCCATGTTCTTCCTCGATCGCCTCGAATTGCGCGCAGATGCGGTCGCGCAGGGTTTCGAACCAGGCCCGCGCCTCGGCCTTCCGCTCGTCCGTCGCCTCCGTCATGCGAACTTCCCTGTCTGGCGCAACGCCTCTCCCAGTACCATCGCGCCGGCCTGCGCCACGTTGATCGAACGCAAGCCCGATTTCATCGGAATGCGCAAGCGTGCGTCGGCGCGATCGTGAACGAAACCCGGCACGCCCGCGCTCTCGCGCCCCAGCACGATGCAGTCGTCCGCCGCGAAGGCAAAGTCCGTGTACGGCATCGCGCCCTTCGACGTCAGCAGCACGATCCGCCCCGCCGCGCGCCGCGCCAGGAACGCCGCCCAGGAGGCATGCCGGACCATGTCGGCCTGTTCGAGATAATCCATCCCCGCCCGGCGCATCCGCGCCTCGCCGAGGACGAAGCCGCAAGGCTCGACGATATCCACCGCCACGCCTAGGCAGGCGCCCAGCCGCAGCAAACTCCCGGCATTCTGCGGAATATCCGGCTCGAACAGGACGAGACGCATGGAAATACCCTGGTTGACAGGAAGTTATATTTCCTTTATAGGAAATATATAAAGGAATTCTGCCGTGAACAAATATGATCGTCTGGGTGCTTTTTTAAGGGAACAGGGCCGCGAGAGTGTGCCGATGACCTTCGCCGAGATCGAACAGGTCGTCGGCGTGAAGCTGCCGAAGTCGCGGATGTATCAGGCGTGGTGGAGCAACAGCACGTCCAACAATGTGATGACCCGGGTGTGGCTCGATGCCGGCTACCGCACCGAACAGGTCGATGTCGCCCATGGCCGGCTGGTCTTTCGCCGCGTCGCGTCCGGAGGCGGCGCGCAACGCTCAACCGGGATGCGGGAGGAGACGCCGATGTTTCGGACTGAAGTGCAGACGGCGCCTTCGGGCGGCAAGCTTACGCGCCATCCCGCAAGCGGGGCGCTGAAAGGCATGGTCACGATCGAGCCGGGATACGACATCGCGAGCTCCGATCCGGAAGACGTCGCGGAATGGGAAGCCGCCGCCGATCGCACGGCCGATCTGGTGGACGCCGGAATGAAGCGTCGGCCGTGACGAGCCCGTTCCTGCTCGATACCTGCGCCTGCATTTGGCTGTTGGAGGGCGCGCTGCCGGCGCCCTCCGATCAGCTATTGGCCGACGCCTATCTTGCCGGGATCGCGACCTTCGTCTCTCCGATTACGGCGTTGGAAGTCGGAACATTGGCGCGCAAGGGCCGCTTCAAGTCGAAGCTCACGCCGCAGCGCTGGTTCGAGACTCTTCTGCGGCAGCCGGGGATGGCCCAGGCTCAGATGACGGCGGAGTTGTTGATCCAATCCACGGAACTGCCCGACTGCGATCACAAGGACCCTTACGACCGCATCATTGCCGCCACCGCGCGCGAATATGGCTACACCGTGATGACCCGCGACCGCGCGCTACTCGATTACGGCCGGCAGGGCTATCTCGCGGTGCTCGAATGCTGATGCGTCACTTCGTGCCAAGCCTGTGAATTTCCGGCATTTTCTGCGTCATCGTGCCGCAAGACCCACCAAATCCGTCTCTCTATTTTACCCCCGCGAAGCGGCGCGCGCTTGAGAGTCCCGGGGGTGGTGCGCACGCGGTTTTCCCGCCGCCCGGAGCGTCACGAACGAATATAAAGGTGAAGCCTTGGCCACCACGACGACCGCCGAACCGACGCGGCGCGACTTCCTCTACATCGCCACGGGCTCCGTCGCCGCCGTGGGCGCCGCCGCGGCTCTATGGCCGCTGATCGACCAGATGAACCCGAGCTCCGCCGTGCTGGCGCTCGCCTCCATCGAGATCGACCTGACGCCGATCCAGGTCGGCCAGTCGGTCACGTTCAAATTCCGCGGCCACCCGCTCTTCGTGCGCCGCCGCAGCCCGGCCGAGATCGCGACCGCCAAGGCGGTGCCGGTGTCGGAGCTGATCGACCCCATCGCCCGCAACCTCAACCTGCCCGACGACGCCCCGGCGACCGACGCCAACCGCGAGACCCATCCCGAATGGCTGGTGGTCTCGGGCGTCTGCACCCATCTGGGCTGCACGCCGACCGCCTATGAGGGCGATTTCGGCGGCTGGCTTTGCCATTGCCACGGTTCGCAGTACGACGTCGCCGGACGGGTGCGCAAAGGCCCGGCGCCGCAGAACCTCGAAATCCCCGTCTATTCCTTCCTCTCGCCCACCCGCGTCAAAGTCGGTTGAGGAGCATCCAGATGTCCGGTCCGTCGACCTATGTGCCCGAAACGGGCTTCACCCGCTGGCTCGACCAGAGGCTGCCGATCCTTCGGTTCAGCCACGACACGATGCTGACCTTCCCGACGCCCAGGAACCTGAACTTCTGGTACGCCTTCGGCGCCATCCTGACCTTCTGCCTCGGCGTGCAGATCGTCACCGGCATCGTGCTGGCGATGCATTTCGATCCATCCGCCACGGTCGGCGCGGTGCCCGGATCGAGCGCCGCTTTCGACAGCGTCGAGAGCATCATGCGCGACGTGAACTACGGCTGGCTGCTGCGCTATGTGCACGCCAACGGCGCCTCGATGTTCTTCCTCGCGGTCTATGTTCACATGTTCCGCGGCCTCTATTACGGCTCCTACAAGGCGCCGCGCGAGATTCTCTGGATCCTCGGCGTCATCATCTACCTGCTGATGGTGATGACCGCGTTCATGGGCTACGTGCTGCCCTGGGGCCAGATGTCGTTCTGGGCCGCGACCGTCATCACCAATCTGTTCTCCTCGCTGGATCAGGTCACCGGCGGGCTGAAGGTCGGCAGCCACATCGCCACCTGGCTGTGGGGCGATTTCGCGGTCGGCGGCCCGACGCTGAACCGCTTCTTCTCGCTGCACTACCTCCTGCCGTTCATCATCGCGGCGGTGGTCGGCCTGCACATCTGGGCACTGCACGTGCCAGGCAACAACAACCCGCTCGGCATCGACGTGAAGGGGCCGCAGGACACCGTGCCATTCCATCCCTATTACACCGCGAAGGACGCCTTCTATGTCGGGCTGTTCGCCATCCTGTTCGCCGTCTTGGTGTTCTTCGCGCCCGACTTCGTCGGCAATCCGGACAATTACATCCCAGCCAATCCGCTGGTGACGCCGGCCGACATCGTGCCCGAATGGTACCTGTTGCCGTTCTACGCGATGCTGCGCTCGATCCCGCAGAAGCTGATCGGCGTGTTGGTGCTGGGCGGCGCCATCGTGACGCTCGCCTTCATCCCCTGGCTCGATACGTCGAAGGTGCGCTCCAACCGCTTCCGGCCTTTGATGAAGCAGTTCTTCTGGCTGTTCGTGCTGGACTGCCTCGTGCTCGGCTATTGCGGCTCGCAGGGCGTCGATGCCGCGGTCGTCGGCATTCCGCTGGTGTGGGTCGCGCGCCTCGGCACCGCCTATTACTACGGCTTCTTCTGGGTGCTCATGCCGTTGATCGGCCTGATCGAGACGCCCAGGCCGCTTCCCGATTCCATCGCCAAATCCGTGCTGGGCGCCGCCCACGCACCCGCCGAGTGAGGACTTCCATGCGCTTCGCACTCGTAGCCGGCCTCCTGCTCGGCCTTTCCGCCGCTCCCGCGCTTGGCGCGGACGGCGACCAGGCGCCGCTCAAGTCGCCGCCCCAGGGCTGGTCGTTCGAAGGCCCGTTCGGCAAGTTCAACGAGGCCGACCTGCAGCACGGCTTCCAAGTCTACAAGGAAGTCTGTTCGGCCTGTCACAGCCTGAACCGCGTCGCCTTCCATACCCTCTCGGAATCCGGCGGCCCCGGCTTTTCCGACGTCCAGATGAAGGCGATCGCCGGCGCCTACAAGGTGCTCGCCGGCCCCAACGACAAGGGCGACACGGTCGACGACAAGGGCAATCCGCTCACCCGCGCCGGCACGCCGGCCGACACCTTCCCGCCGCCCTTCCCGAACGAGGAAGCGGCCCGCGCCGCCAATGGCGGGGCGCTGCCGCCCGACCTCTCGCTGATCGAGAAGGCGCGCGCCGGCGGCCCGAACTATGTCTATTCGCTGATGACCGGCTTCCACGAGACGCCGCCCAAGGGCTTCACCGTCACGGCGAACAAGTACTACAACCCCTACTTCATCGGCTGGAACATCTCGATGCCGCCGCCGCTGGCCGACGGCCAGGTGACCTTCGCCGACGGTGCGCCGAACAGAATCGCCGACGAGGCCTATGCCGTGGCCAATTTCCTGGCCTGGACCAGCGAGCCGCATCTGGACGACCGCCACCGCATCGGCGTCGGCGTGATGCTGTTCCTGATCGTGCTCTCGGGTCTGCTCTATCTGTCCTACCGCAAGGTCTGGAAGGACGAGGCGCACTAGACGCAACCCAGCTGTCATGGCCCGCGCATGCGGGCCACCCAGTTGACGCCGGAGTGAACGCTGAAAGTTCGCTCCGGCGTCCTCATTTTTGACGATGACCTTGTGATCACCTGGGCGGCCCGCATTCGCGGGCCGTGACACCGCAGGAAGGCATGCTAAAAGCAACCCCATGACCACCACCGTCCTCGGCGTCATCGGCGGCAGCGGCGTCTATGACATTCCCGGCCTCGAAAATCCGCGCTGGAAGAAGATCGCCTCGCCCTGGGGCGCGCCGTCGGACGCGCTCCTGTTCGGCACCTACAAGGGCACCGATCTCGTCTTCCTGCCACGCCACGGCCGCGGCCATATCCAGACGCCGTCGACGATCAACTATCGCGCCAATATCGACGTGCTCAAGCGCGCCGGCGTCACCGACCTGATCTCGGTTTCCGCCTGCGGTTCGCTGAAGGAAGAACTGCCGCCCGGCACTTTCGTGATCGCCGACCAGTTCATCGACCGCACCTTCGCGCGCGAGAAAAGCTTCTTCGGCCCCGGCCTGGTGGCGCATGTCTCCATGGCCCATCCGGTCGACGGCCATATCGCCAACGCGCTCGACATCGCCTGCGCGGAAGAGGGCATCGCCTATGCCCGCGGCGGCACCTATATCTGCATCGAGGGTCCGCAATTCTCCTCGCTGGCCGAGAGCAATCTCTACCGTTCCTGGGGCTGCAGCGTGATCGGCATGACCGCGATGCCCGAGGCCAAGCTCGCCCGCGAGGCGGAGCTGCCCTACGCCATCGTCGCCATGGTGACGGATTACGATTGCTGGCACCCCGACCACGACCATGTGACGGTCGATGCCGTGGTGAAGATCATGCACGCCAATGCCGAGCATGCGCGCAAGCTGATCATGAACGTGGCCGGCAAGCTCGGCCCGATCCACACGCCGTCGCCGGTGATCGAATCGGTGCTCGACACCGCGATCATGACCGCCCCCGCCCAGCGCGATACGCGCCTGATCCGCAAGCTCGACGCGGTGGCGGGGCGCATACTGCCGAAACGCGCGTCACGGCCGAAAGCGAAGCCCAGGGCGAAAAAGCGCCGCTGAATCGCGATCCGGCGTTTTTCTTTGGATCGCGCGCCAAAATCCTCTAAGGGATTGCGGTAAGCCTCAAAGGCCCGCCCCCGCCATGAACTTCAAGGACACCATCCGGACCATTCCGGATTACCCCAAGCCCGGCATCATGTTCCGGGACGTGACCACCCTGTTCGGCAATCCGCGCGCCTTCCGCCGCGCGGTCGACGAGCTGGTGCAGCCCTATGCCGGCATGAGCATCGACAAGGTCGCGGGCATCGAGGCGCGGGGCTTCATCCTGGGCGGCGCGGTGGCGCATCAGCTTTCCACCGGCTTCGTGCCGGTGCGCAAGAAGGGCAAGCTGCCCTTCACCGTCCTGGGCGAGGACTACGACCTCGAATACGGCACCGACCGGGTGGAGATCCACACCGACGCGGTCAAGCCGGGCGACAACGTCATCGTGGTCGACGATTTGATCGCCACCGGCGGCACCTGCGTGGCGGCGATAAGGCTTCTGGAGCGCGCCGGCGCGAACGTGATCGGCTGTTCCTTCGTGATCGACCTGCCCGACCTCGGCGGCGCCGACAAGATCCGCAAGCTCGGCAAGCAGGTGACGACGCTGGTGGCGTATGAGGGGCATTGATTTTCCTCTCCCGCTCGCGGGAGAGGACGCGAAAACTTGCACTTGGCGGAGCGCAGCGCAGCCAAGTGCTTAGTTTTCGCTGGTGAGGGGCGAAGCTTGGCGCCGCTGCCCCTCACCCGGCTCGCTCCGCTCGCCGACCTCTCCCGCGAGCGGGAGAGGTTATCGCGCCTCGCCTTCGAGGGATGATCATGAAGCTCTACACCAACCCCGCCTCGCCTTTCGCGCGCAAATGCCGCGTCGTCGCGCACGAATTGAATCTCAAATTGGAGGAGATCGTCGTCGCCAACGCCCGCGACGACGAAAGCATCCGCCGCATCAACCCGCTGAAGAAGATTCCGATCCTGATCCTTGACGACGGCTCGGCGCTGTTCGATTCGGCGGTGATCTGCGAATACCTGAACAATATCGGCGGCGGGAAGCTTTTTCCCGGCATGACGATCTGGCGCAGCGTCTCGGGCCGCTGGCGGGCGCTCGGGCTGCAGGCGCTGGCCGACGGCATCATGGATGCCGCGGTCGGCTGCCGCTACGAGCGGCTTGTGCCGGAGGAACGCCCGAACCAGGACCACATCGCCCGCCACATGACGACCGTGACGGCCGGCCTCGACGCGCTGGAGCGCATGAAATTCCCCGAGACGCCGACCATCGGCGAGGTCGCCACGGGTTGCGCCCTGGGCTATCTCGATTTCCGCTATGCCGACCTCGCCTGGCGCGAGGGCCGGCCGAAACTGGCGGCGTGGTTCGAGGGCTTCTCGAAATTCGCCTCGATGCAGGCGACGGCGCCGCACTGATCCGTACCCTCCCGTAAACGGGAGGGCTCCTGTGCGCTAGAGCCCGCCGACATTTCCCGCTAAACACCGCCCCATGAAAATCCACGGCAAGCACTACCGCTCCGTCTGGCCGGTCGGCGAGGATGCGTTCGGCATCATCGATCAGACCAGGCTGCCCTTCGAGTTCGTCACACTGACGCTCACCTCCGCCGACGACGCGGCGCACGTCATCAAGGCGATGATCACCCGCGGTGCGCCCTTGATCGGCGCGGTCGCGGCTTACGGCCTGGCGCTCGCCGTGCGCGCCGACCCGTCCGACGAGAACCTCACCGCCACCCACGACAGGCTGGCCGAAACCCGCCCGACCGCGATCAACCTGCGCTGGGCGCTGAAGCGCATGCGCGACGCGATCCGCAACCATCCGCGCGCAGAACGCGCCGCCCTGGCCTGGCGCGAAGCGGCCGCCATCGCCGACGAGGACGCCGCGATGTGCGAAGCCATCGGCCGGAACGGCCTCGACATCATCCGCGACCTGCACCGCCAGAAGAACCGCAAGCTCAACATCCTCACCCATTGCAACGCCGGCTGGCTGGCGACGGTGGACTGGGGCACGGCGCTGGCGCCGATCTACATGGCGCATGACGAAGGCATTCCGCTGCATGTCTGGGTCGACGAGACCCGCCCGCGCAACCAGGGCGCCTCGCTGACGGCGTTCGAGCTTGGCGCCCATGGCGTCGCCCACACCATCATCGCCGACAATGCCGGCGGGCATTACATGCAGCACGGCCAGGTCGACCTCGCCATCGTCGGGACGGACAGGGTTACGGCAAATGGCGACGTCGCCAACAAGATCGGCACCTATCTGAAGGCGCTCGCCGCCAAGGACAATGGCGTGCCGTTCTACGTGGCGCTGCCGTCCTCGACCATCGACTGGACGCTGGCGAGCGGCGCCGACATCCCGATCGAGGAACGCTCCGCCGACGAGGTCTTGAAAATGACCGGCCGCACCCCATCTGGAACCATCCAGACGGTCGAGATCGCGGCACCCGGTTCTCAAGCGGCGAACCCCGGTTTCGACGTCACGCCCGCGCGCCTCGTGACCGGTTTCATCACCGAGAAGGGGACTTGCGCGGCAACGGAGCAGGGCCTACGCAGCCTCTTCCCCGCCGCCTGATGGCCCTGTGTTGGGCGGCGGGGACTCTCACCGAGATCTCGAAAACAATACGATGTGTTCCGGCCGGTTCTACGGCCCCAAGATGTGGTGGTTGAACGACGATGAAGTCCCGCTGGTCCGATTCCGAAGCCGATGATTTCGTGACGCGCTATGGCGAGAAGGGCGTCGGCGCCGATCTCGCGCTGCGCACCTATACGACACGCCTGCTCGGCTCCGACCCGCGCCTGGTGCTGCATGGCGGCGGCAACACCTCGGTCAAGACCAAGGCCAAGGACCAGCTCGGCGAAGAGGTCGATGTCATTTGCGTGAAGGGTTCCGGCTGGGACATGGGCAATATCGAGCCCGCCGGCCTGCCCGCCGTGCGCCTGGCCGAGCTGCGCCGCCTGCGCAAGCTGCCCAAACTGTCCGACGAGGACATGGTCAATTTCCAGCGCATCAACCTGCTCGACTCCTCGGCGCCGAACCCGTCGGTCGAGACGCTGCTGCACGCCTTCCTGCCGCACAAATTCATCGACCACACCCATTCGACCGCCGTGCTCGCCTTGACCGATCAGCCCGACGGCGAGGCGGTGGTGCGCGAGGTCTATGGCGACCGCGTCGCCTATGTGCCCTACACGATCCCCGGCTTCGCGCTGGCCAAATCGGTGGCCGACGTGTTCGACAGGAACCCGTCGGTCCAGGGCCTCGTTCTGCTCCAGCACGGCATCTTCACCGTCGGCGAGAACGCGAAACAGGCTTACGAGCGCATGATCGAGTTCGTCACGCTGGCCGAGGAGCGCCTCGCCCGTCAGCGCAAGGCGCGCAAATCCGCCGCCCTGCCGGCGCATCTGGCGAGCGTGCCGCAAATCGCGCCGATCCTGCGCGGCGCCGTCGCCATCGCGCGCAATCCGATGGCCGGCACGGTCAAGCGCCAGATCCTCTGCTTCCGCACCAGCCCGGCGATCCTGGACTATGTGAACGGCGCCGAGCTTGCGCGCTATTCCCAGGTCGGCGTGGTGACGCCGGACCACACGATCCGCACCAAGAACTGGCCGCTGGTCGTTCCCGCGCCGGATGCGCACAAGCTCGACGACTGGAGGAAGGACGTGCACGAAGCCGTCGAGGCCTTCGTCGCGCGCTATCACGATTATTTCCGCCGCAACAACGAGCATTCCACGCCGAAGAAGAAGGAGCTCGATCCCTTGCCGCGCGTGATCCTGGTGCCGGGCATCGGCCTGTTCGGCGTCGGCGCCTCGGCGAAGGACGCCGCCATCGCCGCCGACATCGCGGAGAACACGGTGGAGGTCATCACCGACGCGGAAGCCATCGGCGAATATCGCTGCATCTCCGAGAACGACATGTTCGAGGTCGAATACTGGTCGCTGGAGCAGGCCAAGCTCGGCAAGGGCACGGAGAAGCCGCTTGCCCGCCAGGTCTGCGTCATCACCGGCGGCGGCTCGGGCATCGGGGCTGCGACCGCGCGCGCCATGGCGGCGGAGGGGGCGGAGATCGCCATCCTCGACCGCGACCACGACATGGCGGTCAAGGCCGCCAAGGCGGTGCACAGCCACGCGCTCGCCATCCAGTGCGACGTGACCGATCCGGCCTCGGTGACGGCGGCGTTCGACAAGGTGGTGGAAGCCTTCGGCGGCGTCGACATCGTGGTCTCCAACGCCGGCGCGGCCTGGCAGGGCGCCATCGGCGGCGTGGACGACGCGGTGCTGCGCAAATCCTTCGAGCTGAATTTCTTCGCGCACCAGTCGGTGGCGCAGCACGCCGTGCGGATCATGAAGCTGCAGGGCACCTATGGCTGCCTGCTGTTCAACACGTCCAAGCAGGCGGTGAACCCCGGCAAGGATTTCGGCCCCTATGGCCTGCCCAAGGCGGCGACGCTGTTCCTGGTGCGCCAATACGCGCTCGACCACGGCAAGGACGGCATCCGCGCCAACGCGGTGAACGCCGACCGCATCCGCTCCGGCCTTCTGACCGACGAGATGGTGGCGGCCCGCGCCAAGGCGCGCGGCGTTTCGGAGGAAAGCTACATGTCGGGCAATTTGCTCGGCCGCGAGGTCTATGCCAGCGAAGTCGCCGAAGCCTTCGTCTATCTGGCGCATGCGGAGAAGACGACCGCCGCCGTGATCACCGTCGACGGCGGCAATATCGAGGCCGCGCTGCGGTAAGGGGCGACATGGCGAGGGCACTCTATCCCGTCTTCGCCGCGCTCCTGATCTTTTTTGCCGCAAGCGGTGGGTCGGCTCATGACAAGCCGCCGGCGATGTCGCAAGCCGCCTTCGACATGCTCTCCGCCGTGGTCGATGTGCTGAAACAGCATCACGTCAACCGCCGGCAAGGTCGATTGGCCGTCGCTCGAAGACAAGGCTTTCGCCATGGTGCCCGGTGCGCGGAAGCCGCGCGACACGGCACCCGCCATCCAATTCCTTATCGGCAGCCTCGGCGAGAAGCACACCTTCTTGATCGGCTCGGCGCGGTGGAAAGCCATGACGTACGGCGAGACAGCCGGCACCGCGCGCGGCGCTGCCTTCGGCATGCTGCCTGTGACCAACCTCATGCGCGACCGCATCGGCTACCTGGCCCTGCCGGGTCATGACGGTTCGGCGGCGGACGACGCGGCTTATGTCGCGGTCCTGCGCAATGCCCTGCGTCGGTTCCGTGCCGAAGGGATTTGCCGGTATGTTATCGATCTACGCGGTAACGGCGGCGGCAACATGTTTCCGATGCAGGCGGGGCTCGCTTCGCTGCTGGGCAAGCGGCCATATGGTTATTGGGACGTCGGCGCTGGCTTCGCGCCGGTGGCGTGGCTCGATCCCGAGAAAGTGCCGCGCATGGACGGGACGATAGCCGGTCCCTATGTGGCGGCCCCTGCCGATCAGTCGCGGGCCGTGGTCGCAGTCCTCGTCGATCGCCGCACGGCAAGTTCAGGCGAGGCGACGGCGATCGCCTTCGAAGGCCGTCCGCACACCCGTTTCATCGGAGAACCGACCGCCGGCTTCACACCGGCAATTTGAGCTTTCCCTTGCCAGACGACATGCATATTGCGGTTACGACGTCACGGGCGATGGATCGCAATGAGCGCCCGTTTTCGCTTGCCGTCGTGCCGGACGTCGAAACGCCGCCCGGGCCGGTAAACTGCAGATGCTGCTGTGACTTGGCTTCGGTCGCAGCCATGTGGCGCGCCGATGCACCGCGTCGCTCACGCAAAATAGGGCCGGGCCCAGGCGGCCAGCCCTACGAGACCTTATCAATACCCGCGGCAATAGCGCTGGTGATGACGATAGCCCCAGCTGCGGCAGCCGTGACGATGGTGATGGCCATGGACGCCGACACCGATGCCGATGCCGCCGACATGGACGCCGATCCCCGCCGCGCTCGCGGCCGAACCGGACAGGAGCGTCAACGCAACAATGGAAGCGAATAGGGTTTTCATTTTCGAGCCTTGGTTGGTTCCATCATTAACCCCGGCCCATGCGTAAAAGTTCCGCCGCCGCGTCGTGTTAAGCGACGCATCCTCGAAGATGCCGGCGCTTACACGGCGACGATCGCGGTTCCGTCAGCCGCCATTGGCCCGGAACAGCTCCAGCGTGCGCTCCTTGGCGAGCTTGGCGCAGGCCTCGTCGTAGTCGGTGCGGCGGTCGGAGTTGAACCCGTGCCGGCCGGATAGACATAGACCTTCACCTTGGGATGCGCCGCCTCGATCTTGCGCACGACCTCCAGCGGAATGCCGTGATCCTTCTCGCCGAAATGCAGGATGGTCGGGCATTTGGGTTCCAAGTGAATCATCTGCCCGATCGTGCCGCCGTAATAGCCCGATGCCGCCGCGAGGCCGGTGCAGCGTCCCGCCGCCGCCCAGGCCACGCTGCCGCCATAGCAATAGCCGGTGATGAACACCGGCCCGCGCGTCTTCAGCTCGTCGATGCAGGTCTGCGCGTCGGCGACGGAAAGGTCGAACGGATGCTCCGCCCGCGCCAGCTTGATGCCGATCTGAATGTCCTCCGGCGAATAGCTCGCCTGGAAGTTCGGGTGTTCGCGGTCGTAAAGCGCCGGCGCCAGCACTTCGTAGCCGTCGGCGGCATAGCCGTCGCACAATTCCATGATGTGTTCGGTGACGCCGAAGATCTCCTGGATGAGCACCAGCCCGCCGCGCCGCGCGCCGGTGGGCTGCACGCGATAGACGCCGATCTCCGCGCCGTCGCTCATCGTTAATTTTTCCATCTTGCCGTTGAGGGCCATGGCATTCCTCCCGGGATTGCTACGGAGGGATTGTTAGCATGGCAATTTGGGTCGCGCCGCCCTTTTCCTCCCCCGCTGTTGCGGGGGAGGTGGCACGCCGTAGCGCAGCGGAGGCGTGACGGAGGGGGCCGTGCCGGCGTTGGCCCCCTCCGCCTCGCTTCGCTCGGCACCTCCCCGTAAACACGGGGGAGGAAAGCTATGCGTTGAACCGGAAGTGCATCACGTCGCCGTCCTGCACGACGTAGTCCTTGCCTTCCAGGCGGAATTTGCCCGCGTCGCGCGCGCCGGCCTCGCCGTTATTGGCGACGTAATCGGCGAAGGCGATGGTCTCGGCGCGGATGAAGCCGTGCTCGAAATCGGTGTGGATCACGCCCGCCGCCTGCGGCGCGCGCGAACCTTTCGTGACGGTCCAGGCCCGCGCCTCCTTCGGTCCCACCGTGAAGAAGGTCAGCAGGCCGAGCAGCGCATAGCCGGCGCGGATCAGCTTGTTCAAACCCGGCTCTTCGAGGCCAAGGCTCGACAGGAATTCCTCGCGCTCGCCGGCCGGCAATTGCGCGACCTCTTCCTCGATGCGGCAGGAGATCGTCACCGTGCCGGCGCCCTGCGCCCTGGCCATCACCTCGACGGCGGCCCGAATATTTGTTCCCCGTCGCCGCCGAACCCTCGTCGACATTGCAGACATAGAGCACCGGCTTGGAGGTCATCAGCCCGAGCTGCGAGAACGGCAGCGCGCTCTTCCGCCGTCAGCGCGGCGGCCCGCGCCGGCTTGCCCTCGCGCAAGAGCACGATGGCCCTTCATCATCAGCGCGAGCTGTTCCTTGGCTTCCTTCTCGCCCGAATTGGCCTTCTTCTCCAGGGGCTTGATTCTCTTTTCCAGGCTCTCCAGGTCGGCCAGCATCAATTCGGTCTCGACTGTTTCGGCATCGCCGACCGGATCGATCCGGTTCTCGACATGGGTGATGTCGTCGTCCTCGAAGCAGCGCAGGACATGCGCGATGGCGTCCACTTCGCGGATGGTTGGCGAGGAACTGGTTGCCCAGCCCTTCGCCCTTCGACGCGCCGCGCACCAGGCCGGCGATGTCCACGAAGGTGATGCGGGGTCGGGATGATCTCCTGCGACTTGCCGACCTTCGCCAGCGTCTCCAGGCGCGGGTCCGGCACCGCCACGTCGCCGACATTGGGCTCGATGGTGCAGAATGGATAGTTCGCCGCCTGCGCCGCCGCGGTCTGCGTCAGCGCGTTGAACAGCGTCGATTTGCCGACATTCGGCAGCCCGACAATTCCACACTTGAAGCCCATCTACCTTCTCTCTCTCTGAACGGACTCACGCGGAGACGCGGAGTCGCGGAGGATTGTAACTCCGCGTTCTCCGCGGCTCCGCGTGAATCATTCCGGCTTCGCCGGTTTCTCTTTCTTCGCCGGCGGCTTCAGGATCAGCGCCACCCGGCTCATGAACCCCGCATCGTCGTCCTTGGCCAGCAGCGGCGCGGCCTCGGCGAGCGCCGACAGCAGCGGCACCAGCCAATCCTCGTCCGTCTTGCTGAAATTGCCCAGCACATGACCCATCACGCGGTGCTTCTCGCCCGGATGGCCGATCCCGATCCGCACCCTGCGATAGTCCGGCCCGATCGCCGCCGTGATCGAGCGCGCGCCGTTGTTGCCCGCATCGCCGCCGCCGGTCTTCACCTTCAGCTTCGCCGCCGCCAGATCGAGTTCGTCATGCATCACGACGATGGCCGACAGCGGCAGCTTGAAGAACCGCATCGCGTCGCCGACCGACCGTCCGCTCTCGTTCATGAAGGTGGTGGGCTTGAGGAGATACGTCTTGCGCCCGCCGAGCGTGCCTTCGCTGACCAGGCCGTGGAACCGCGCCCGCCACGGCGCGAACGGATAGCTCGCCTGGATCGTATCCACCGCCATGAACCCGACATTGTGGCGGTTGCGCGCATACTCCGCGCCGGGATTGCCGAGCCCGGCGATGAGGAGAGGCGTGTCGGCCATGGAAGCGTCCTGCGCCCGCGCGCGAGGTTACTTCTTCTCCGGAGCCTTGGCCGGCTGCGGCCGGCGCGGCACCCGCGGCGGGGGCGGCACCTTCGGCGGCGGCGCCTTCCTCGGCGACCGGGGCGGAGGCGGCTGCGGCAGCCGCGGCGGCTGCGGCCTTCTGCTCTTCGAGCACGCTGGTCGGCGCGACGATGGAGCAGATGGTGAAGTCGCGGCCGCGGGATGATCGGCTTGACGCCTTCGGGCAGCTTCACGGAGTTGATGTGCACCGTGTCATGGATGTCCAGGCCGGCGAGGTCGATGACGATCTCTTCGGGGATGCTCTCGGCCGGGCACATCAGCTCGATCTCGTGGCGCACGATGTTCAGCACGCCGCCCTTCTTGAGGCCGGGGGAGTCGCCCTGGTTGCGGAACTGCACCGGAATGGCGAGCCGCACCTTGGCGCCTTCGCCGAGCCGCATGAAATCGACATGCACCGGGCGGTCGGTCACCGGATCGACCTGCACCTCACGCGGGATCACGCGCGTCTTGGTGCCGGCGACGTCGAGCATGACGAGCGAGGTCGTGAAGCGGCCGGTCTGGAAGGCGCGCTCCAGCGTGCGGTAGTCGACCGAGACGTTCTCGGGCGCCGCGTCGCCGCCATAGACCACCGCGGGCACGAGGCCCTGCTGGCGGGTCTGGAAGGCCGATCCCTTGCCGGTGCCGCTGCGCGGCTGGGCGACGAGTTCCTGGGTCTGGCGCATGATCTGGAATTCCTTGGGCTTTTCAGGCTCGTGATCTGGGAAGAGCCCGCGAAGGCGCGGCTTTTAGCGGATGCGGGCGCCCTGTGCAACGGGGGTTTCTTTTCCCTTGCCCCGTCATCGCCCGCTTTATGCGGGCGATCCAATTTTCTTGGACGAGAAAAATGGATTGCCCGGACAAGCCGGGCAATGACGACATGGTATATTGCCGCCGATCCGATCTAAGTCTTTGATAGAATTGTATTTCTAGTTCCCATGCCGAACCCTGTCGCCCGCGCCCTGGAACGTCTCGTCTTTGCCGCCCGCGACGGCGCGCTGAAGCTCGCCCTGCCGCTCATCAACAGCCGGGTTGCCGCGCGCGGGCTATCGGGTGCTGGCCGACCTCGCCTATGGCGCGGATCCCCGCCAGAGGCTCGACCTCTACGTCCCCGACGGGCTGAAGGCGCCGGCGCCGGTCCTGCTGTTCTTCTATGGCGGAAGCTGGCAGAGCGGCTCCAAGGCGATCTACCGCGCCTTGGGCCAGGCCTTCGCCAGCCAAGGCATCGTCACCGCGGTCGCCGATTACCGGCTCTATCCGCAGGTCAAATACCCCGCCTTCGTCGAGGACGGCGCGCTGGCCTTTCGCTTCCTGCGCGAACGGGCGGGCGCGGAGGGCGGCGATCCGGACCGCATCGTCGTCAGCGGCCATTCCGCCGGCGCCTATATCGCCGCGATGCTGGCGGTGAATCCGAGCTATCTGAAAGCGGTGGACCTTTCGCCCGCCGCGATCCGCGGCGTCATCGGTCTGGCCGGGCCCTACGACTTCCTGCCGCTCTACGATCCGGTGCTGATCGACATTTTCGGCGGCGCCCGCGAGATGGCGACGCAGCCGATCAAGCACGTCGCGCCCGGCGCGCCGCCCATGCTGCTGGCGCACGGCACCAGGGACACCACGGTCGGCGCCGGCAATTCGCGACGGTTCGCGCGGCGCCTGGGTCGCCTCCGGCAACGCGGTCGAGCTGATCGAATACCAGGGCATCGGCCATCTCGGCATCATCTTGTCGCTGGCCCAGGGCCTTGCGCCACCGCACGACGCTCTACGCCGACATGCTGCGGTTCATCGCGACGTTGCCTTCTTGACCTTGGTCTTGGGCGGCGGCGGCAGGTTCTTCGTCCATGCCTCGCGGATCAAGGCTTCCAGCTCGCGCTTCGAAATCTTGTCGATCTGCACGATCACATTGGCGGTCTTGCCCCACATGTATTTGACGAACACCTTGGGGTCGGCGGCGAACAGAAATTCCTTCCGCTCCTCGTCGAGATTGAGATAGAGCCCGTCCGGCCGCAGCACCGCGAAGATGCGCTTCTTGGTGCGCCAGCTCGGCCGTCCCCAGTGATCGACTTCGCTCACCCCGTCGAGGGCGAGGGCGATTTTGCGGATATCGGCGACGCTGGGCATGCGCCCATCCTAATGCCGTGCGGCGAACCGCTCCAGAAGCACGCCCAGGATATTGGAATAGTCGTCGGTCCAGGTGCGAAACCCCGGCGTGGGGCGAACGGGCTTCCAGGCGGAACCGAGTTTTCAGCGCCGCCAGGTCGCCTGGGCTTTGCGCCGCCAACGCCACTTCCGGCGGGGTCGCGTCGACGGAAAGCTTGCCGTGCGACCGGCGGATCGCGACCGGCATGCCGTTGGCGGCGGCCGACGCGGCCACGACGCCGGCGAGCTCCAGATTGCGGTTGGAGATATGGAACACGACGATGCCGTGCGGCGACAGCTTCGACCGATACAGCGCGAAGGCTTCGCGCGTCAGCAGATGGACCGGCACCGAATCGGAGGCGAACGCATCCAGCACCAGAAGATCGATGCCGCCCGGCGCGTCTTTCAGCGTCATGCGCGCGTCGCCGAGCACCACCGGAATGTTCGGGTGCGCAGACGGAGAACGAGCGGAACAGGGCGGGGTTCTTCGCGATGCGCTCCATCAGCGGGTCCAGCTCGTAGATCGTCCAGGCCTCGCCGGCATGGCGGTAGCAGGACAGGGCGCCGATGCCGAGCCCGACCACGGCGACGCGATGGACGTTACCCGTGGCGCGCGCAGCTTCGATCGCATCGCCCAGCGCACCGCCGCGAAAATAATAGCTGAGCGGCGCCGGCGGCCCGGTCAGCGGTTTGCCGTCGTCGTCGCGCATCCGCTCCGCGCCATGCACCGTCGTTCCGTGAACGAGGAGGTGGTATCGGCCGCCGTCCTTGGCCAGCACCTTGTAGACGCCGAAGAACGACCGGCCGCGATAGATCACGTCCTGGCCGGGCGGGAAGGCGCTTATCAGGGTGAACAGGATCGCGGCCAACCCCAGCTGGAGCCCGGGCTTGCGGAACAACACGGCCGTGACGGTCGCGGCCGTGATGATGCCGACGGCATAGAAGGTATAGCCCCAGGCCGGACGATAGGCATCGAGCGCGGCATAGAGCGCGCCCAGGACGGCCGCGAGGACCAGCAGGCGCGCGATGTCCAGCCTCCAGGTCTTCGCGCCAAGCCCGCGCAGATCGGGCCGTATCGCGAAAGCGCCCAGCAGCAGAAGCGGATATTCGACGACGCTGTCGAAGATCGCGGGCGCGACGAGGGCGGTGGAAAATCCCGCCTATCACGCCGCCCAGCGACATCCAGACATAGAATTCCGTCAGCCGGGCAGGGCCGGCCGGCGGCGGAACAGCATTGTGTGGCAGATCATGGCCGCCACGAAGAACGCGGTCAGGTGCGCGAACAGCGACACGCCCCAGGGGAATGTCGGGGCCCACAGGAACAGCAAAGCGAGGACCGCCAGCGTGAGGGGCTGGACCGCCAGCAGCCATTTTGAGCGGGATCGGCGGGCGTTCGCTGAACGCAAGAACGAAGGTCAGCAGATAGAGCGCCAGCGGCGCGATCCACAGGAACGGCGCGGAGGCCACGTCGGTGGAAATATGCGCCGTCGCCGCGACCAACAGGCCCGACGGTATGAGGCCGAGAACCGTCCAGGCGGCGCGGTCGCGCCAGCCCGGCGCCGCGGCCCGGACTTCGCTGTGCGGTTCCGCGCGCGAACCGGCGCGCAGGGCGAGCGCGCCGCAGCCGGCGATGCCGAGGGCGAGCAGCGTGTATCCGATGCTCCACAGCCGCGACTGCGCCGCCAGCCCGAAAGCCGGTTCGATCGCGACGGGATAGGCGAGCAGGACGGCGAAGGAGCCGAGATTGGACGCGCGATAGAGAAAATAGGGATTGCCGCCCCGCGCCGTCCTGGCGAACCAGGCCTGCAGCAGCGGCGCGTTCGCCGCGACCGCGAAAAAGGGCAGGCCGATGGAGACGACAAACAGCCCGATCAGCCAGACGGCGACGCCGTCCTGGGGCGCGCGCGCGAATCCCGACGCGATGGCGATGGGCAGGAAGAGGTTCGCCGCGATCAGGAGCACCAGGTGGAACAGCAGCCGCCTTGCGCAGATCGACGAAGGAGGCGAGCGCCCAGGCATAGACATAGGCGCCGAGCAGCAGGCTCTGGAACACCACCATGGCGACCGACCAGACCGCGGCGGAACCGCCCAGCACCGGCAGCACCATCTTCGAGAACAGCGGCTCGACGCTGAACAGCAGAAGGGCCGACAGGAAGCTGGTCGCGGAAAACACCGCGACGTCGAGCAGGGGCCGTTCCTGGACCTCGCGGTTCGCCGCGACGGTGTCGACAGATGCCATGGGTGTTCCGTTCGGGGGACACCCAGGCTAGGCCGGCCGGATTAAGACCGCGTTATCGGCCGGGGGACGGCCGATACGGTTGTGCCTGCTGTCCTGAACCAGGAACTCACATCACTCGGTGTCATCCGCCGCGAATGCGGCGGACCCAGGTGAAATGCGCACCGCCGGAGCAGGCGTCAACTGGGTACCCCGCATTCGCGGGGTATGACACCCGTTGTCGAATGCCGAGAGTCTTGGGGTGCTGGAGCGCCTTCAAATTGGATTTAATCGAACAGGCTCGACACGCTCTCTTCGTGGTTGATCCGCCGCATCGCTTCGCCGATCAGGGGCGCGATGGAGATGCGCCTTATGTTCGGGCATTTGCGCTGCTCCTCGGTGGCGGCGATCGAATCGGTCACCACCATCGACTTCAGCTTGGATCCCGCGATGCGTGCCACCGCGCCGCCCGACAGCACGCCATGGGTCGCATAGGCGCACACATCCTTGGCGCCGTTCTTCAGCAGCGCCTCCGCCGCGTTGCAGATCGTGCCGCCGCTGTCGACGATGTCGTCGATCAGGATGCAGCTTCGCCCCCGCACATCGCCGATGATGTTCATCACCTCCGATTCGCCCGCCCGCTCGCGGCGCTTATCGACGATGGCGAGTTCGGTGCCCAGCCGCTTGGCCAGCGCACGCGCCCGCACCACGCCGCCGACGTCGGGCGACACCACCATCAGGTGATCGCCGGTGCCCAGATAGTCCTGGATGTCGCGCACCATCACCGGCATGGCGAACAGATTGTCGGTCGGGATGTCGAAGAAGCCCTGGATCTGCCCGGCATGCAGATCGACGGTCAGCACGCGGCTGGCGCCCGCCTCGGTGATCAGGTTGGCCACCAGCTTGGCCGAGATCGGCGTGCGCGGACCGACCTTGCGGTCCTGCCGCGCATAGCGAAATAGGGCAGCACCGCCGTGATGCGCCGCGCCGAGGCGCGCCTGAGCGCGTCGATGATGATCAACAGCTCCATCAGATTGTCGTTGGCCGGGAAGCTGGTCGACTGGACGACGAAGATGTCCTCGCCGCGGACGTTCTCCTCGATCTCGACGAACACTTCCATGTCGGCGAAGCGGCGCACCGTCGCCTTGGTGGAGGGCAGCTTGAGGAACGCGGCGATGGCCTTGGCCAGTTCGGGATTGGAGTTGCCCGCCAGCAGCTTCATACCCGTCGATCCGTTCGGTTCGGTCATGAAGGCGGCCCCACGCATGTGATGTTTTGATGACGGGCTTGTAGCAAGACCGCTCCCGGCCGGGAAGTGTCAGCGCAGCACGATCGCCGATATTTCGCGTCCGTAATCGGGTTCCTTGGCATGGGTGGCGCGGCGGAAGCTGAAAAAGTCGGCGGCGCGCGCATAGGTGCAGGCGGAAAGCGCGGCAATGTTGTCCACCCCGGCCCGCGCCAGCCGCGCCGCGACAAAACCTTCCAGGTCGAATCGGAAATGCGCCTCGCGGTTGCTGGGGACGAAGAATTTCGCGTTGCCGGCGTCGTCGGCGGCGAATCGCGCCGCGAATTCCGGTCCGACTTCGTAGTTTGCCTGGGAGATGCAGGGCCCGATGGCGGCGGCGATCCGGCCGCGCCGCGCCCCCAGCGCCTCCATCGCGTCCAGCGTAGCTTCCAGCACGCCGCCGAGCGCGCCTTTCCAGCCCGCATGCGCCGCGCCGATCACCCGCGCCCCGCCGTCCGCGAACAGCACCGGCGCGCAGTCGGCCGTCAGGATGCCGAGCGCGATGCCGGGCACCGCCGTCACCATCGCGTCGCCGAGCGGAATATGCCTGGCATCGTCCTGCGGCGTTTCGCCGATGCGCCAGGGCTTGGTGACGGCGACGACATTGGCGCTGTGCACCTGTCCCAGCGTGACCAAGACATCCGCGCCGAGCGCATCGCGCACGCGACGCCTGTTCTCGATCACGTTCGCCCGCGCATCGCCGGAGCCGGGTCCGCAATTGAGCGACTGATAAATCCCCGTTGAAACACCGCCCCGCGCGCCCGAAGAACCCGTGGCCGATGCCGGACAAGGTGGAAAGGTTGGCGGCGGTCAGTATCAACATATCGATAATTCAGTCCGTCATCGCCCGGCTTGTCCGGGCGACCCAATTTTCTATCTCCGCCGGCGTCATCATTTTCGGATATCACGTCTCCGCCAAGTCGTTCCAATCGGGATTGTCCGTGCGTATCAGATTAATCTTCCAAGCGCGCGGCCACTTCTTGATCCGCTTTTCGCGCTGGATGGCGGGATGCGCCTGCGCATGTTCTTCGAAATAGACGAGCGTCTTCACGTCGTACTTCTTGGTAAAGCCCTCGAACAGCCCTTCGCGATGCTGAAAGACGCGTGCTTCGATATCGCTTGTCACGCCGGTGTAGAGCGTGCCCCACGGCTTGCTGGCCATGATGTAGACCCAGAAGCCCTTGGTCATCGAGATTGCCCGCCGACAGCAGCGCACTATAGCGAGAAGAAAATTGGATCGCCCGCATAAAGCGGGCGATGACGATCCTAATTTGTAAATTATCAAAAAACGCGTCATCGCCCGGCCCACGCTGTCTCTAGGCCTGTCCGGGCGACCCAATTTTCTCGTGCGGCCGAATCGGTTCCGAAGGAGACGGCGAGCGTCAAAATCCCGCCGGCGTCGGCGCGTTCTTTGGCACGATCGCCAGCGCCTTGAACAGCGTGCCCATCTGCTCGGGCAGGATCAGCCGCTCCAATTGCCGCCGCACCTCCGGTGCCTCGCTCAGATGGCCCGTCCAGCGCGTTCCCATCCTTTGGCTCCGCGCCAGCTTTTCCGCCCGCGCGACGATGCCGAGCGCGGTCAGGAACGCGCCCTGTTCCACCGGCCCGCAGGCGCTCGCGCCGCCGCGCACCGCCGCGTCGGCGAGCGCGTTGAAATCGATATGCGCCGACAGATCGCGCGTGCCCGGCGCCGCCAGCACGTCGGAGAAGGCGTGGCTCGCCACCGCCTGCAGCGTCTCGCCGAAGCCCGGCGCGTCATAGCCGTAATCGACGATCAGCGCCGCGCCGCCATGCTGCGCGATCCGGTGGCCGATCTCCTCCACCAGCGCCTCGCCGGCGGGTGAGGTCTCATAGACGCCGCCCGGCGGCGCGCCATCGCGGTTCGCCGGCAGCTTGGCCGAGGGATAAGGCACCGGCGACAGCGCGAAGCCGAGCGTACCGGTCTCGTCAACCGTCACCATCCGCTCGCACCAGCCGCGCGCGGTCTTCACATATTGGTGGATCGGCAGCGCGTCGAAAAACTCGTTGGCGACCAGGAACAGCGGCCGGTCCGCCGGCACCGCGTCGAAGCTCGCCACCGAGCGGATCGGAACGTCGATCCCTTCGAGCGCCGCCTGCTGGATCGTCTCCAGCACCGGGCTGGCCTCGACCAGCACGACCTCGATCTGCCGGCGGAACTCCGGCACCAGCTTGAGCGCACGCAGCGCATCGCCCATCAGCGTGCCGCGCCCCGGCCCAAGTTCGACCAGCACCGGCCGCGCCGGCCGTCCCTGGTCCGCCCAGGCCTGTGCCAGCCACAGCCCGACGAGTTCGCCGAACATCTGGCTCACCTCCGGCGCGGTGATGAAATCCACCCGCAGGGGATCGCGCGTCGCGTAATAGCCTTCGCGCGGATCGAGCAGCGCCATGGTCATGAACTGCGCGATCGGCATCGGCCCCTGGGCCACGATCGCCGCCGCGATGCGCGCGCCGAGCGCCGTCATGCCCGCCCGTTGGCGTGCGGCTTCAGCGCCGCCCACAGGAAATACCCCGCCGCGATCCATAGCGGGATCGACAGCGCCATGCCCATGCTGAACCAGCCGAGGAACGGCCCGTCCGGCTCGCGCCAGAACTCGACCACGAAGCGGAACACGCCATAGCCGGCGAAGAACAATCCGGTCAGCAGCGCCGGCCGCTCATTCGCCTTGTAGACGCGCAGCGCGATCTGCAGGATCGCGAACAGCACCAGCCCTTCGAGGAACGCCTCGTACAACTGGCTCGGATGGCGCGCGATGGGACCGGCGGGGCAGCCGCCGTGAATCGCCTCGATATATCGGTTGCAGAACACCATCGCCCAGGGCACGTCGGTCGGCTTGCCCCACAATTCGCCGTTGATGAAATTGGCGATGCGGCCGAAGAACAATCCGATCGGCGCCACCACCGCGATCATGTCGGCGACCGGGAAAAGCTGCAGTCTGTTCTTGCGGCAGAACAGCCAGATCGCCAGCGCCACGCCGGCGAGCCCGCCATGGAAGGACATCCCGCCCTCCCAGATCGTGATCAGGTGCATCGGATGATAGAGGAAGCCGAGCGGCAGGTTCGGTCCGTCCGGCATATGACACATCGCCGTCTCCGGCGAGGCGGCGCACAGCGCGATGCCGTAGAACAGGATCCAGCCCAGCCGCCCGCCCAGGATCACGCCGAAGGTCGCCCATACCACGAGGTCGCCGATCTGGTCGGCGGTGATCGGCGCCTTGCCGGCGAAGGTCGGATTCTTCCACAGCCTGGCCTCGCGCGTCATCCGCGACGCGGCCCACCAGCCGAACAGCAGGCCCGCGATATAGGAGATCGCGTACCAGCGGATGGCGAACGGCCCCAGCTGGACCAGGATGGGGTCGATGGCGGGATAGGGCAGCAGGGCCGGAATCATGAGCGAACCACGTCCGTTTCGCGCGCGCCTGTCAAGCGGCGCGCCTTGCCGCGGACGGCGTCCACCGCCATATAAGTCGGGACAGGAGGCCCTTCATGGCTCAAACCGACAATCCGTTCCTCGACGGCATGGCCCGGCTCTTCACCGACGCCGCCGGCGCGGCCAAGAGCGTGCGCGACGAGATCGACACCTTTGTGAAGCACCGGCTGGAGAAGCTGGTCGCCGACATGGATTTCGTGCCGCGCGAGGAGTTCGAGGCGGTCAAAGCGATGGCCGCCAAGGCGCGCACCGAGAACGAAGCGCTGGAAAAGAGAATCGCCGCGCTGGAGGCGAAGCAGGCGCCGTAGTCAAACCCTCCCGTTTACGGGAGGGTCGAAATTTGGATCGCGGAGCGAGACAAATTTCGGGGAGGGGGAAAGCCTCTCCGTGAAGGCACGAACCGCGCCGCTGTCCCCTCCCCGTCCATACGCTGTCGCTATGGACTTTGCTGCGCAAATTTCGACCCTCCCGCAGGCGGGAGGTTAGCCGCGCACCGATTCAAATCGCCGCATCCCGAACCCTGTGGATGCACCGGACTGTCCAGAGTCTGTTGGAGTCGGACTCTTGTGCCGCCACAAAATCTTGTGCCAGTTTGATTCACGACTGCTTCGCGTTGCGTCGCGGTCGGATCCGGAGCGCTCGATGACCGTCCTGCATTACGACGAGGCCCCTGCCGCCATTCATCCGATCGACATGCTCGAACGGGCGGTCGAGGAGAACGGCTGGGCGTTCGAGCGCGCCGGCCGCGACGAGCTCAATCTCTCCGTCGCCGGGCGCTGGAGCGACCATCATTTCAGCTTCTCCTGGCGCGAGGACCTTCAGTCGCTGCACCTCTCCAGCGCCTTCGACATGCGCATCACCGACGGCACGCGGCGCAGCAACGTCGCCGATCTTCTCATGTATGTGAACGCGCGGCTGTGGATCGGCCATTTCGACCTGTGGCCGGAGGACGGCACCATCGTCTTCCGCCACGCGATGATCTTCCCCGACGCGCGCGCCTCGGCCTCGCAATGCGAAGCGCTGCTGAACCTCGCGCTCGAAGCCTGCGAGCATTATTATCCGGCCTTCCAGTTCGTGTTGTGGGGCGGCAAGACCGCCGAGGAAGCCGTCGCGGCCGCGGTGCTGGAGTGCGCGGGTCAGGCGTGAGCCCCATCCTCCTCGTCGGCGCCGGGCGCATGGGTTCGGCGCTGCTGAAGGGCTGGTCGACGCGCGGGCTCGGCCCGGTGATCGCGGTCGAACCGTCGCCGTCGCCCGAGTTGAAGGCGCTCGCGAAGAAGAACCGCATCGCGCTGTTCGCGAGCGTCGCGCAACTCGACTCCGTCCGCGCCCCGCGCCTGCGTCGTCGCGCTGAAGCCGCAGATATTGAAGACCGAGGCCGCCGCGCTCGCGCCCCTGGCGCGCAGCGGCGCATTGATGCTCTCCATCGCCGCCGGCACGACGATCGCCGTGATGCGCCAGGCCTGGGGTCCGCGGGCGCGGATCGTGCGCGCCATGCCCAACACGCCCGGCGCCATCGGCCGCGGCATCACCGCGCTGTTCGCGGGCAAGGGTGTCACCGCGCCGGATAAGGCACTCGCCGAAGCGCTGCTCTCCGCGCTGGGCGAAACCCTCTGGGTCAAGCGCGAATCGGATATCGACACCGTCACCGCCGTCTCCGGCTCCGGTCCGGCCTATGTCTTCCTGCTCGCCGAGGCGCTGGCCGATGCGGCGGAGGCCGAAGGTCTGCCGCGTGCCCTCGCGGAAAAACTCGCGCGCGCGACGGTGGCGGGTGCGGGGGCCTTGCTCGACGCCGATCCGTCCGCGCCGTCGGAGCTGCGCCGCGCCGTGACCAGCCCCGGCGGCACGACCGAGGCGGCGTTGAACGTGCTGATGGCGAAGACCGGTCTCACACCGCTGATGCGCAGAGCCGTCGCCGCGGCGCACAAGCGGGCAAAGCAACTGGGCACCTGACAACCCTCCCGCTTGCGGGAGGGTCGAAATTTGCGCAGCAAATTTCGGGGAGGGGACAGTCTCAACAGAAGAGTTCGGTTGTCGACACCGTCCCCTCCCCGAAAAATTCTCACTGCGTTCGAATTTTTCGACCCTCCCGCGAGCGGGAGGGTAAAATTCACACTGGCAGCCTGATCGTCGCGCGCAGGCCGCCCATCGGGCTCTTGTCCAGGAGGATGTCGCCGCCGTGCGCCCGCGCGATGTCGCGCGCGATGGCAAGCCCCAGCCCCGAACCGCCGGTCTGCAGATTGCGCCCCTCGTCCAGCCGGTGGAACGGGCGGAACGCTTCCTCGCGCCGCTCGGCGGGAATGCCCGGCCCGTCGTCGTCGACGATCAGCCGCACGAAGCGCTCGTCGCGCACCGCCGTCACCTTCGCCTGGCGCCCGTATTTCAGCGCGTTCTCGATCAGATTGGTCAGGCAGCGGCGCAGCGCCTTGCGCTTGACGTCGAGCAGGATCGGCCCCGGCGCCTCGACCGAGACGTTCGCCTGCTCCATGCCGAGCGCCCCGGCGCAGGCCGCCGCCGCGTCGCGCGCCAGATCGCTCAAATCCTCCGGCGTCGATTGCTCGCCGCCCTCGCCGCGCGCGAAGTCGAGATATTCGTTCAGCATGTATTCCATCTCGGCGATGTCGCCGCGCAGCGCCTGGATGTCGGGGCTTTCCTCCATCATCGCGAGCTGCAGCTTCATGCGCGACAAGGGCGTCTTCATGTCGTGGCTGATGCCGGCCAGCATCTCGGTGCGCTGGCCGACATGGCGCTCGATGCGCTGGCGCATGGTGAGGAAGGCCTGTGCCGCGCGCCGCACTTCGGTGGCGCCGTAAGGCTTGAAGTCCGGCACCGCGCGGCCCTTGCCGAACGCCTCCGATGCCAGCGCCAGCCGCTCGATGGGCCGCACCTGGTTGCGCAGGAACAGGATCGCGATGGCGAGCAGGATCAGCGAGGATCCCGCCGTCAGCCCGATGAAGATGTCGGGGCTCGTCACCGTCACGCGGCTGCGCGGCACCAGCATCTGCAGCACGCCGTCATGCACCTCGATCCTTATGTCGATCGTGCGGTCGCCGCTCGACACCTCGAAATGCCGCTTGACCGCGATCTGCTGCGCCACCACGTCGTCCAGCGCCCGGTCGATGGTGCTGCGCCGCTGCCGCGCCGGCGGCTCGATTTGCTGGCCGGGCAGGAACACCACCGGATAGTCCAGCATGCGCGCCGCCAGCGCCCGCAGCCGCACCCGCTCCGCCGGCGCGCTGGTGTCTTCGAGGGCCACCAGGAACGCCGCGTCGGCGGCGATGTCGCGCGCCATCCAATGCGTCGTGGTGTCCAGATGCCGCTCGAAGAAGACGTAAGTGATCACGCCCATCAGCAGCACCATCGGCATGCCGATGATCAGCAGCGAGCGCCAGAACAACCCGCGCGGCAGGAAGCGCTTCATGTAGCGGAACGGATCGTAGCGGGCGAGGCCGCGGTCAACTGACACGGTCCGGCACCAGCACATAGCCCACGCCGCGCACCGTCTGCAGGTAGAGCGGCAGCTTGGGGTCTTCCTCGATCTTGCGGCGCAGCCGCGTCACCTGCACGTCGATCGAGCGCTCCAGCGCCACGCCCAGCCGGGTGCACAGATCGCTGCGCGAGAAGCTGCGCCCCGCATTCGCCGCGAACAGCTTCAGCAGCGCGGCCTCCGAACTCGTCAGGTGCACCGGCTTGCCCTTGCGGCGAAGCTGGCCGCGCTCCGGATCGTAGACCGCCTCGCCCATCTTCACTTCGGCATGCGCGTTGCTGGCCGGCGGCCCGGCGCGGCGCAGGAGCGCGTTGACCCGCAGCACCAGCTCGCGCGGCTCGAACGGCTTGGGCAGGTAGTCGTCGGCGCCCAGCTCCAGCCCCGCGATGCGGTCCTCGGCCTCCGCCTTGGCGGTCAGCATCAGGATCGGCACGGTGGAATTCTCCCGCACGGATTTGGTCAGGTCGAAGCCCGACTCGCCCGGCATCATCACGTCCAGCACCAGAAGGTCGAAGGCGAAGCTCTTCATCAGGGCGCGCGCCCCCGCCGCGTCCGCCGCCGCCGTCACGCGATAGCCGTTCGAGGTCAGGTAGCGGTGGAGCAGCGAGCGCAGCCGCTCGTCGTCGTCCACCACCAGCAGATGCGGGTCTTCCATCGAAGACTGGGCGGCGGTCATGGCAGCTATTCCCGATGCCTTGTTTGCATGCCCTTCCCCGGCGCTATAATACCGGCAAAAGGACCCTAACCCCTTGCGATAACTAGGCTGAACCCGGCGCCCGGGCAAGGCCGGAAAGACCCCAATGGCCGACATCATCCCCTTCGATCAGCGCCAGGGCCACCTCTGGCATGACGGCCATATGGTGAAATGGGGCGACGCCAAGACCCATGTCCTGACCCACGGCCTGCATTACGGCTCCTGCGTGTTCGAGGGCGAGCGCATCTACAACGGCCGCATCTACAAGCTGGAGGAGCACACCGAGCGGCTCTTTGCCTCCGCCAAGATCCTGGGCATGCACATTCCGTTCACCCGGGAGACGATCAACGAGGCCTGCATCGAGGCGGCGGCGGTGCAGGGCATCGTCGACGGCTATATCCGCCCCGTGGTCTTTCGGGGCAGCGAACAGATGGCGGTCAGCGCCCAGAACAGCCACATCCATGTCGCGATCGCCTGCTGGCAGTGGCCGAGCTATTTCGATCCGAAGGAGAAGCTGAAGGGCATCCGCCTGGCGATCGCCGACTGGAAGCGCCCGGCGCCCGACACAGCGCCGACCCAGGCCAAGGCCGCCGGCCTCTACATGATCTGCACGCTGTCCAAGCACGCCGCTGAAGCCGCCGGCTATGCCGACGCGCTGATGTACGACTATCGCGGCTATGTCGCGGAGGCGACCGGCGCCAACGTGTTCTTCGTCAAGGACGGGGAGCTGCACACGCCGACGCCGGATTGTTTCCTCAACGGCATCACGCGCCAATCGGTGATCGAGCTCGCCAAGGCGCGCCAGATCCCGGTGAACGTCCGCCACATCGAGCCGAAGGAGCTGATCCATTTCACGGAGTGCTTCATCACCGGCTCGGCGGCGGAAGTGACCCCGGTAAGCGAGGTCGGCCCCTACCGCTTCAAGCCCGGCCAGATCAGCGAGACACTGATGAACGACTACGCCGAGGACGTGCGGGCGGAAAAGAGCCGCGTGGTGTTGCCGAAGGCGGGGTAGGGCGGTGGGCTTTGGCCTGTTGTTTTGGATCGAAATGCCTTATATTATGCCCCTAAAATAGGGCAAAATATATGGCACGGTTAGCTGAAGTTTCCACGCGCCGCGCCGCGCTTCTGCGGAAAAGGCATCGCGTCAAGGCGAAGTCAGGCACACGCGCTGAAGTGCATGGCTCAATGCCCGTCTCCAAGGGCGGTGCGAAGCGGTCAAAGTCCGGCTTCGATGTCATTGTTGGCTATAGGGACGCAAGTGGAAACTTTGTGATCGAGAAGATTGCAAAGTCTTTCGCGATGTCGAAGACGCAGATTGCACAGACAGCGGGGTTGAATCCGTCGGTGATCTACAAGGCGGCGCGCCTGCGATCGCCAAAGAATCAAAACCGCGTGCAGGAAATGCTTGAGGTCATTAATCGCGTGTCCGAATGGGCCGGCGGCAAGGATCAGGCCATGGCGTGGTATCGCGCTGAACCCATTCCGGCCTTCGGCGGCCGCACCGCGGAGTCGCTGGTGAAGGATGGAAAGGCCGCGGCCGTGCGCGACTACCTGGATTCGATCGCCATGGGCGGCTTTGCGTGAGATTCGTCGGAACGTGCTATCGGGCGCACGATCCGCGTTGGTCATTCAAACCGCTCTCGGGGGATGGTGCCGCCGTCCATGGCGGCCGGTTCAATCCAAAAGGCATGCCCGCACTCTACTTGGCGCTTTCTTCCGTCGGTGCCGTCAAGGAAGCCAATCAAGGATTCGCCCACAAAATCGATCCGTGCACGCTTTGCAGTTATGACATCGACTGCGACGACATTGCCGATCTGAGCGACGCCGAGGCGCTTGTGGATTTGGGAATTGCGCCGTCCGAACTCGCCTGTGCTTGGGCCGCGATTGCCGCTGCTGGCGCAGAACCCCCTTCATGGAAGATTGTGCATCGCCTGAAGGCCGATGGGTACGCCGGCGTCATCGTCCCCAGTTTTGCCAAGGCCGCCGCTCCGGATGAGCGCAATCTCGTGCTATGGACGTGGTCGAACGCTTCGCCGCACCTCGTAGTGGTGAACGATCCCAGCGGAAAGCTCCCGAAGAATCAGCTGTCGTGGGAATGAGTCTCACCCCTTCGGCGGCACCACGCCGGCCGGCGTCATCGCGTCCACCGCGTGCGGCAGGACCTGCGCCAGCTTGGCGGCCAGCTCCTGCGGCGACATCCCGGCCTTCGCGGCCAGGGCGGCGATCGTCTGGTCGCCGAACGCGGTCTGCACGTGCTGGGCGGTGATCGGCGTGTTCGGGCCGTGGCTGACCCAGGAGTTCACCGTCGGGCCCATGCCCTGGGACTCGAACTGGCTCACGATGCCCTGAACGCCGCCATGCTGGTTCAGAAAGTCGTTCACCACCGGCACCAGCGCCGCGCCGACCATGCCGCCGATCATTCCGTCCAGAAATCCCATCGTCCTCTCCTGCGATACGCGATAGCCCGGCAATATAGGCATTTTGCCCGCCATGGCCATGCCGCGCGCGTTCAGGCGTGCGAATAGACCAGCAGCACCGCGCCCGCGACCAGGAGCACGATCCCCGCCGCCTCGCGCGCCGTGGTCTTTTGCTTGAACAGGATGTGACTCACCATCTGCGCGAACAGCACGTCGATCAGCCCCAGCGTGCGCACGCTGGCCGCCGTCGCCAGCGCGAAGGCGAGGAACCAGAACTCGCTCGCCGCGGCGCCCATGAAGCCGGCGAGCAGCGAGGGCCGCCACAGCCGGACGATCGCGCGCAGCACGCGCGGATCGCGCACCGCGAGATAGAGCGTCAGGATCGCCGCCTGCGTCACCAGCCCCACCGCCAGGGTGAAGGTCGCCGGCATGACATAGCCCGGCAGGTGCAGGGCCAGGATCGCGCCGCGATAGCCGATGGCCGACACCGCGAACATCGCCCCGGCCGACAGGCCGTAGAGCGCCGAATGGATCCCGCCGCCCGCCGCGATGCGGCCGCGCAAGGAGATCAGGACGACGCCCGAGGTCGCGATCACGATCGCCGCGATCATGCCAGGCGTCAGAGGGTCGTGCAGGAAGGCGAGCCCCAGCGCCGCCACGAACAGGGGCTCGGTCTTCAGATACGCCACCGTCACGACGAAGGACCGCTCGGTCATGGTCAGCAACATCAGCGCCGTGCCGCCGATCTGGGTCAACGCGCCTGCCAGCACCCAGACCCAAAACAGCGCATTCGTCGCCGGCAGCGCGCCATGGGTGAACAGCGAAGCCGCCGCCAGGAAGATCAGCGCGAAGGGAAAGCCGAACAGGAACCGCACATGGGTGGCGCCGACCGAGCCCAGGCTGGCGGTCAGCTCGCGCTGCATGGCGTTGCGCGCCGTCTGGCCAGCCGCCGCGACGACCGTGAACGCGACCCAAAGGAAATTCATGTCTTGCGCCAGCGTCCCGCCGCCGCGTCGTCGGAAGGCCTGGCGTCCACCCAGTCGGTCGCCCCGTCGCGCTCTTCCTGCTTCCAGAACGGCGCGCGGGTTTTCAGATAGTCCATCAGGAACTGGCAGGCCTCCAGGGCGCTGCCGCGATGCGCCGCCGCGACCGCGACCAGCACGATGCGCTCGCCGACGGCTAAGCGCCCGACGCGGTGGATGATGGTGATGCCGCTCAGCGTCCAGCGCCCCTGCGCCTCCTGCGCGATGCGCGCGATCTCGCGCTCGGTCATGCCGGGATAATGTTCGAGCGTCAGCGCGGTCAGCCCGTCGCCGCCGCGCACCAGGCCGATGAAGCTCGCCACCGCGCCGATCCCGTCGCCGCTCAGCGCCTCGATCTCGTCGTTGAGGTCGAAATCTTCGGCCTGGATATGGATATTGACGATCATCCGCCCGTCACCGGCGGAAAGAACGCCACTTCGTCGCCTGCCGCCAGGATGGCGTCCATTCCGGCATGGTTCTGGTTCACCGCCGCGCGCAGCCGGCGCAGATCGCCGAACGCCTCGCCATAGCCGCCGCCGCGCGCCTTCAGCATCGCGGCGAGGTCGCCCACGGTGCGCAGGGCCGGGGTGTGCTCGATGGTTTCCTCGGCTCGCCCGATCTTTTGGCGCACCCAGGCGAAGTAGAGCACGTTCATGACGGCTTGCGGCTGTCCGCGATATGCGCGAAGGCCACCACGACATGGTCGACGAGATAAAGCGCCGCGCTCGCCACCGCGAGCCAGAACAGCGTCATCGTCACCGGCAGGCCGCGGATCGGCTGGGCGCTGCCGCCGGCCACCGCCTCGATGATGATCGCCGCCTGCGCCACCAGATAGACCGCGATGCGCAGCCGCGCGGAGAGCCTGACCCCGATCGGCCGCCCCGCCTGCTGCGCGAAGACCCGCAGATAGGGCGGGATGAACTCGCAGATATAGATGACGATGAAGCCCCAAACCGGCAGCCAGTGATTGCCCAGGAACACGACGAACAGCGTCAGGCAGAAGATCGCGATGGAGGCGCGGCCAAGCGCGGCGAAGGCGCGGGGCCAGGCCTCGCCCTGGCGTTGAAACCCGAGCAGCGCCATGGCGCTGACGCAGGCGGTCAGCACCAGCGCGATGGCGAGCGCCACCCGGTTGTCGGTCAGCAGCAACAGCCCCGCCGCCGGCGCCAGAAGGGCCGGAACCGTCGGATAATAGCGGGCCAGGGTCGGATGCAAGATACAGAACCGTCGGGCGTCGCACCGACACTACCCCGGCGGGACGCGATTCTCCACGACGTTTCCTGCTGGATCGAAGGTCTCGGCCTCGTGGCGCATCAATTCCGCGAAGTCGCCGTGGATATATCCCGCCTTCGCCCGCCACAGGCGCGACAGGCGGTATTGTTCCAGGTCGTGGAGGCGCGAAAGGATCAGCGTCTTGCCGGCGCGATGCACGTCGGCGCTGGCGCGCGCGATGCGGCCCGCGCTCCCCCACCAGCGAACCGCGATACCGTCGATCTGGGGCATCTGCGTCAGTGGGACGAATTGTGGAACCATCCGGTCCGGCGCCAGCACCATCGCCTTGCCACCGCTCACATACTCGGTATGGAGCGTGACCGTCAGGTCGGGCCGCATCGCCTTCACAAGGCTCGCCAGCTTGAGCGAGAACCCGTCGATCCAGTAGCGCCCCGCGAAATCGCGGTCGAGCAGGCCGATCAGCCGCTCGATCGCGCCGCGGCCGCGCCCGATCTTCAGCTCGATGGCGAGGAACACGTCGGCGGGCACCAGCGCCGCCAAATCCTCGACCCGGATCAGCGCCGGCCCGGCGGCATCGATGGCCCGCGCGTCCAGGCTGTCGAAGATGCGGCGGGGATGGCGGAAATAGAGGTCGCTGCGCCCCTCCGCGAAATGCCAGCACACATCGCCCTCGAAGATATGCGTCACCTCGGGGAAGGCGGCGATGGCGCGGAGGGCTACGGCCAGCGCGGCCCGGTCGTTCAGGGCGCGATGATGGATATAGCCATAGGTCCCGAACCGGGTGAACGGCATCGCCTCAGCGGCCCGCCGGCTGCGGCCCGAGCACGCTCAGCGTGTAATCGACGAAGGAATAGGCGGTGACGAGAACCGCGATGGTCAGCATCACCGAGCGGAGCAGGGCGAAGCCCTCGGGATGGGCGGTGCCGAACAGGGCGAAGAAGCCGACGATGCTGAGCTGCGCCGCCGCCTGCGCCACCGCCTTCCACTTGCCGCTGTCGCGCGCGCCCAGGGTCTGCTGCTTGGCCTCGGCGAATTCGCGCAAATGCGACACCGCGACGTCGCGGATCAGGATCACCGCCAGCATCCACATCGGCATCCAGCCGATGGCGAGGAAGGCGATGAAGATCGAGCCGCGATAGAGCCCGTCCGCCATTGGATCGAGGATCTTGCCGACCTTGGTCACCTGTCGCGCGAAGCGGGCGACATAGCCGTCCAGCGCGTCGGAGATTTCCGCCAGGATCATCAGCCCCAGCACGACCCAGATCGAGCCCGCCATGGGATAGACCAGCAGGAACAGGCACAGCGGCCCGGCGATGAAGCGGTAGCCGGTGATCGCGTTGGGCAATGTCCACAATTCCCGCGCCATGCGCCGGCAACCTTCTCGCTTCGCGCGGAGCTTAGACGAATTCCCTTCGCGGTGATAGAAACCACGGCAAGAGGATTTCCCGCTTGCCCGACGCCATGCTCCCGCTCACCCGCCTGTCCGCGCGCCGGGCGGCCCGGTTTCGTTTCATCCTGAGCGACATCGACGACACGCTGACCGAGGACGGTCGCCTCGCGGCCGCGACCTACCGCCAGTTGGAAAGGCTGCGCGATAGCGGGCGCAAGGTGATCCTGGTCACCGGCCGCCCGGCCGGCTGGTGCGATCTGATCGCGCGGTTCTGGCCGGTGGACGCCGTGGTGGGCGAGAACGGCGCGTTCTATTTCCTCTACGACCGCAACAAGCGGAAGATGATCCGCCGCTTCCACCGCAGCGAGGCAGAACGCGCGGTCGACACCGCGCGGCTGAAGAAGATGTTCGCGAAACTGCGCAAGGAATTTCCCGGCATCGCGCTTGCCGCCGACCAGGCCTTCCGCATCAGCGACATCGCCGTCGATGTCTGCGAGGACCGGGACGCGTTGCCGCCCGAGACCGTCGCGCGCCTCATGGCGCGGCTGGAAGCGATGGGCGCGACGGTGAAGCTCAGTTCGATCCACATCAACGCCTGGATCGGCGATTTCGACAAATTGGGAATGATCCAGCAATTGCTGCGCGGCGTGTATCGGCTGAGCGATGCGCAGATGCAGAACACTTGCGTCTATCTCGGCGATTCCCCAAACGACGAACCGATGTTCGCGCATTTCGGCAATTCCGTCGGCGTCGCGAACATCCGCGCCTTCACGTCACGGATGAAGGCTCTGCCGCGCTACGTCACGAAGAAGCCCGGCGGAAGTGGCTTCGCGGAGTTCGCGAGGCTGGCGTTGCGATCCACCACATAACAGGTGTCATGGCCCGCGAATGCGGGCCACCCAGTTGAGATCGGCCCAGCTTGGATTTTTTCGCGCCGGTTCTGCGAGAACATAAGAGGTGTCACCTAGGTGGCCCGCATTCGCGGGCCATGACAGCGTGGGTGTGTGTGATCCCCGCTCACCCGCTCGGATGGAAGAAGTCGTAGATCTTCTTCGCCATGTTCCCGCTCACGCCCTCGACCGCCTCGATATCGCTGATCCCCGCCGCCGCCACCGCGCGGGCCGAGCCGAAATGCTGCAGCAACGCGCGCTTCCTCGCCGCGCCGATGCCGGCGATCTCGTCCAGCGGGCTGGCGCCGATCGCCTTGCTGCGCTTCTTGCGATGGCTGCCGATGGCGAAGCGGTGCGCCTCGTCGCGCAGCCTTTGCAGGTAATAGAGCACCGGATCCTTGGGATCGAGGCGGAACGGCGCCTTGCCCGGCAGGTAGAAATGCTCGCGCCCCGCATCGCGATCCGGCCCCTTGGAGATGCCGACCAGCGCCACGTCCTCCACGCCGAGGTCGGCGAACACCTGGCAGGCGATGGCGAGCTGCCCCGGCCCGCCGTCGATCAGCGCGATGTCCGGCCATTTGGTCTTGGGATCGTCGCCTTCTTTCACCAGTCGCGCAAAACGCCGCGTCAGCACCTCGCGCATCATCGCGTAGTCGTCGCCGGGCGTCAGCTCGGTCGATTTGATGTTGAACTTGCGGTACTCGCCCTTCTCGAAACCTTCCGGCCCCGCCACGATCATGCCGCCGAGCGCGTTGGTCCCCATGATGTGCGAATTGTCGTAGACCTCGATCCGCCGGGGCGGCTGTTCCAGGCCGAACACGCTCGCCACGCCTTCCAGCAATTCGCGCTGCGCCGAATTCTCCGCCATGCGCCGGCCGAGTTGCTCGCGCGCATTGGTCAGCGCCATCTCGACGATCTCGCGCTTCTCGCCGCGCCGCGGCACCGAAACCTCGACCTTGCGATCGGCACGCAGGCTCAGCGCCTCGGCGAGCAGATCGTCATTGGGGATCGCGTGGCTGAGCAGGACCAGCACGGGCGCCGTCCGCTCGTCATAGAACTGGCCGATGAAGGCCTCCAGCACCTCGGCTTCGCTCTCCTCGATTCCCGAGCGCGGGAAATAGGGCTTGTTGCCCCAGTTCTGTCCGGCGCGGAAGAAGAACACCTGCACGCAGGTCTCGCCGCCCTGGGAATAGAGCGCGAACACGTCGGCGTCCGAGAAGGTCGAGGGATTGATCCCCTGGTTGAGCTGGATATGGCTCATCGCCCGGATGCGGTCGCGCAGCCGCGCCGCCGCCTCGAAGTCCAGCACCTCGGCCGCCTTGTTCATGTCCTTGGCGAGCTGGTCCTGCACCACGCGGCTTTTGCCGTTGAGGAACAGCTCGGCCTCGTGCACCAGCTCGGCATAGCCCGGCTGGTCGACCCGCCCGACGCAAGGCGCCGAACAGCGCTTGATCTGGAACAGAAGGCAGGGCCGGGTGCGCGACTCGAACACCGAATCGGAACACGACCGCAAAAGGAAGGCGCGCTGCAGCGTGTTGAGCGTGCGGTTCACCGCGCCGGCGCTGGCGAACGGCCCGAAATAGACGCCCTTGGTCGATTTGGCGCCGCGATGCTTGAGAAGCTGCGGAAAGGCGTGATCCTCGCGCAAGAGGATGTTCGGGAAGGATTTGTCGTCGCGATAGGAGACGTTGTAGCGCGGCTTGAGCTGCTTGATCAGGTTGGATTCGAGCAGCAGCGCCTCGATCTCGTTCTTGGTCGTGACGAACAGCATCTCGGCGGTGTCGGCGATCATCCGCGTCAGCCGCTCCGAATGCGGCCGGCCGCCGGCATAGGCCGCGACGCGCTTCTTCAGGCTCTTGGCCTTGCCGACATAGAGCACGTCGCCCTTGGCATCGAGCATGCGGTAGACGCCCGGCGCGTCGGGCAGCGTCTTCAGATAGGACGCGATGCGCTCGGCGCCGCGCAAGGGCGCGATCGGATCGGACGCGGAATCGGCGGAGCTCATCGCCCCTATCTAGTCTTCCGGGGCGGCCGTTCCAACCGCCGGAGCGTCACTCCGTGGTCTTGAGACCCAGATAGGTACCGGACGAAATCCCCAGAAGCGCCAGTTCATAGACGCTGAGCTGCGGCATCGCCACGCCGGAGCGCACGACGAACACCATGAAGATCACGCCGAGCGCCGCCGCCCAGGCCACCGCCTGGAACCGGTGCAGGCTGATGCCGTCCTGATCGCTCAGGATGTCGTTGAGGAAGCCGTCCGATTTGAGCCTTTCGGCGGCCGCGAGCAGGTTTGTCTGGAGTGCGGCAAGCGCGGCCGGCGTCGCGCCCGCCGGCGGGTTCTCATAGGCGGCCGCCGCGGCGGTGAACTGGTTGAGCGGATCGTCGGCGTCGGTCGGATCGGCCTTGGCCTGCGAGACCACCGCCGCGCCCACCGCGGTTCCCGCGCCGATCCCAAGCAGGATGAGCGCCTCCTGGGTCAGGCCGCCCTCGAAACCCACCCCGAAGAAATCCTCCGTGCGCCACACGATGTAGACGAAGGACGATGCGATGATCCAGAACCACCAGATCATCTGCGACTGCGAAAAGCTGAAACAGCGCTGATAGTCGACGAGCAGCGCGGTGATCGCATTGACGCCCGCGGGCCTGCCCGCCGCCAGATTCGCCCGGATCGTGTTGCGCTGGCGCCGGGTCGGAAACAGATGCGGCTCGCTGGAGCGCAGGATTTCCGAACTCGTCGCGACCCAGACGATGAAGATCGTCACGACCGCGACGCTCAAGGTGCCGCCCAAATAGCAAAGCTTGCTGGTGCAGGGCACCGGCGGCGGCGGCGTGGTTTGCTGCGGCGGCGTGCCCGGCTTGGGCGCATCGGCGGCCGCCACGGGCGCCGTCGCAAGACTTAAGGCGAGGAAGAGTGCGAAGAAAAAGCGCATGCGGCCCCCCAGGATCTGAGCACGCAACGCGAGGGCGCAAGAGCCGCTCCAGCCTCCCAAGGCTGGCGCCAACGCCCTCGCAAGTCAACCGATCGGCCGGTGACGCTCGATCTCCACGCCGCCGGATTCGGCGCCGGGAAGGGCGTGCAGCTTCTCCACGCGGATGCGCGCGGTCGTCACGCGGGCGTCCTCGAAACAGGCGGTCGCGATCCGCTCGGCCAGCGTCTCGGCCAGGTTGATGTGGCCCGCCGCCAGGATCGCGCGGATCTTGCCGGTGATCGCGTCGTAATCGACCACCACTTCGAGCCGGTCTTCCAGGATGGCGGCGTCCTCGACCGCGAGGTCGACATTGATCCGCACCGGCTGGAGCTTGCCCTGCTCATGGCCGTGCACGCCGATATGCGCCAGCACTTCCAGATTGCGGATGAAGACGTGCCGGACCGCCAGCGCCGCGCTGGCGATCGGAAGACGGCTGACGTTTGCGTTGCTCATGGCGGCGAGTTGTACGCCTTTGGCGGCGAATGCTAAAGCGGGACCATGAAGAAAGCGCCGAAGCCCGTTCCCACGCCCGCCCACTGGACCACGGATCGCGGCTATGTCCGCATGATGATCCGCGACCTGGTGACCGAGGTGCGGCTCGGCCTGCACCCCTGGGAGCGCCATCCCGAAAAGCCGCAGCGCATCGTGGTGAATGTGGAGCTCTACGCCGCGCCGCGAACCGGCCGCTACAAGAACGTCTCCGCCGTCGTCGATTACGACTACATCCGCGACGCGCTGAAGAAATGGCCGCGGCGCAAGCACACCGTGTTCATCGAGACGCTGCTCGACGAACTGGTGAAGCTCTGCTTCAAGGACAAGCGCGTGCAGGCGGCGCGCGTCTCGATCTTCAAGCCGGATATCTACAACGAGGCGGCCGGCGCCGGCGTCGAAATCTATAAAGTGCGGCCATGAGCGGGATTCCCGATCCGCGCGGCTATGCGCTCGTCACCGGCGGCGGGGCGCGCATCGGCGCGGCGCTGGTGCGGCGGCTCGCGGCGGAGGGTTGGGCGGTGGCGATCCACTATCACAACTCCGCGCAAGACGCCGAGGCGCTGGCCGGAGAGATCGTCGCCGACGGCGGCCGCGCGGTGGCGCTGGGCTGCGATCTCGGCGCGGCGGACACGTTCGCCGATCTCTTCGTCCGCGCCGGCCTCGGCTTCTGTTCGCTGCTGGTCAACAACGCCTCTGCCTTCGAGTATGACGACATCTCGAACGTCAAGCGCGCGCATCTCGAAAAGCTGTTCGCGGTGAACCTGCACGCGCCGGTGCTCCTGGCGCGCGACTTCGCCGCGCAATTGCCCGACGACGCCAGGGGCCTGATCGTCAATCTGCTCGACCAGAAAGTGTTCAACCTCAATCCGGATTTTCTCTCCTACACGCTGACCAAATCGGCGCTGGAGGCGGCGACGCGCCTTCTGGCCCAGGCGATGGGTCCGCGCGTGCGCGTCTGCGGCATCGCACCGGGCCTGACGCTGAAAAGCGGCGAGCAATCCGAAGCGGGCTTCGAGGCCGCGCACGGCAAGACGCCGCTTGGCTTCGGCAGCGAACCCACCGACATCGCCGAGACGCTGAGCTATCTGGTGAAGGTCCCCTCGATCACCGGCCACACCGTGGTCGTCGACGGCGGCCAGCATCTCCAGCCGCGCACGCGCGACGTGATGTTCACCTACGGCATCCCAAAGGACGCGCCGGTGGGGAAAACGGAATGAATCTACCCTCCCCTTGAGGGAGGGTCGGTCTAAACCGCAAACCCCACGATCCGCTTCACCTCTTCCACGATCGGCCCCGCGATCGCGCGCGCCTGCTCGGCGCCGTCCTGCAATATCCGATCGATCTCCGCCGTGTCCGCCATCAGCCGGCGCATCTCCGCCGTGATCGGCGTCAGCTTGGCCACCGCCAGCTCGGCCAGCTCGTTCTTGAAGGTCGAAAATTGCTGCCCGGCGAATCGCGCCAACACCGCGGCGGCATCCTCGTCCGCCAGCCCGGCATAGATGTTGATCAGGTTCTCCGCCTCCGGCCGCGTCTTGAACTCGGCGGGATCGGACGGCAGCGGCAGGGGATCGGTCTTCGCCCGCCGGATCTTCTGCGCGATCGTGTCGGCGTCGTCGGTCAGGTTGATGCGCGAATTGTCCGACTCGTCGGTCTTCGACATCTTCTTGGCGCCGTCGCGCAGGCTCATCACCCGCATGCCCGGCCCGGTGATCACCGGCTCGGGCTGCGGGAAATAATCCGGCACCGCATAGTCGTTGTTGAATTTCTGCGCGATATCGCGCGCCAGCTCCAGGTGCTGCTTCTGGTCGTCGCCGACCGGCACATGCGTCGCCTTGTAGACCAGGATGTCCGCCGCCATCAGCACCGGATAGGTGTAAAGCCCGACCGAGGCGCGTTCCTTGTGCTTGCCGGACTTCTCCTTGAACTGGGTCATGCGGTCGAGCCAGCCGATCCGCGCCACGCAGTTGAAGATCCAGGCCAGCTCGGCGTGCTCGGGCACGCGGCTCTGGTTGAAGATCGGCGAGCGCTTGGGATCGATGCCGGCCGCGATATAGGCCGCCGTCACTTCCAGCGTGGCGCGCCGCACATCGTCGGGCTTGGCGTAGCCGGATTCCTGCGTCAGCGCATGCATGTCGACGACGCAGAACAGGCACGCCATCTCGTCCTGCATCCGCACCCAGTTCTTGAGCGCGCCGAGATAATTGCCCAGATGGAGCGTGTTGGTCGGCTGCATCCCGGAAAGGACGCGCTGTGTATGGCTTGTAGTCATGGGGAAGTTCCGAAAAGCAGGAGTGGCGGTCGTGGTCCGATAGGCGCGATTAGGCGCGCCACCACCGCTGCGGCAGCAGGGGCGAACCGGGCAGGATGTCTGTATGCCGAACGCGCACGGAACGACCCGTCGATGCTTGCGGCACGGGATATAGCCTGCCGCCGCCCCGGTTGAAAGGGCTTCACGCGCCGTCCAGCGCGGCAAGCAGCCGCTCGCGCACCGCCGCCAGCCGCGCCTCGTGCCGCACCTTGTGGCCGAAACCGTCGCGGACATAGAAGACGTCGACCGCCCGCTCGCCATAGGTCGAGACCATGGCGGACGAGATCGACAGCCCCGACTGGAAGATCGCGTCGGTCACCTCGTAAAGCAGCCCGGGCCGGTCGAGGCCCTCGACCTCCACCACCGTCGCGCGCCCCGAGGCCTCGTTGTCGAAATTGACGCGCGGGGTGACGCGGAACGCGCTGGAGCGCTTGCGCGCCGGCCGCCTGGCGATCGCCTCGCGCGGATAGCTCTCGCCGCGCAGCGTGCGCTCGACCGATTGGCGCAGCCGGTCGATGCGCGCCCGGTCGCCGAACGGCCCGCCCTCGGCGTCCTGGACCGAGAACACGTCGAGCGCGAAGCCGTCGGAGGTCGTGAACGCCTTGGCCTCGACGATCGAGCCGCCCGAGGCCGACACCGCGCCGGCGAGTTGGGAGAACAGGCCCGGATGATCGGGGGTGTAGAGCACGATCTCGGTCACGCTGCGGAAATCGTTGCTTTCGGCGTTGAGCGCGAAGAGTTCGCCCTTGGCGTCGGCCTCGGCCATCATGCGCGCATGCCGCTCATGCGCCGCGTCGTCGAAGGCGAGCCAATAGTGATCGTAGTGCCGCGTCAGCAGCCGCTCCTGCGTCGGCTTCGGCAGATCGCCGATGCGCGCCGCCAGCGCGATCTTCGCGTTCTCGACCCGCGCCGCGCGCGCCGGGGCGCCGTCGCCGCCGGTCATCACGCTCTCGGCCTCGTAATAGAGCTCGCGCAGGAGCTGCCCCTTCCAGCCGTTCCACACGCCCGGCCCCACCGCGCTGATGTCGGCCACCGTCAGCACCAGCAGCAGGCGCAGCATCTCCGGCGTCTGCACCAGGCCGACGAAATCCTTCACCGTCTTGGGATCGGAGATGTCGCGCCGCTGCGCCGTGTCGCTCATGACGAGATGGTGCTTGACCAGCCACATCGTCGCGTGCGTGTCCTCGGCCGACAGGCCGAGCCGCGGGCACAGGCCCTGGGCGATCGCCTCGCCGACATCGGAATGGTCGCCCGGCAGGCCCTTGGCGATGTCGTGGAGCAGCATCGCCACGTAAAGCGTCTCGCGCGATTTGATGCGCTTGATGATCTCGGTCGCCAGCGGATGCTCGCTTCTGTGTTCGCCGCGGTCGATCGAGGCGATGTAGCCCACGGCGCGGATCAGGTGCTCGTCCACCGTGTAGTGGTGGTACATGTTGAACTGCATCAGCCCGACGACGCGGCCGAACTCCAGCACGAAGCGGCCGAACACGCCGGCCTCGTTCATCAGGCGCAGCGCCCGCTCCGGATCGTTGCGCGACGACAGGATCTCCAGGAACAGCTTGTTCGCTTCCGGATCGCGCCGCACCTCGTCGTCGATCAGGTCCAGGCTGCGGGTGATGGTGCGCAGCGCGTCGGGATGGATGTCGACCTTCTTGGCGTCGGCGATATGGAAGATGCGGATCATGTTGACCGGATCGGCGCGGAAGATCTGCGGCCGGGCGCACAGCCTGCCGTTCTCGACATAGAAATCGTCGCCGCTGGTGCGCGGGCGCAAAAAGCCCGGCAGCATGGAGGCCAGGCTCGGCCGGCGCTTCCTGTTCTGGTCTTCCAGCGCGGCGCAGAAGATGCGCGTCAGATCGCCGACATCCTTGGCGACCAGGAAGTAGGCCTTCATGAACGCCTCGACGGCGCGCCGCGGCGTGTCGCCGACAAAGCCCATGCGGGCCGCGAGGTCCGGCTGGACGTCGAAGGAAAGCCGCTCCTCCGCGCGCCCGACGAGATAGTGCAGCTTGACGCGCACGTCCCACAGGAACGCCTCGGCCTTCTGGAAGGTCTTGTACTCGTCGCGGGTGAGCACGTTGTGCTCGACGAGATCGGCGGTGTCCTCCAGGTGATAGACGTATTTGCCGATCCAGTAGAGCGTCTGCAGGTCGCGCAGCCCGCCCTTGCCCTCCTTGATGTTCGGCTCGACGAGATAGCGGCTCTCGCCCTGGCGGGCATGCCGCTCGTTGC
Organism: Rhizomicrobium sp.; assembly: GCA_037200045.1. NCBI lineage: Bacteria > Pseudomonadati > Pseudomonadota > Alphaproteobacteria > Micropepsales > Micropepsaceae > Rhizomicrobium > Rhizomicrobium sp. The sequence continues at coordinate 2,678,897 of JBBCHM010000001.1, forward strand.
GCTCGGCGAGCTTGGCCTCGACGAAGTCCTGGCCGGTGCCGGTCGCGACCTCGCTCCAGAATTTCTTGCGCAGCTCCTCGAACAGCGACTTGTCGCCCCACAGATAGCGCGCTTCCAGGATCGCGGTTCTTATCGTTACGTCCTGTTTCGCAAGGCGCACGCATTCGGCGAGCGAGCGCGTCGCATGGCCGACCTTCAGGCCGAGATCCCACAGCATGTAGAGGATGAACTCGATGACGCTCTCGCCCCACGGCGTCTGCTTGAACGGCCGGATGAAGAGCAGGTCGATGTCCGATCCCGGCGCCAGCTCGCCGCGGCCATAGCCGCCGGTCGCCACCACGCAGACGCGCTCCGCCGCGGTCGGGTTCTGGGCATAGTAGAAATGCTTGGTCGCGAAATCGTAGATCACCTGGATGGTGGTGTCCTGCAGTCCCGACAGCGCGCGCGCCGCGGCGAGCCCGCTCAGCGTGCCGCCTTCGACGCCCGCCTTGACGCGGGCGCGGCCATCGAGGAATTCCGCCTTGATCAGCGCGAGCGCCTCGGCCCGCAGCTTCGTCTTGTCGGAAGACGCCTGGGCGAGCGCGGTCAGCGCGCGCCGAAGCGCGTCGCCGTCCAGAAGCTCCCCGATGGCCGGTCCTTCGTATCCCATGCGAAGCCCATATCACGGCGCGTCATGCCCGTCTCCACGGGACGATTCCAGCAACATAATTGCCGCGCATGCGACTTACGACGACCGACTCTTCGTTTCGTTGGAATAAGCGCTACGTCGCCAGCTCCTGCGCTGTCTGGCGTTCCGACTGGCGCGACACCAGCCAGCGCTGGACGATGCCGGCCAGCCCCGCGCCGACCAGCGGCATGATCCAGAACAGCCAGAGCTGCTCGATCGCCCAGCTTCCCTGGAAGATCGCGACGCCGGTCGAGCGCGCCGGATTGACCGAGGTGTTGGTCACCGGGATCGAGATCAGGTGGATCAGCGTCAGGCACAGCCCGATGGCGATCGGCGCATAGCTCGGCGCCGCCAGCGTCGAGTTCAGGATCACGATCAGGAACATGAAGGTCATCACGACCTCGCACACCGCGCCGGCGAGCAGCGAGAAATGCTGCGGCGAGTGATCGCCGTAACCATTGGAGGCGAAGCCGGCGCCCGGATCGAAGCCGGCGGCGCCGCTGGCGATGATGTAGAGCACGCCGCCCGCCACGATGCCGCCCAGAAGCTGCGCGATCCAGTAAGCGGGGATGTCCTTGGCCGGAAAGCGCCCGGCGACAAAGAGGCCGAAGGTCACCGCCGGATTGAAATGCCCGCCCGAGATGTGCCCGAAGGCATAGGCGCCGGTCAGCACCGTCAGCCCGAAGGCCAGCGCGACGCCGGCATAGCCGATGCCGACATCCGGCACGCCCGCCGCCAGCACCGCGGCGCCGCAGCCGCCCAGCACCAGCCAGAACGTGCCCAGAAACTCGGCGGCGATCTTCTTCGAACTGTCCATGGCGTGTCCCCCGGTTCCGGCCGCAGTCTGCTTCGGGAGCTTCGCCACTGTCTATCCCTTCGCCGTGGCGGCGACGAGATTTGCTGCAAGGCAAAACGGCGCGGGATCGCTCCCGCGCCGTTCGCTGAACCTAAGTTCGCCTTAACTTAGACGAGCTTCAGATTGACGGCCTTGGGGCCGCGCTTGTCGGCTTCGACGTCGAAGTTGACGCGCTGGCCTTCGTTGAGGCCGCGAAGACCCGCCGCCTGGACCGCGGTGACGTGCACGAACACGTCCTTGCCGCCATCTTCCGGAGCGATGAATCCGAAACCCTTCGTGGTGTTGAAGAACTTAACTTGACCGATCATTACGGCTTTCTCCTGAAAGCATTTGAGCTATCGCGAGGGACACCGCGTCCCGCGCGACGTCGAACCCGCGACTTGTTTCAGGAAAAGCGTCGTCGTCACTCCAGCACTGTTCCCCGGTGGAATGGGGCCTCGCTTGGGCACGGCTCAGAACTTCTCTAAAGGCTGCGCGGCCTCGACTGCGCGGCGATATAGTCACTCGGCCGCGGCAAGGCAAGTCACCAGCTTTCGTCGAGCGCGATGTGTCCGGGCTCGTCCGCGACGCGCGCCAGCCAGCGCGAAACCGCGGGATAATGCGCGAGATCGAACCCGCCATCCGCCGCGCTGTGGGTGTAGCCGTAAAGCGCGATATCCGCGATGGAGCTGCGGTTCCCGGCGAACCAATCCCGCGTGCCAAGATGGGATTCCATCACGCCGAGCGCCGCATTGCCCTTGGCGTGCCATTCGGGAACCAGATGTTTCGTCTGTTCCAGTTCCGCCTTGGGCGCGAATTTCAGCCAGAAGCGCGCCACCGCGATATAGGGCTCGTGGCTGTACTGCTCGAAGAACATCCATTGCAGCATCCGCGCGCGGTCCCAGCGGTCCTCGGGGATCAGATGCGTGCCCTCCGCGAGGAAGAACAGGATCGCGCCGGACTCGGGCAGATAGCGGCCGTCCTCGGTCTCGAGCATCGGCACGCGCCCGTTCGGATTCTTGGCGAGGAACTCCGGCGTCCGTGTCGAGCCGTCATGCAGCCCGTAGTCGCGCAGCGCCATCGGAATGCCGAGCAGGCGCGCGGTCAGCCGGACCTTGTAGCAATTGCCCGACATCTGCATCTGGTGCAGCACAACCATGATCGCCCTCCGCCTCGCGCGCTGCGATCATGCACGAAACGCCCGCGCGTCACGCATGCGCTTTGCGCTTGCCGGGCTTGCGCGATTTCGGCCCGACGGTGCGCATGATCACGCCGCAGGCGACGCGGTCGCCGGAATTGCCGGCCGGCTGGCTGATGTAGTCGTCGCCGCGCGCATGCACGATGATCGACGCGCCGTCGCGGTCGAAGATCGATTTCTTGCCGTTGCCGAGCGAGAAGGCATTGCTGATCGTGCTCGCATGCAGCGTGCCGTCGGCGGCGGCGAACTCGTTGGGCAGATCGCCGGCATGCGGGCTGTGCTGCGCCATGAAGCCGTGCATCTTCGTCGGGTCGGGCGAGAAATGCGGCCCGGCCGAGGTGAACGCGACCTTGGGATCGCAATTGCCCGAAGTGTGGATGTGGATCGCATGCGCGCCCGGCGTCAGGCCCCTCAGGTCGTACTCGATGAGCACGCCATGCGAGGTCGCGGCGAAGGTGATCGTGCCGGCCGCCCCGCCGTCGCGCGCGATCATATGGGCGACGGCGCGCGCCTTGGACGCCGCCGCCGGCGCCTGTGTCGCGAACACCGTCGCAAGCGCGACCGCCACGCAGAAAACCGTCTTTCTCACTGCACGCCCCCGTTGCCCGACGGTGGAGAATTGCAACTTTTGCGCTGAAATCAAGGCCGCTCGTCGTCCTTCGGCCGCGGCGCCGGGCCGGAACAATTGATCCCCCGCAACGTTTCCGTCGCGCGAGTCGGCCATCCTCACCGGCGATTTGCAGGAGGATTCCATGATGATGTTCCCCGCCGCCGTGATCGTGCTCGCCCAGGCCATGAGCGCGCCGGTCCTGCCCCAGCCCATGGCGATGGACACGCCGGTCGCGTTCGGCGGCCTCCAGGCGGTGTGCACCGGCGTCGGCTCCGCCAAGGACGATCCGCAATGGTCGTCCTATCCGATCCGCATCGAGTTCTCGAACGGCGGCGCGCAATACCTGTCCGGCGCGCATGTGACGCTGACCAGCGGCGCCAGCGCGGTGGCCGACCTCAACTGCGCCGGCCCCTGGGTGCTGGTGAAGGGAACGCCCGGCGCCTACCGCGTCAGCGCCACCATCAACGGCTCGCAGGCCAAGCCGGTGACGGCGGCGTTCAATCTGCGCGCCGGCGCGCAGAAGCGCGTCGTGCTGCGCTTCCCCGATTTCCAGGCCAACGAATAGTCACACCATCACCTGCTCGTTGACGTCTTCCTCCTCGGCCTCTTCCTCGGTCATGCCGTCGATGACGCGGCGCTTCTTCCAGTCGCCGCGGGAGAACCACAAAAAGCTGACGATCGCGGTGATGACGTTGGCCACCGGGAACGCCCACCAGATGCCGTGCGCCCCCAGATGCGCCCGGTGCGACAGCACATAGGCCAGCGGAAACGTCAGCATCCACTGCGACACCAGGCTGATGACCATCGCCGCGAACATGTTGCCGCTGGCGCGCAGCACGCCCATCAGCGCGAACTGGACGCCGACGAAGCCGAAGCTCCAGGACACGGTGCGGATGAACACCGCCGCCTCGTGGATCACCGCCTTGTCGCCCGGCACGAAGAACGCCGCGATATGGTTGGCGAAGGCGAGCGCGAACAGGCCGAAGGCCGACAGCACCGAGAAGGTGATCAGCGCCGCCAGCCGCGCCACGTCCTCGGCGCGCTTGAGGTTTCCGGCGCCGATGTTCTGGCCGACCAGCGTCGAGATCGCCATGGAGAAGCCCATCGCCGGGATCACCACGAATTGCAGCACATTGCCGCCGACGCCATAGGCCGCCGTCGTCACCGTGCCGAAGCTGGTGATGAGGAACATCATCACCGTCACGCCGAGCCCGCGGGCCGAGCCCTCGATCGCCGCCGGATAGCCCAGGTTGAAGGCGCGCTTGATGAAGGCGTAATCCGGCCTGAGCTCGCGCAGCTTGATCTGGATGCCGTAGCGGCCCTGGACCAGCAGCGCGATGGCGATCGCCGCCGCCAGCGCCTGGCTCACCAGCGTCGCGAGCGCGGCGCCCATCACGCCCCAGCCCATCCAGAAGATGAAGATCGGATCGAGCACGAAATTCACGAACACCGTGGTGGCGGTGAGATAGAGCGGCACCGTCACCTGGCCCATGCCGCGCATCTGCGACTGGAAGCAGAAGAAGGCGAAGGCCAGCGGCAGGCTCAGGAACTGCACCCGCAGGAAGCCCAGCGCGTTGCGATAGACCTCGGGCGCCACCTCCATCAGTTCCAGCAGATAGGGCGCGACGATGAAGCCGAACAGGCCGAGCGCCGCCGATACCGCGACGACCGTCAGCATCGTCTGGCCGGCGACGTGATCGACCATCGCGCGGTTGCGCGCCCCGACATACTGCGCGATCAGGGTGGAACCGGCGATGGTGAAGCCCATGCCGATCGACATCATCAGGAACATCAGCGGCAGCGACACCGAGACCGCCGCGACCGCGGTGGCGCCCAGTCGTCCCACCCAGAACGCGTCCACGAGCTGATAGGCGATCAAGAGGATGTTGCCGCACATGATCGGGAAGGCGAGCAGGAACAGCGAGCGCGGAATCGAGCCTTCGAGCAGCCTGGGGTCGAAGGCGCGCCCGCCGGGCCGGAAGGCGGCGGGCCGCTCGGGCGGCGGCTGGTCTTTGTCGGGAGACATAAGGCCATTTTCGGCCATCGGCGGGGTCTTTGGCAAATCGCGCCGGCCGCTATAATCGGGAACCGTCGAAACCCCTTTGGGCCCCGCCATGCGTCCCGCGTCCATCCTTTGCGCCGTCCTTCTCCTCGCCGCGACCTCGGCCCGCGCCGAGACCTGGGTGCACACCCGCGACAATGGCGGCGGCTATCCGATGTGCTTCGACAAGGACAGCGTCACCACCAAGCCCGACGGGCTCACTTATTACGCGGTCAAGATGTGCAAGGACACCGCGCCGCAATTCTACGCCGTCGACTGCACGAAGAACTTCAAGGTCGAATTGGTGGTGCGCGTCTACGACGTCGGCTCGGCGGAGCGCTATCGCGAGCTGACGGTCGACGACCTGCAATCCGGCATGGCGCTCGACGCCGAGATGGCCTGCCACAAATAGCGGCGCACCGCTCGGTGCCATCCGCACCCGCAAAACAAAACGGCCGGCGGAGGCACCGCCGGCCGTGCAATGGAAAACGCGGCGATGCTTCAGACCGCCTTCAGGTTCACGGCCTTCGCGCCGCGCGCGTCGGGCTGCACGTCGAAGGACACTTTCTGCCCTTCATTGAGGCTGCGCAGGCCCGCCGCTTCCACGGCGGTGGCGTGCACGAACACGTCCTTGCCGCCGCCTTCCGGCGCGATGAAGCCATAGCCCTTTGCTGTGTTGAAGAACTTCACGGTTCCGATCGTCATGTCCTGGTCGTCCTGCTCACGAAGTTTCCACGCCGGCCTCATGCCGCCATGGGACGAAAAACGGCCATCGGGGAGAGGAAGGAGGCTGTCTCGTCCAGCGGAAGGAAACGGTAACAGTCGAGCGCTTTCTCTGACGGGACGCCGTCCACGCCCGCAAAGGCTATCCCAAACAGAGGACCAGTCAATCTTCGGCGCGGCGCTTCAGGACGCGGCCTTCTCGGCTTTCTTCTTCGCGGCCGCGGTCTTCTTCGCCGGCGCCTCGGCCGCGAGCTTGATCGCCTGCGCCGCGTCGGCGGCTTCCTTGGCGAGGCGCAGCGCGCGCAGCTTCGCGGTCTTGACCTCGAACGCCTGCCGCTCGGCTTCCAGTTCCTTTTTCACCATCGCGTCGCGGGCCTCCGACGCGGTGAAGGTCGTGCCGGTCTTGCGGCGGCCCAGATCTCTGATCGGTTCGGGCATGGCGGCTCCTCTGCTGGCCCGGGCCCGCTCCAAGGCGGGCAGGGGCTCTGCGGTGGGCCCGCGTCGCGCGCGGGTCCGCAACCCGAAGTATAGACGAAATTGCTGCGCCGCGGTGTGGAAATATTCGTGCGTGTACGCCGCATTTCCGCGCCGGCGCCCCGTTTTGCGCGGTGTTTTCGACCACGACGCCGCGCGCCGCCGGCAAAGATGTCCGGCACATGAACGGCCCCGCGCGCATCCCGTTCAGGCCCGCCGGCCCAATGTCGCCGCCTCGATGTTTCACCCAGGAGAATGACATGACCAGATTGTTCAAGACCGCCATCGTCGCCGCGCTGATCGGCGTCGCCGGCGCGGCGTCGATCGCGCCCGCCAGCGCGCACGACAATGACCGCCATGGCGGCTATTCCCGCGATCGCGACAACGACCGCGGCGGCCGTCACGACCATCGCTGGCACCATCACCGCCACCATTTCCATCGCGGCTGGTTCTGAACGTCGTGGGCGGGCGCACCGCGTGGCGCGCCCGCTTCGCCGCCCCTTGCGGCGTCGCGAAATGCTCCTAGACTTCCCCGAAATTCCTGGGGAGGAAAGCCATGATCCGCACACTGATTTTCGCCGCGGCGCTGCTCGTCGCCGTGCCCGCCGCCGCGTCGGACAAGGGCGATCTCGCCGCTGCCGTCAACGCGTATAACGACACGCTCAACAAGAACGATTTTCCCGGCGCCGCCGCCTACTATGCGCCGTCGCCGTCCATCATCGACGAGTTCTCGCCGCATGCCTGGTCGGGCGCCAATGCCTTCGCGCAATGGGGCGCCGATTACGGCGTCTTCGCCAAGGCCCAGCAGATGACGGAGCCCTTCGTGGTGCTCGCCAAGCCGACCCATGTCCTGATCGAGGGCGACCGCGGCTACGCCGTGTTTCCGGCGAACTTCACGTTCAAGCGCGCCGGCAAGCCGGTGCGCGAGCCGGGTGTCATGACGTTCGCGATGCAGAAGATCGACGGCAAATGGAAGATCGCCGGCTGGACCTGGACGGTGAAATAGCCGCTACGCTTTCGCCGCCTTCAGGAACGCCGCCGCCGCCGCCGGATTGCGCACCTTGGCGCCGGCGATGAAATAGACGAACACGTCGCGCTTCTTCTTCGCCGGCGCCTTGGCGAGCAGCGTCATGCCCTTGGGCGTGCCGCCCGCCTCCCACGCCGTCGCGGCGGCGACCCAATTTTTTATCGCGGCGGGGCTGTAGCCCGTCTCGATCGTCTCCTGCGTCTCCTGCAGCCGGCAATAGACGAAATCGGCCGTCGCATCGGCGATCGCCGGATATTTTTTCGAATCCGCGAACACGATCGCCGCGCCGTATTGGCGCGCCAGTTCGACGAAGGCCGCCGTCTTGAAGCTCTCATGCCGCGGCTCGACCGCATGGCGCAGCGCCACGCCGTCGATGCTCTTGGGCAGGAGCGCGAGGAACGCCTCGAAATCCGCCGGATCGAATTTCTTGGTGTGCATGAACTGCCACAGGATCGGGCCGAGCTTGTGCTTCAGCTCCGACACGCCGCTTTCGAGGAAGCGCGCGATGGAGGGCCCGGCGTCGCCCAGCACCTTGCGGTTGGTCGCGAAGCGGTTCGCCTTCAGCGCGAAGACGAAATCCTGCGGCGTTTCGTCATGCCATTTCCTAAAGGTCGGCGGCTTGAAGGTCGAATAGAAGGTGCCGTTGACCTCGATGGAGGAAAGCTGGCGGCTGGCATAGGCGAGTTCCTTGGCCTTCGACGTGCCCTTCGGAAAGAACACGCCGCGCCACGGTTCGAAATTCCACCCGCCGATGCCCGCCCGGATCATGCCGCCGATCGTTCTTTCTGCTTCGCCGCCAGCTTCGCCAGCGCCGCATCGTACTCATGCTTCAGCCGCGCCACCAGTTCGCCGGCGCCGACCACCGATTTCACCTGGCCGATGCCCTGGCCGCCGCCCCAGATGTCCTTCCACGCCTTGGCCTTGCTGTTGCCGCCCGAGCCGAAATCCATCTTGGAGGGATCGCTGACCGGCAGATTGTCCGGATCCATCCCCGCCGCGACGATCGAGGGGCGCAGATAATTGCCGTGCACACCGGTGAACAGATTGGTGTAGACGATGTCGTCGCCCGCCGACTGCGTGATCATCGCCTTGTAGGCTTCCTGCGCGTTGGCTTCCCTGGTCGCGATGAAGGCCGAGCCGATATAGGCGAAATCCGCGCCCAGCGCCTGCGCCGCCAACACGGCGCGTCCGGTGCTGATCGCGCCGGACAAGGCAAGGGGTCCGTCGAACCATTCGCGGATCTCCTCGATCAGCGCGAAGGGCGACAGCGTGCCGGCATGGCCGCCGGCGCCGGCCGCCACCGCGATGATGCCGTCGGCGCCCTTCTCGATCGCCTTGCGCGCGAAGCGGTTGTTGATGATGTCGTGCATCACCACGCCGCCATAGGAATGCACCGCGGCGTTCACGTCCTCGCGCGCGCCCAGCGAGGTGATGACCACCGGCGCCTTGTACTTGACGCAGAGTTCGAGGTCCTGCTGCAGCCGGTCGTTCGACTTGTGCACGATCTGGTTGACCGCGAAGGGCGCCGAGGGGCTTTCCGGATGCGCCCGGTCCCACGCCGCCAGTTCCTCGGTGATCCGCGCCAGCCATTCGTCCAGCATCGACAGCGGCCGCGCGTTCAGCGACGGGAACGAGCCGATGATGCCGGCCTTGCACTGCGCCAGCACCAGGTCGGGGCCGGAGATGATGAACAGCGGCGAGCCGATCACCGGCACGGAAAGCTTCTTGGTCAATGCGCCTTTGAGAGCCATGGATGTTTCTCCGGTCAGGGTTGCGATGATGAACTGAGGCGCGGCCGCGCCGAGGCGGGCGTGCGCGCGCCGCGGAAGGTGAGCCGCATGGTCTCGAAATAAAGGTCCTCGACCTTCATCCCGGCCGGCAGGCGCCCGGCCAGATGCAGCACGATCACGCCATGCGACGCCGCCCACAGCGCGTTGCCGACGACCTTGGGATCGCCCTTGACGATGCCGGCGGCGACCAGGTCCTTCACATGCCGCGTCACCGTCTCGCCGGCGCGCTTGCCGGCGCGGCGCAGATCGGGATGGCGCGCCTCGTCCGGCGGATCGAGGTCGAACATCAGCCGGTAGGCGTTGGGATTGGCGAGCGCGAAGTCGAAATAGGCGCGCCCGACCGCGCGCGCCCGCGCGAAGGCGTCGGCGCCGGACGCGAAGGCGCGCTCCAGCGCGTCGGAGAAGCGGTCGAAGGCGTCGGCGCGCACGAAGGCGAGGATCTCGTCGCGGTCGGCGAAATAGCGGTAGAGCCCCATCGGGCTGCGGCCGAGCTTTTTCGCGATGTCGCGCATGGTGATCGCGCCGACGCCGCCCGCCGCGTAGAGCGCGGTCGCCGCCGCGCCGATCCGGGCGCGGACCGCTTCGAAGTCTTCGGAGGAGAGTTCTCTCGGCATGACGTCTCGTACGTGATACGCGTACGATGTACGAAGTTTGGCGACCCATCAACTGTTGCTTGCAGGCAACATGATTGTTGTATATAAGCAACAGTTGTGTTTTGGAGGACGGACAACCCGGCTTGCCGGGCGCCGGGCCGGCGTGGGCCGCAGTATTACGCGGGAACAGACAGGGCAAGGATGCGTCTCGCGCGCCTCCGCGCGGCCTTGCGGCCGCATGATCCCGGGGCGGGAACGCGAAGGTGCTTGCGGTCGGCCGTTTCGGTCTTCCGCCTGCCGGCCTGTCGAGCGTCGAACCGGGGCGGCCCCGCCGCGCGGACGTAATTTTTCGCCGCGCGGCGGGGCCGCCTTATTTTTTGGAAGGACCACCTATCCCGCCTGCCCAAGCATGGCGCGGTACCGCATGGCATCGTATCTACGCGGTGGGATGATCGTGAATTTTCGCTCTTTTTTGCTGGCGGGAGCTGCCGTCGCAATGGCCGCGCCGGCCGCCGCGGCCGCCATCGAGACCGTGGTGGTGACGGCGAGCCCGCCCGATCCGCTCGGCAATGCGGCGTTCTCGGTGGCGACGCTGACCGCGGCCGACATCCGCGGCGCGACCGAACTCGACCGCGCGCTCGGCCAGGTGCCCGGCCTGTCGCTGTTCCGCCGCGACTCGAGTCTCTCCGCCAACCCGACGACCCAGGGCCTGTCGCTGCGGTCGATCGCGCCGTCCGGCGCGGGCCGCGCTCTCGTCACCTTGGACGGCGTGCCGCAGAACGATCCGTTCGGCGGTTGGGTGATCTGGTCCTCGCTGCCGCCCGAGGACATCGGCGGCGCCGAGATCGTGCGCGGCGCCGGCGCCGGTCCCTACGGGGCAGGCGCCCTGACCGGCGTGGTCGCGCTCAGCGAGCAGCGCGGCAGCGGCCTCGTCGCCGCCGATGCCTCGCTGGCGCAGCAGGACGGACGGCGCCTCGCCGCCGCCGGCGGCACCGATCTCGGACCGCTGACGCTGTTCGCCAGCGCCTCGGACGAGGACAGCGCCGGCTGGATCGCGGTCTCGCCGGCGCAGCGCGGCCCCGCCGACGACGCCGTCACCTATCACGCGCGCAACGCCTCGCTGCGCGCCGAAGCGACGCCTTGGACCGACACCCTGCTGTCGCTGCGGCTCGGTGCTTATGGCGAGGATCGCGACTCCGGCCTGGTCGGCTCGCGCTCCTCCGCCGACGGCGTCACCGCGAGCCTGACCCTGGCGCATCCGGAAAGCGCGGACGATCTCGGCTATCGCCTCCAGGCCTGGCTGCGCAATTCCGGCTTCTCGAACACTTCGGCGACTGTCCTGCAGCCCGGCCGCGGCGGCACCACCGTTTCCAACGATCAGTACTCGACGCCCTCGCTCGGCTGGGGCTTCAATGCCGCTTTGCGCGGCGGCTGGTCGGTGATCGATTGGGAGATCGGCGGCGACGCGCGCTTCACCCAGGGCGACTCCAAGGAACACTTCCAGCCCGTCGCGGGCGCGTTCACCCAGGGCCGCGTCAGCGGCGGGCGCACCTTCGTCGGCGGTCTCTATATTGAAACGGCGGCGCGTTTCGACGGCCTGCTGCTGACCGCCGGCATCCGCGCCGACCAATGGGCCTCGACCGGCGGCCATCTGATCCAGACTACGCTCGCGACCGGCGCCGTGACGGTGAACCAGAAGACGCCGTCCAAAAGCGGCATCGTGCCGACCGCGCGGCTGGGCGTGCGCCAGGATCTCGGCGACGGGTTCTTCGTCCGCTCGGCCGCTTACGGCGGCTTCCGCGCCCCGACGCTGAACGAGCTCTACCGGCCGTTCCGCCTCGGCAGCAATTTGACCGAGGCCAATCCCGGCCTGGCGCCCGAGAAGCTCTACGGCGCCGAACTCGGCCTCGGCCAAAAGATCGATGATTTCGATTGGGACATCGCCGGCTTCTACAACCAGCTCCACGGCGCCATCACCAACGTGACGGTCGCGCGCGGCCCGGTCACCGTTCCGGGCCTGGGCACGGTCGCGGCCGGCGGCCTGCTCATCCAGCGCCAGAACGCCGGCAATATCGACGCCTATGGCATCGAGTCCGACGCGCACTGGCGGCTAAGCGACCGGCTCGGCCTCAACGCCGCCTTCGACTATGTCGATGCCCATGTCCAGGGCGGTATCGCCGCCGCCCAGCTGACCGGCAAGCGCCCGGCCCAGGCGCCGCGCTTCACCCTGACCGCCGGCTTCCGCGCCACGCCGCTCGACCGGCTGACCGTCACCGCCGACCTGCGCTATGAAAGCACGCGCTTCGCCGACGACCAGAACACGCTGTCGCTGGCGCCCGCGACCACGCTGGACGCGCGCATCGCCTGGCGCCTGTGGGACGGGCTCTCCGCCTATCTCGCGGGCGACAATGTGCTCAACGCGCGCGTCGCCACCACCGAGAGCGCGGATTTCGTGACGAACTACGCGAGCCCGCGCGTCTTGCGCGTGGGATTTTCCTGGACGGAATGACACACCCGCGCTATGGCCCGCCGGGTTATAGTCGCGCCATTGCAGTCACGGATGGTCCATGAAGACGAAGATCTATTCCGACGCCAGGGCCGCGCTGGACGGCCTGCTGTTCGACGGCATGACGATCATGTCGGGCGGCTTCGGCCTCTGCGGCATTCCCGAAAAGCTGATCGCCGCGCTGGTCGAATCCGGCGTGAAGGGGCTGACGGTCGTCTCCAACAATGCCGGGGTCGACGATTTCGGCCTCGGGCTTCTGCTCCAGACGCGCCAGATCAAGAAGATGGTCTCGTCCTATGTCGGCGAGAACGCGACCTTCGAGCGGCAGTATCTCGCCGGCGAGTTGGAACTGGAATTCAATCCGCAGGGCACGCTGGCCGAGCGCATCCGCGCCGGCGGCGCCGGCATCCCCGGCTTCTACACCAAGACCGGCGTCGGCACGCTGATCGCCGAAGGCAAGGAGCACAAGGATTTCGACGGGGTGACCTATATCCTGGAGCACGGCCTCGTCTCCGATCTCTCCATCGTCAAGGCGTGGAAGGGCGACGCCCAGGGCAATCTGGTCTTCCGCAAGACCGCGCGCAATTTCAACCCGATGATGGCGACCGCCGGCAAGGTGACGGTCGCCGAGGTCGAGCATCTGGTGCCGGTCGGCTCGCTCGATCCCGACACGATCCACACACCCGGCATCTTCGTCCAGCGCATCATCGAAGGCGTGAACTACGAGAAGCGGATCGAGAAGCGCACCGTGAGGGAGACCGCCTGATGCCCTGGACACGCGACGATCTCGCCAAGGTGGCGGCGCGCGAATTGCGCGACGGGTTCTACGTCAATCTCGGCATCGGCATCCCGACGCTGGTCGCGAACTACATTCCCGAAGGCATGGACGTGACGCTGCAGTCGGAGAACGGCATGCTCGGCATGGGCCCGTTCCCGAGGCTGAACGAGGTCGATCCGGATCTCATCAACGCCGGCAAGCAGACCATCACCGAGCTTGACCGCACCTCCTATTTCTCCTCGGCCGACAGCTTCGCGATGATCCGCGGCGGCCATATCGACCTGTCGATCCTGGGCGCGATGGAAGTGTCGGAGACCGGCGATCTCGCCAACTGGATGGTGCCGGGCAAGCTGGTGAAAGGCATGGGCGGCGCGATGGATCTGGTCGCCGGCGTCAAGCGCTGCGTCGTGACGATGGACCACACCGACAAGGCCGGCAATTCCAAGCTCCTGAAGGCCTGCTCGCTGCCGCTTACCGGCAAGGCCTGCGTCGATCGCATCATCACCAATCTCGGCGTGTTCGATGTCGTGCCCGGCGGCCTCAAGTTGATGGAGCTGGCCCCCGGCGTGACGCAGGACGAAGTCGCGGCCAAGACGCAGGCGAAGCTGGTCTAGCCGCCCGGCCCGCTGACGGTCAGTCCGGCGGCCTCGAGCCGCTCCAGCACGCCGCCCTTGCGCAGGAAGAATCCCATCGGCATCACCGCGAAGGTTTTGCCCGGCTTCTTCAGCGCCTCCAGGATCGCGTTCGTCATGTCGCGATTGGCGGTCTCGCGCAGCACGCTGTAGGCGGAGTTCTGCTGCAGGCAATCGTCGAGCCGCGTCTCCAGATAATGCGCCTTCACGCCGGCAAGATCGCCGTCCGCCCAGGCCTGCGCCGCGGCCGCCGCATGGGCGGACGCCGTGTCGATGTCCTTCAGCGCGAAGTCGAGGCAGGCGAGATGCGCCGCCGCCGTCATCTTCGGGATGTCGCGGATCACGTCCATAGCCGGATAGGTCGCGGTGGTGCGCACCGGCACGCCGGCATGCGCGGCGATGGCCTCCACCGTCCTTTGCGGCCCGTTGGGCGTCAGCTTCGCGAAGCGGAAATAGTCGCCCTCCAGCCTCAGCGCCGCCACGCCGCCGAGAAACTTCGCGTAGCGGTCGGCGTCTTCGCCGATGTGCGTGCGCGCGGCGACGAAGCGGTTCTTCAGCGGTTCCGGCAGCGTCGCCTCCAGCGCCGTGCCGTCGGGCTGCTCCAGCGCATCCATGCCGGTCATCCAGAACCACAGCCCCTCGAACACGCCGAGCGTGGCGCGCGGCGGCAGCAGCAGAACCTTCGAGCCCTTGATCTCGTCGGAGACGAATTTGCTGTCCCACGCCAGGTCCTGGGGCACCGGCGAGACGGTCGGCAGGATCCAGACCTCGGAGGTCGCCGTCGCGATGTGCCACAGCGCCGGTCCCGCCGCCTGCGGCGTCACCACCACCGTCTCGATGTTGGACCAGTCCTGGATCGGCGCCGGGCTGGGCGCCGGCGCCGCCGCCGTCAGCGCGACGGCCAGGGCCGACGCACGAAGCCGCGAAAAATGCATGCCTGCTCCCGATCGAGAGGTTTCGAAGAAAACTCGTCGCGAAACCGAGTCAATTGCGCGCCCGGCTTTTCAACGCGCCGTAACGCCTCGCGCGCATGCTGAACGCTAGCACATCTGGCCGGCGGGTCCGGCGAAAGGGGCGGGATGCACGTTCTGGTATTGGCCTCCCAGAAGGGCGGCTCGGGCAAGACCACGCTGTCGGGCCATCTCGCGGTCGAGGCGGAGGCCGCGGGTGTCGGGCCCGTGGCCCTGATCGACACCGACCCGCAAGGCTCGCTGTCGCATTGGTGGAACGCCCGCGAATCGGCGACGCCGCATTTCGCCAAGGTCGGGCTTCGCGAACTGGGCGACGCGCTGGACCAGATGCGGGCCAGCGGCATCCGCCTCGCCGTCATCGACACCCCGCCGGCGGTCACCACCTCGATCTCCCAGGTCGTTGCGCATGCCGATCTCGTCGCCGTCCCGACGCGTCCGAGCCCGCACGACCTGCGCGCGGTCGGCGCCACCGTCGACATCGCCGAACGCCATGGCAAACCGGTGATCTTCATCGTCAACGCCGCGACGCCGCGCGCCCGCATCACGGGAGAGGCCGCCATCGCGCTGTCGCAGCACGGCACGGTGGCGCCGGTGACGCTGCATCATCGCGTCGATTTCGCCGCCTCGATGGTCGACGGCCGCACGGTCGGCGAGGTCGTCGCCAAGTCGCAATCCGCCAAGGAGGTGCGCGACTTGTGGCTCTATATGCAGGACCGCCTGTCGCGGCTGACCGGCGATCCGACGTTCCTGCCGCAGATACGCCCCATCCATTTCGCCACCGGCGCGCTCACGGCATTGGGCGACGAAAAATCGCTGGCGACCGAACCCGAGCCGCCGCCGTTCGCGGAGGACATCGCGCCGCCGCCCTTGCTGGAGCGCCGCTTCCTCCCCGAACGTCGCAGCAACATCACGCCGTATAGCGGCCCCGACCGCCGCGCCCATCCCTTCGGCCGCAGAGCCTCCGACCGTCCGCAATAGGAGTGACCGATTTGAGCTCGCAGCGTTTCGCGCCCCTCACCTCGAACCTCTTCGCGCGCAAGGGCGACGCCGGGCCATCGGCGCCCAAGCCGTCGCTGTTCTGGACGCGCGAGCCGCCGGTGGCGCCCGAGCCCGACACGCCGCCTCCGCCACCTCCCATCGACCGGCCGCACCGGATGATGGTCATGTTGTCGGCGTCCGAATTCGAAAGGCTCGGCATCGCGGCGGTGAAGAAGGGCATGACGCGGCACCAGATCCTGCGCGCCGCGCTGGACGCGCATCTGGTCCGCCTCAAGCGCGAATATGGCGGCTGCGGCTGCATGGCGATGGGCGGCAACTGCCAGGACGGCTGCGGCGCGCCGTGATTTCGTGTCCCGGCGGGCTGGGCTAGTCTCTCGCATCGGAGAGACGCGATGGACTTCAAGACGCTCGGTCGCACCGGCCTGAAGGTGAGTGTCGCCGGCCTTGGCTGCGGCGGCCACAGCCGGCTCGGCCAGGCCTACGGCAACACGACGGAGCAGAGCGTCGCCGTCGTGCGGGGCGCCATCGATCTGGGCATCAACTGGATCGACACCGCGGCGGCCTATGGCACGGAGCCGATCGTCGGCGAAGCGGTGCGCGGCCGGCGCGACAAGGTCCATATTTCGACCAAGACCGCGATCCAGCCCTGGGGCGCGACCGACGCCGCGCCCTACACCGGCGCGCAGGTGCTGGAACAGCTCGAGAAGAATCTCGGCCGCCTCGGCACCGACTATATCGACCTGTTCAACCTGCACGGCATCGTGCCGGCGCAGCTCGATTACGTCGGCGCCGAGATCGTGCCGGCGCTGATCAAGGCCCGCGAGCAGGGCAAGATTCGTTTTCTCGGCATCACGGAGCATTTCGGCAGCGACACCTCGCACAAGATGCTGACCGCCGCGGTGCCGACCGGCGCCTGGGACGTCGTGATGGTGGGGTTCAATCTCCTGAACCCGTCGGCCCGCCGCGACGTGCTGAGGCTGACGCGGGCGCACAATGTCGGCACGCAGGACATGTTCGCGGTGCGCCGCGCGCTGTCCGATCCGGACGGCCTCAAGGAAGCGCTCGACCAGATCGAGAAGGCCGGCCAGCTCGACCGCGCCAAGCTCGACGCCGCCGATCCGCTCGGTTTCCTGAAAGAGGGCACCGAGGGCACCGTCGATGCCGCCTACCGCTTCTGCCGCCACGAGCCCGGCATCGACATCGTGCTCAGCGGCACCGGCAAGGTCGAGCACCTGAAGGAAAACGTCGCATCGATCCTGCGCGGTCCGCTGCCGGCGAAGACGCAGGCGAGGCTGGAAGACCTGTTCGGCCAGGTCGACTCCGTGTCGGGCAATTAGGCCAGTTCGACCTCTTCGCGGTATTCCGGCACATGCGCGTTCCAGCGCAACTCTTCCTCGATGCGCTTGCGCAGCGCGTCGGAAGCTTCGGGCTCGCCATGGGTGATGAAGGTCGTGTTCGGCGGGCGGCGGAAATTCTTCAGCCAGCCCAGGATCTCGTCGGCGTCGGCATGCGCCGAGAGCATCTCCATATTGTATACCCGCGCCTTCACCGGCACGTGCTGGCCGAAAATCTTGACGTCCTGTGCCCCGGCCACCATCGCGGCGCCGCGCGTGCCGCCGGCCTGGAAGCCGGTGAACAGGATCGTGCTGCGCGGATCAGGCGCGAAGACCTTGAGGTGATGCAGCACCCGTCCGCCCGTCGCCATGCCGCTCGCCGAGACGATGACGGACGGCATGGAACTGCGGTCGATCGCCTTGGAACCGTCCGACGTCGGCGTCTCGCGCGCGACGGCGCACACCGCCTTGGCTTCGGCGGCGGAGAGGCGGTGGTCGTTCGGATGGGCGAGGAAGATGTCGCCGGCGTCGATCGCCATGGGGCTGTCGAGATAGACCGGCAGGTCGGGAATCCGCCTCGCCTTCTTCAACTGATAGAGATGATAGAGCAGAAGCTGGGCGCGGCCGACGGTGAAGGCCGGCACGACGATCGAACCGCCCTTGGCCGCGGTCGAGGTCACGATCTCGGCCAGCACCGCCTGCGGATCGTCCGTCGGGTGCTTGCGGTTGCCGTAGGTCGATTCGACGATCAGCCAATCGGCCTCGCCGATCGCGTCGGGCGCGCGCAGGATCGGATCGTTGGGCCGGCCGAGGTCGCCGGAGAACAGCACGGTCTTGCCGCCGAAATGGAACTCCGCCATCGCCGCGCCGAGAATGTGCCCGGCATAGCGGTAGGTGAACGTCAGCCCCTCGCCCAGGTCGAACGGCGCGTCGAAATCCATTGCGCGCAGCCGCGTCAGCGCCTTGCGCGCGTCTTCCTCGGTATAGAGCGGCAGCGCCGGATGGTGCTTGGAATAGCCGTGGCGGTTGGCGTCCTCGGCGGCGCGTTCCTCCAGATGGCCGGAATCCGGCAGCATGATGCCGCACAGGTCGCGCGTCGCCCGGGTGCAATAGACCCGGCCGCGAAAGCCGTTCTTCACCAGAAGCGGCAGATAGCCGGTGTGGTCGAGATGGGCATGGGTCAGGACCACGGCGTCGAGGCTGCCGATATCGAGCGGCAGCTTGGCCCAGTTGCGCAGGCGAAGCTGCTTGTAGCCCTGGAACAGGCCGCAATCGACCAGGATGCGGCGCTTGCCGGTGTCGAGCAGGTATTTCGAGCCCGTGACGGTTCCGGCGGCGCCGAGAAAGGTGATGCGCATCAGACGGCTATCTCCTTGATGCCGCCGGCGAGCAGCGGCGCGATGTCGATCGCGTTGGATTCGTGGGCGACTGCGTTGGTCGTCACGATGCGCGCCGGATGCGCGGCTTTGAGATCGTCATAGGCGCCGTCGGCGAAGATGCCGTGCACGCCGACGCAGACCGCGGGCTTCATGCCGGCGGCGTTCAGCTCGTTCAGCGTCGCGATCATGGTGCGCCCAGTCGAGATGATGTCGTCGACCAGGACGGGCGTGCGCTCCATGAAGGGCGAAAGATCGGTTTGCGACACGGCGACATCGGTATCGCCGCCGCGGGTCTTGTGCAGCACCACGACCGGCGCGCCGGTGGTGCGCGCGACCTCGCCGACCCATTGCACGCTCTCGGCATCCGGGCCGATCAGCACGGGCTTGTCGACTTCATGCGCGATCCAGTGCGCGATGGCGCCGGCGGCATGCAGCACGCGCGTCGGGACTTCGTAGATCGTCTCCAGCGAGTGGATGCGGTGCAAATGCGGGTCGACCGTCACCAGCCAGTCGATCTGCGGCGACAGAAGCGAGGCGAACAGCTTGGACGACAGCGCCTCGCCCGGATGGAAACGCCGGTCCTGGCGCATATAAGCGAGATAGGGCGCGACGAGGCCGACGCTGGCGGCGCCCTGATCGCTCGCCGTGCGCGCCGCGAACAGCAGCGGCAGGAATTTCGCGTCCGGATGATCCAGCGTGCAGACCAGCGCGACGCGGCGGCCATGCAGGTCGACGTCGAGGCGGAAATAGGTTTCGCCGTCCGGAAAATGCCGCATCTCGGGCATCCGCATTTCGCCGTCGAGCAGGCCGGCCAGGCGCTCGGCCATCTCTTCGTTGCCGGGAAGCGGGATGAGGACGAGCCTGGTCATGCGCGCGCCACGCCGACGATGTCGGGATTGGCCTCGACATAGGCGAAGGCATAGTCGAGCTCGCCCGGACTCTGCGCATATACCGTATAGGCCGGCTCGCCGCGGCTGACCGGCGCGCCCAGGCGCAGATGCAGCTCGACGCCCGCCGCCTTGTCGTCCGGCGCGCCCGCGAGCTTGGCGACGCGGCTGAGCTTGCGGCTGTCGATCCATTCGACCAAGCCGCCATGACGCATCGTCACCACGCGGCTGTGCGGCGCCACCGGCGGCGTGCGCATGCCGCCCTGCGCCTCGCATATCTTTTGGAATTTCGCCCAGGCCTTGCCGGAGGCCAGGCAGTCGGCGGCCATCGTGAAGCCCGCGCCGTCCTTGGCCGCGCCGCCGAGTTCGAGCAGGGCCGCGGCGAGCGCCAGCGCGTGCTGGCGAAGATCGGCCGGCGCGTCGGCATGGCCCTGCAGCACCGCGAGCACGTCGCGGGCTTCGAGCGCCGGGCCGATGCCGCGCCCGACCGGCTGGGTGCCGTCGCTGATGATCGCCTTGACCGACAGGCCGAACGAGGTGCCGACATCGATCAGGCTTTGCGACAATTGCTGGGCGTCCTCATAGCTTCTGACCTTCGCGGTGGGGCCGACCGGCAGGTCGAGCACCAGATGGGTGGCGCCGGCGGCGATCTTCTTGGACAGGATCGAGCCGACGAGCTGGCCCTCGCCGTCGAGGTCGAGCACGCGCTCGACGCGGATCAGGATGTCGTCGGTGGGCGAAAGCCCCATCGCGCCGCCCCAGGCGACGCAGCCGCCCTCGCGCTCGACCACGCGGCGCATGGTGGCGAGGTCGAGAGCGACCGGCGCCATGGTCTCCATCGTGTCGGCGGTGCCGGCCGGCGAGGTGATGGCGCGCGAGGAGGTCTTGGGGATGGTCAGCCCGCAGGCCGCGACGACGGCGACGATAATGGGCGTGGTGCGGTTGCCGGGCAGCCCGCCGATCGAATGCTTGTCGACGATGAGGCGCCCGCCCCATTCGATGCGCTTGCCGACATCGACCATGGCGCGGGTGAGGTCGCGCATCTCGTCATAGTCGAGGCTGCGCGCCGCGCAGGCGGTCAGGAAGGCGGAGAGGTGGATGCCGGAATAGCGCCCGGCGGCCACGTCGGCGATGATATCCTTCAGCGCGGAGGCGTCGAGCCGGTTGCCGTGCACCTTGCCGCGGATCGGGCTCAGGGATTCGAGCGGCGGGGGATGGGTGATGCGGACGGGATCGCCGGCGGCCAGGCCCAGTTCGTTCCACGCCCATTCGGAAAGTCCGGCCTGGTCGAGCCCGACCAGGTCACCGGTCACCGGATAGAGCGTGGCGACGACGGATTTGCGGCCATGGGTGACCACCACTCTGGAGCGCGCGGCGAACCCTTCGGCGCGGCAGACATGGCAATCTTTTTGCATGAAAATATGCGCTTCGTTCGGCGTTTCGATGCCGAGGCGCAGCGCGGAAAGGATGTGACCGGTAGCCATGGCCTACTTAAAGCCTCGCCCAGGGGTTGCTAATTGATCGAACGCAAGGGCCCAAGGATTTGACGCGCCTCAATGACCGCGAACGGCGGTCCGGGAGATGTTCGTCACCGGTCAAAAGGAACAGCACCCATGAGCGCCGCGGCCATTGCGAAACGGCATTTCGACCTGGCGGTGGCCGAAGCCATCGCCGCCGGCTATGACGCGGAAAGCACGGCGCGGTATATGCTGGGCTGCGTGGTGGAGAAATACCTGGAGACCCGCAGCGTGGCCGATGTGAGATCCGAACTGCAATTCGTCGCCGAGAATTGCGATCCCGACACCGACTTCATGTTCATGCGACCCTGAGCCAGGTGGACACACTCGCCATTCTGCAGCGGCTATTGCTGGCGCTGGCCATCGGCCTTTTGGTCGGGATCGAGCGCGGCTGGCAGGAGCGCGACGGCAAGGAGGGTTCGCGCGCCGCCGGGGTGCGCACCTTCGCGCTGATCGGCCTTCTGGGTGGCGTTTCGGCGCTGCTGAGCCGCTTCGCCGGCCCGCTTTTCCTAGGCTTTGCCATCATCGCCTTCGCCGCGGCGCTGCTGCCTTTCGTGTGGCGCGAGGCGGAAGCGGCCGGCAGTTCGTCCGCCACCGGCATGATCGCCGGTCTCGTCACCTTCGCGCTCGGCGCCTATGCCGTGATCGGCAACGCATCGGCCGCGGCGGCGGGCGGCATCGCCGCGACCATCATCCTGGCCGAGCGCAAGGTGCTGCACGAATTCGTCTCGCAGCTGAAATGGAGCGAATTGCGCGCCGCGCTGCTGCTCCTCACCATGACTTTCGTCCTGCTGCCGATCCTTCCCGATCGCACCGTCGATCCGTGGGACGCGCTCAATCCGCGCCAGCTCTGGCTGATGATGGTGGTGATCGCGGCGGTGTCCTATGTCGGCTATATCTGCGTGCGCGTCGCGGGCGAGCGCGCCGGCCTGATCTATGCCGCCGCCGCCGGAGGACTGGTGTCGTCGACGGCGGTGACGCTCGCCTATTCCAGGCTTTCGGCGAAGAGCCCGCAAAGCGCGATGGCGCTGGCGTCGGGCGTGACGGCGGCCTGGACGGTGTCGCTGCTGCGCCAGTCCTCCATCGCGGTGGCGCTCGCGCCGGCGATGCTTGCGCCGCTCGGCTCGACGCTGGGGCCGCCGGCGGCGCTGCTGGCGGTGATAACGCTGGTCCTCTATCTGCGCGCCGCCAAGCTCGAAGCGCAGTCGCCACTGGTGCTGAGCGATCCCTTCGAACTCAGCGAGGTATTGCGCTTCGGCCTCCTGCTGGCGGTCGTTCTCCTGGCGGCGAAGCTGTCCGGCTCCTGGACCCATGAATTGAGCCTGATACCGCTGGCGGCCGCGTCGGGCGCGGTCGACGTCGATCCGATCACGCTGTCGGCCGCCAAGCTGACGGGCACGACCATCGCGCCGGCCTATGCAGCGACCGTGGTGATGGTCGCGGCCGGCTCCAATGTCGTGTGCAAAAGCACCGTCGCGCTGCTCCTGGGCTCGCGTGCCTTCGCCGGCTATGTGCTGGGCGCCGCCATCGCGGCGGCGGCTGTCGCGGCGGCCGCCTGGTACGTGCTCGGCTAATCCTTCGGCTTGCCGGGCGCGACGATCGAGCCGTAAGCCAAGGCAAGGCCGAAAGCGACGAAGGACACGACGAGAATGGCCAGGAAGATTTCGCTCTCGACCGGCATATGCAGCTCCCTTGAGATGATCGAACGCGCCGATCATTCACGGCCGGGACCGCGGAACTTTGAGCGAAGTCAAAGATGCGAGGGGAGTGATCATGACCTATGTCAGGCTGGTCAGAGATATTTCCGTAGCTCCGACGCGTATGGCCCATAGCCGGCGCGCGCATAGATTTCCGCGGCGCGCGCGTTTTTCGTGAGCAGGCCGATCATGATCTGGCTAAGGCCAAGCCGGCGCGCTTCATCCTCGCAAGCCTCGATCAGGGCGCGGCCGACGCCGAGACCGCGTGCGCCGTCCTCGACGAAAAGCTCAGTGATATAGCCGTGCGTGCGCTCGTCCTCGACGACGAAGACCGGTTTGCGCTCGACCAGGAAGACGACCCAGCCGACGGCGCGGCCGTCCTCTTCGGCGATGAACATCCGCCCCTGATTCGTCGCCACCTTCTGGGTCAGCGCGGCGAAATGTTCCCGCGCCACCGCGGGGTCGAGCCTGCGATCCGGCTCCAACGCATGCTCGAAGCGTTGCGATCCCATGATGAAAGCAAGGGCGGCGGCCTCGTCCTCGGGCGTGTGCAGATCGCGTATGTTCATGCGCGCACGCTATCACAACGCCGCGCCTGGTTGCGTCAGTGCGCCAGCGAGCGGATATAGGCGACGATGTCGTCGAGATCGCGCGGCACGAAGCGCTGCTCGCGCATCGGATGGTTCGGCGCGAGAATGAAGGCGCGCAAGCCAGCCGCGTTGTGGCGGAATCTTCCGCCGATGACCGTGAAGGGCGGGGCCGCGACGGCCTCGGCGGTGTCCGGATCGGCGACCGGCGTGGGGCGCGGCTGGCCCGCCGTCACCTGATGACAGGCCGAACAGGCCTCGACGGCGAGCCGGCGGCCGCGCGCCGTGTCGGGCATGCGCGCCTGCGCCGCCGTGGCCAGGCCAAGGGCGACACAGAGGACGGAAAGGGCGATGCGCATGGTCCTGCTCCTTTTAGCATCCCGCCGCGGCCCGGCGGCGGATCCTGGCCACGCAGCGGTCGCGGTGCCGTTCGGACAGCTCGATGCCGCCGAAATAGGTCAGATGCACCGGCCGCGCGCCGGATATGCGCAGGATACCACGGGCGAAGGCGCGGGTCCCGAAGCCGCCGAACGCGACGCGGTAGACCAGGGCCGGCATGCCCATGGTGACGACGATGCGGGCCGACTTGCCGGTCAGTCCGCGATGCGGGTTTCCCGCCATGCCGCTATCGAAGCCGAAACCGCCGCAGGCGATGCGTTCCAGGAAGCCTTTCAGCAACGCGGGCGTCGCGCCCAGCCAGAGCGGATGGATGAAGACCAGATGCTCCGCCCAGGCGATGTCGGCCTGCGCCTTGACGATGTCCTCGTTGGTGGGCTGGGTCTGGAAGTCCTCGAACCTGACCAGGAGGGGGAATGTGAGCGCGCCCACATCGATGCGGCGGACCTCATGCCCCGCGGAAATGGCGGATTCCACATAGGCCGCGGTCAGCGCCGAGCAGAATCGTTCGGGCCGCGTATCGGGGTGCCCGTTGATGACGAGAATGCGCTTCGACATGGGCGAAGTTAACGGGTAAAGGCGGTTATTCGCCTTGACCGCAATCAACACGCCTTCGAAAATCCCGCCCGCCGATGACCAGCAGACGAACGCCCTCCGCCACGACGCGCCTCGAGACCGACGACGGCGGCTCGCTGTTCGACGCGCTGATCGGCATGGCGGTCGACGGCATCATGATGATCGACGAAAAGGGGATCGTCCGGGTCTACAACAAGGCCTGCGAGAACCTGTTCGGCTACGAGGCGCCGGAGGTGATCGGCCGCAACGTGAAGATGCTGATGCCGGCTCCCTACCACGCCGAGCATGACGGCTATCTCCACCATTATGTAAAGACCGGCGAGAAGCACATCATCGGCATCGGCCGCGAGGTCTCCGGCCGGCGCAAGGACGGATCGATCTTTCCGCTGCGGCTCGCCGTCGGCGAGGGCATCGTGCGCGGTGATCGCGTCTTCCTCGGCATCATCACCGACATCTCCCTCGGCCAGGAGCAGGATCGCCGGATCGAGGAATTGCAGGCCGAGATGCTGCATGTCAGCCGCCTCACCGACATGGGCCAGGTCGCGGCGGGCCTGGCGCACGAACTGAACCAGCCGCTGACCGCGATCCTGAACTACACCAATGCCTGCATCGACATCGCCGAGGAGCGCGGCGACAAGGATATGGAGGCGATCTTCGGCAAGGTCGCGGAGCAGGCGACGCGCGCGGGCAACATCATCCGCCGCCTGCGCGGCTTCCTTGAGAAGCGCGGGCCCAACATGGTGCCGGAGGACATCGCGCGCACGGTCGACGAGGCGATCCGCCTCGGCCAGATCAACGCCGCGGAGCGCGGCATCAAGCTCAAAGTGGCGATCGAGCCGGCGCTGCCGCCGGTCCGCATCGACCGCATCCAGATCCAGCAGGTGCTGATCAACCTGATGAAGAACGCCGCCGAGGCGATGGAGAAGTCGCCGCGCCGCGAATTGTCAGTGACGATCTCGCGCGCCGCGCCCGGGCAGGTCGCCGTCACCGTGGCCGATACCGGGCCCGGCATCTCGGCCGAGGTGGCGGCGAAGCTGTTCCAGCCCTTCGTGACGACCAAGGCGCACGGCATGGGGATGGGGCTTTCGATCTGCCGCGGCATCGTGGAGGCCCATGGCGGAAGGCTCACGCTGATGGAGAATGCCGGCGGCGGCGCGCTGTTCCGCTTCACCGTCGGCGTGGCGCCGGAGGATGCGCATGGCGAGTGAACTCACCGTATGCGTCGTCGACGACGATGCGGATGTGCGCGATTCGCTCGCCATCCTCCTGGCGCGGCGCTACCGCGTGAAGACCTTCGAATCCGCCCGCGCCTTTCTCGATGCCGGCGTCAAGGCGCGCGACACCTGCGTTCTCGCCGACATCCGCATGCCGGAGATGGACGGGCTGGCGCTGCAGCGCGAGATCAACCGCACGATCCCCGGCATGCCGGTCATCATCATGACCGGCCATGGCGACGTGCCGATGGCGGTGCAGGCGATGAAGGAAGGCGCGGTGGAATTCCTGGAAAAGCCGTTCGAGCGCGGTGTGCTGTTCGGCGCGCTGGAGAACGCGTTTTCGCGCGCCGCCCTCGCGACGGCGGCCGCGGTGGGCACGGCGGCGGTCGACGCCACGGCGCGCAAGGCCCTGACCGACCGCGAGAAGGACGTGTTCGACCTCCTGGTCGAAGGCCACCAGAACAAGGTGATCGCCCACAAGCTCGGCATCTCCACCCGCACGGTGGAAGTCCACCGCTCCCGGGTGATGGACAAGCTCGGCGCCCGCAGCCTGGCCGACCTGGTACGCCTGTCGCTGGGACGGGGCGTGAGGTAGCCGTTACGTACGTAGTGCCCCCTAGGTAGCCGCCGTCGCGGCGCCGGTTCCCTACCGGTTACGTACGAATAACTCCCAATTTCTGCGGATTTTGCGGTTTGTCAATGTGCTCTCGTTGAATACGGAGAGAGACATGAGCGCCGCAGTCTATTCGAGTCCCGCAAGAGTCCCGACGCCGCCCATCGTCCTTGCCCGCGCGCCCGAAGCGCGTTCGACCCTCGCCTCGCTCGGCACGATCAGCCATTTCGACCGCAACGCCACGATCTTCAGCGAAGGCGACGAGGCGGATTACTCCTACAAGGTGCTCACCGGCGCGGTGCGCCTGTCCAAGATGATGTCCGACGGCCGCCGCCAGATCGCGGAATTCGCGCTTCCCGGCGATTTCATCGGCATCAACTGGCTCGAAGAACACGCGATGACCGCCGAAGCATTGAACGACGTCACCGTCGTCTCCTATGCCCGTGGCCGGCTGGAGCGGCTGGGCGACGAGAACCGCGAAATCCGCGCCGAGCTGTTCGCCAATCTCCGCCACGATCTTTGGGCGGCGCAGAACCACCTCGTCATCCTCGGCCGCCAGAGCGCGCTGGAGCGGGTCGCGAATTTCCTCGTCCAGTTGCTGGAGCGCAGCCGCAGTGCCGACAAGACGCGGCTCGACGTCCCCATGACGCGCCAGGACATTGCCGATTATCTCGGTCTCACCATCGAGACGGTCTGCCGGATGCTCACCAAGCTGAAGGTCTCCGGCATCATCGGCATCCCCGATCGCCACACGATCACCATCCGCAACGCCGCCGGCCTCAAGCGCGCGGCGCAGCCGGAAGAGTGATCTCGTTCGCAAGGGAGCGGACCATGCCTTACAGCGTCGAAGGATATGCGGAACGCGCTGAAGAGTGCGTCAAGCTCGCCAATCAGGCGAAGGATCCGATGATCCGGATGGAGTTGCTTAAGCTCCGCCAGACTTACCTGACCATTGCCGAGCGGCTGCGCCAGCAAGGGTTTGAGGCCGCGCCCGTTGAACGCGCGAGGGGAGCGGCACATTGACCGCCCGCCTTTCCGTCGGTCCATACAAGCAGCATCATTTGCTCGCTGCCGGCGGTTTGCTCGTGCTGGCGCTTATCGTCCTGTTGTGGACCACACGCGGTCTGTCCTATCCCAATCCCGCCGATTTGCGCGCGCCCGCCGACACGCTGGAACAGAAGGCGATGTTCGAGCGTGACGTGGCCGTCACGCGGTTCTCCTTGATGTGCCTGGACGCGCTGGCGCGCGGCGAGCCGAAGGTGGCGGTCAGGAATTGCGATCTCGCCATCGATCTGGATCCGAACAATGTCACGCTGCTTGATCTGCGCGGCAACGCCCAGGTGCTCGGCGGCAATCCCAACAAGGCGCTGGCGGATTTCACCCGCGCCATCGCGCTTGCTCCGACCAATCCCGAGGCCTATCGCTACCGCGCCAATGTCTATTTCACGCTGCGCCGCGACGCGCTCGCGCTGGCCGACTACGACCGCGCGATCATGCTCGATCCGCAAAACGCGATCGGCATCGAGTTGCGCGGGCATTTCTATCAGGCGCGGGGCAACTACGCGCTGGCGATCGCGGATTTCTCCAAGGCCATCGCGCTCAAGCCGGGCGAGGCGCGGATATGGAATTCGCGCTGCTGGACGCATGTCCTCGCCAATAGCGGGCTCGACGCCGCGCTCGCCGATTGCGACCGCGCCGTCGCCCTCAATCCGCGCTATGCCAGCGCCTATGACAGCCGCGGCTATGTCGATGTGCGCTTGAGCCGGTTCGCCGCCGCCATTGGGGATTTCGACCACGCCCTTGCGATCGAGCCGAAACTCGCCACCTCGCTGTTCGGCCGCGGCCTCAGCAAGCTCAGGACCGGGGACGCCACGGCCCGGCTCGATCTGGCGCAGGCGCGCCTGCTCGATCCGAATATCGAGACGCGGTTCGCGGCGCTCGGTTTCCGGTTGAAGGCGAACGGCGCCTCGGGCGCCTGAGGGAACAGTCATGAAACACGCGGTCATCGTCGCCCATCCCAACACCGAAAGCTTCACCGCTTCGCTGGCCTCGGCCTATCGCGAGGCGGGCCTGGCCGCCGGCCACGACGTGATCTTCCGCGATCTCTACGCGATGGGCTTCGATCCGAGGCTCGCCGAAAGCGAGATACCCTGGTCGAAGCATTTCGCGCTCAAGGACGATGTGATCGCCGAGCGCGCGCTGCTGCAGGACGTCGAGGTCTTCGCGTTCTTCTATCCGATCTGGCTCAATTCGCCGCCGTCGATCCTGAAGGGCTATCTGGAGCGCGTCTTCGGGCTCGGCTTCGCCTATCGCCGCGAGGGCGCGGGCAACGCGCCGCTGCTCAAGGGCCGCAAGATGATCAGCTTCACCGCCTCGGGCGCCCCGACCGAATGGGTCATCCAGTCCGGTGCCTGGGCGGCGATGCGCACGTTGTTCGACAGCCACTTCGCCGCCGTGTGCGGCATGGAGGTTGTCGATCACGCCCATTTCGGCGGCATCCACCCCGGCATCCGCGCCGATTCGGTCCAGAACGACGCGGAGACCGTACGCGCGACCTTCGCCAAGCATTTCATCGAACCGCCCCGCCTCGTTGCGGCCGGTTGAGAGAAATCAAGGGCTGTCACACGATCTCTGCTAGTCTGTAATCATGCTAAAGTGATACAGACAGTGCCTTCAAATCATCCCTGTCATCCCGGCGAAGCGCCGCGCTAGCAGTGCGCCGGGTTTCGCCGCGCTCGCGGGGATGGCAAGAATGGCGCCCCGGAGAATCGCGTGACCATCCGCAACCTCGACTTCATCTTCAAGCCGAAGAGCATCGCGCTGATCGGCGCGAGCAATAAGCCGCACTCGGTCGGCGCGGTGACGGCGGACAATCTGCGCCTCGCGGGCTTCGACGGGCCGATCCTGCCGGTCAATCCGCATCACGCCGCGGTCGCCGGCGCGCTCGCCTATCCGGACGTGGCGGCGCTGCCGCTGACGCCGGACCTGGCGGTGATCTGCACACCGCCCGAGACCGTGCCGGAGCTGATCGCGCAGCTCGGCGCGCGCGGCACCAAGGCCGCCATCGTGATCACCGCGGGCTTCAAGGAAGCCGGCAGCGCCGAGGGCCACCGCCTCGAACAGGCGATGCTCGACGCGGCCAAGCCCTATCTGATGCGCATCATCGGGCCCAATTGCCTGGGCGTGCTCTCCACCCCGCGCAACCTCAACGCTTCCTTTGCGCAGGCCATGCCGTCTAGGGGCGGCGTCGCCTTCGTGGCGCAATCGGGCGCCATGGTCACGACCGTGCTCGACTGGGCGAACGGCCGCGGCATCGGCTTCTCGCATCTGGTGTCGCTGGGCGACATGAGCGATGTCGATTTCGGCGACATGCTCGACTATCTCGCGACCGACGATTCCACGACCGCGATCCTGCTCTATATCGAGGCGGTGACGGAGGCGCGGAAGTTCCTCTCCGCCGCGCGCGCCGCGGCCCGGCTGAAGCCGGTCATCGCGATCAAGGCGGGACGCGCCCCGGCGGCCGCCAAGGCCGCGTCGTCGCACACCGGGGCGCTGGCCGGCATGGACGCGGTCTATGACGCCGCGTTCGAACGGTCGGGCATCCTGCGCGTGACCGATCTGGACGAAGTGTTCGACGCGGTGGAGACGCTGTCGTCGCGGCCCGACATCCGGGGAGGGCGGCTGACTATCGTGACCAATGGCGGCGGTGTCGGCGTGCTCGCGACCGATTCGCTGATCGCGCAAGGCGGCGCCTTGGCGACGCTGTCGCCGGACACAATCGCCAAACTGAACGCCGTGCTGCCGCCGACCTGGAGCCACGGCAATCCCATCGACATCATCGGCGACGCCGGCGCCAGGCGCTACGCCGACACCCTCGCCATCCTCGCCGGCACCCGCGAGCAGGACGCCATCCTGTTGCTCAACTGCCCGACCGCCGTCGCCTCGGGCAGCGAGGCCGCGGATGCGGTCGCCGAGGCCGCCAAGACCTCCAAGCTTCCGATCCTGACCAATTGGCTGGGCGCGCGCTCGGCGGAGCAGGCCCGCCGGACCTTCGCCGCCGCCAAGCTGCCGAGCTACGACACGCCGGAAAAGGCGACGCGCGGCTTCATGCACATGGTGCGCTACCGCCGGCTGCAGGACGTGCTGATGGAAGTGCCGCCCTCGATCCCGCCGGGCGAGCAGCCCGACCGGGCGCGGGCGCGCGAGATTCTGTCCACGGCACAGCCCGGCTGGCTCGATGCGCTCTCGGTGCAGGCGCTGCTTGAATGCTACCGCATCCCGATCGTGCGCTTGGCGCACGCCGCGAACGCGGACGAAGTCGCGGCGGCGGCGGCGAAGATCGGCGGGCCGGTGGCACTCAAGATCTTCTCGCCCGACATCACCCACAAATCCGACATCGGTGGCGTGGTGCTGGACATCGTGGGCGGGCCGGCGGCGCGCGAAGCCGCGCTCGACATGAACGGCCGCGTCGCCAAGGCGATGCCGTCGGCGCGGCTCGAAGGCTTCCTGGTGCAGGAGATGGTGCACCGTCCCGATGCGCATGAGCTGATCCTCGGCATGGCGTCCGACGCGACCTTCGGGCCGTTCCTGTTGTTCGGCCAGGGCGGCACGGCGGTGGAGGTGATCGACGACAAGACGCTGGGCCTGCCGCCGCTCAACCTGAAGCTCGCGCAGGAGATGATCGACAAGACGCGCGTGAGCCGCCAGCTCAAGGGCTATCGCGACCACAAGCCGGCGGCGATGGAGGCCATCGCGCTGACCCTGGTGCATCTGTCGCAACTGATCTGCGATTGTCCCGAGATCGCCGAGCTCGACATCAATCCCCTGCTCGCCGACGAGAGCGGCGTCATCGCCGTCGACGCGCGGGTCAGGATCGCGCCGGTCGCGGCGCCCGACCGCATCGCCATCCGCCCCTATCCGGAGGAGCTGGTCCACGCCGAAGCGGTGGCGGGGATCGGCGACTTCACGCTGCGGCCCGTGCGGCCGGAGGACGCCCCGGCTTTCGAACGCTTCTTCGAAAGGCTGTCGCCGGACGACATCCGCATGCGCTTCTTCACCTCGCTCAAGGTGCTGCCGCCGACCATGCTGGCGCGGCTGACCCAGATCGACTACGACCGCGAAATGGCGCTCGTCCTGTTCGACGCCGGCAACGAGATCGCCGGCGTCGTCCGCCTGGCCGCCGATCCCGACAATGCGCGCGCCGAATTCGCCGTCCTGGTGCGCAGCGACCTCAAGGGCCATGGCGTCGGCACGCTGCTGATGGCGCGCCTCGCCGTCTATGCCCGCGCCCGGGGCATCGGCGAATTGTGGGGCGACGTCCTGCCGGAGAACCATATGATGCAGGCGCTGTGCCGCGAACAGGGGCTCGTTCTGGCGCCTTCGCCGCATGATCCCGCCGTGCTGCGGGCGACGCTGAAACTCTGAGGGTTCCGCGTGCGTTCCTGACCTCGGTCAATGCCTTCCGTGCCGGACCGGTGAAAGTTGCTGGTAGTAGTGGAGTTCGTCATGTCGATTGCCAAGATTCTCGTGCCTGTCGCCGGAGCGGAATGCGACGTCGCGGCGATCGCGACCGCCATCGCGGCGGCGCGGCCTTTCAGCGCTCACATCGAACTTTTCGCCATTCACGAGGATCCCGCGCTGGCGGTGCCGCTGGTCGGCGTGCCGCTGGCGCCCGACACCATCGATGCCATCATCGAAGGCCAGACGCGCCACGGCAACGACGCGGCGACGCGCGCCCGGGCGACGATGCGCGAGATTTGCGGCCGCGAAGCCGTGCGCATCGTGCCGGTGGCGGCTCGCGGCGACGCGCCGACCTGCTCCTTCCGCCAGTGCTGGGGCAATGTGGCGACCAGCATCGGCAACGAAGCGGCGCTCAGCGATCTGGTGGTGCTGGGGCCGATCTGCTGGGACAACGACCAGGCCTTCAACGAAGCCTTTCTCGACGTGCTGCGCGATGTGCGCCGCCCGATCCTGGTGGCGCGGGGCGCCGCCCGCGAGCCGCGGCGCATCGCCATCGGCTGGGATGGCAGCGAAGCGGCGGCGCATGCGGTGGCGAGCGCGATGCCCTTCCTCGAACGCGCCGAGGCGGTGACGATCCTGACGATCGCCTGCCGCGGCGCGGTCTGCGCCTCCATCGCTCCGCTTGGAGACTATCTGACCCGCCATGGCGTCGCGTTCGGGCATCGCGAGACCGATGCCGGCGACGCATCGGCGGGCGAGGCGCTCCTCGCCGCCGCGACGGGCGCCGACATGCTGGTGGCCGGCGCCTATGGCCACGATCATCTCGGCGAAGCGCTGTTCGGCGGCGCGACGGAAACCCTGGCCGGCGGGGCCGGCATGCCCGTGCTGCTGGCGCATTGAACGGAAGACGACGATGACCATCGCGGAAGTTCTCATTTCTTTGAGCGGTACGCCGGCCGATGAGGCGGCGCTGGACACAGCCTTCGCCGTGGCGGCGCCGTTCGGCGCGCACGTCACCGCTCTGTTCGCGACGCCGGACGCGCGCGAGGCCGTCTCGGCGGCGGATTTGCGCGAGGCAGTCCCGGTTCGCGGCGAACGCATCGCTGGCGCGCGGGAGCAGACGCGGCTCGCCTTCGCCGGCGCGGCGCGAAAGGCCGACGCGGTGGTCCGCACGGCCGTGGAGAAATACGGGACGTTGTCGGCCAGCTATCGCGAGGCGTCGGGCGCGGCAGCCGATGCGCTGGCCGAGGCGGCGCTGTTCGCCGATCTGGTCGTCTTTCCCCACGGCGCGGCGCAAGGCCCGCTGCGGCCGGCCTTCGTGCGCGTGCTGACGCAATCGGAGAAGCCGGTCCTCTTGGCGGGCGCGGTCGCCCGCGCGCCGGCGCGGATCGCGATCGGCTGGGACGGCAGCCTGCCATCGGCCCGCGCGCTCACGGCGGCGCTGCCTCTGCTCAAGAAAGCGAAGACCGTCGAGTTGCTCACCATCGGCGAGCCCGTGGGCATCCCGGCCTCCGATGCCGTCGACTATCTCGCGCTGCACCGCGTGACGGCGTCGCTGCGCCCGCTGTCCTCCGCGCCGGTACCGATCGGCCGCATGCTGCTCGCGGGTGCCGCGGGCGCGGACCTTCTGGTGCTGGGCGCCTATGGCCACAGCCGGCTGGTCGAGCGGATCTTCGGCGGCGTGACCGCGCATGTGCTGGAACATGCCGATATG
This sequence comes from Rhizomicrobium sp., assembly GCA_037200045.1. Taxonomy (NCBI): domain Bacteria; kingdom Pseudomonadati; phylum Pseudomonadota; class Alphaproteobacteria; order Micropepsales; family Micropepsaceae; genus Rhizomicrobium; species Rhizomicrobium sp. The sequence continues at coordinate 2,712,115 of JBBCHM010000001.1, forward strand.
GCGATCCTGCTGGCGCATTGAGGTGGCTCAGGCGCCGAAGGCCGTCGAGCGGTGCTTACCGTTCCGCGCCGATTCAAGGGGATAGCGGCGCAGGCCGAGCCACCGTCACTAAGCGCTTGAATGCAAACGGCTTAGGCAATAGAAGCGTCGCTATTCTGTCAGAACGCCGTTCCGCCAGGATAAGCGTGGAGCTGTGGCCGAGAGGCTGAAGGCGGCGGTTTGCTAAACCGTTATACGGTTGAAAAGCCGTATCGAGGGTTCGAATCCCTCCGGCTCCGCCACCTGCCTTTGCTAAATCTACTCCGGACGAAATGAGCCTCGCTGCGGCGGGTGCTCTCCTGCCCTCCGAAGCCTTTGGCGTCGGAGAGCTGGAGAATGTTCGCTCGCGCAACGCGCTGATCGCAAACCCGCCGCATGGCTGCGGCGCGCGGTACCCGTTGTGTTGAGTCCGATGTTGATCGCGCCTACTGGCCGCATGCATTCCCGGTTGTAGTGTAAGTATTAGATATGCAACCTGAAGTATAGGAAGGAACTTTCTGTTCGGCAGGAACGCAAATCGAATAATTGAGTTGTCTCATACAATAGATATAATCACCTATATTGAGAAATGACGTGCAAACATTCAGTTTTATCTGCACAGATCGAATTGTACCTAGTTTTTGTCCAGCGCATTAACGCGCGACGCCCTAACTGCGCCCGTGAACAATTCAGGAGAAAGTTTCATGAACAAGAAAACCCTTGGCCTTCTCGGCGCAGTGTCCGTGTCCGCTCTTCTTCTCGCGGGCGGCGCGGCGAACGCCGCCAATACCATCACGCTCACGGGCACGGTTCCGCAGATGTGCAGCCTCACCGCCAATCCCGATGCCGACGCGACCGGCATGCCGTTGCAGACCAGCCAGACGGCACTCGACATCGGTTCCGTCGACGAGACCTGCAACGACGACACGGGATATAGCGTCGCCATGGTGACGACGAACGGCACGACGTCCGGCATGCTCAAGAGCGGCACGGGCGATACCGCCCACGAGCTTGGCTACGTCGTGAAATATGACGGCGTCGTCGCAACCCCGGTTGCCGGATCGGCGACGGTCACCGACGTTACCGCCCCCGTCGGCGGTACCACCGGCACCGTCAACAAGCCGATCACGATCTCCTACACCGGCGCCTCCGCGGCGAATTCCGCGGCCGCCGATTATACCGACACGCTGACCTTCTCGATGACGGCGAAGTAGGACGTGACGGTCCGGATTCGCATCGTCTCCGGACAATGGAGATCACGCCGATGGACCGGAGCCGCCCGATGGGCGGCTCCGCGTCTGTTCGGCGTGATCGTCGTTGGCGCGCTGCTGGGCGCGCCGGCGGCCGCCTTCAAGATTTCCCCTTTCACGGCGGAAATGGCGCCGGCCGGATCGCGCGCGACGCTCGACTATGTCGTGGAAAACGATTCCTCGGACCCGACGGCCGTCCAGATCGGCGTCGTCAAGCGGGAACAGGCCGAAGACGGAAGCGAAACCCTTCCTTCGGCGGAAGACCAGTTCCTGGTGTTTCCCGCCCAGCTTGTCCTTCTGCCGCGCGAAAAAAGAACCGTGCGCGTGCAATGGCTCGGCCCGGTGAACCCGGACAAGGAGCTGGCCTATCGCCTCATCGCCGAGCAATTGCCGGTCGATCTCGGACGGCCGGGCTCGGCCGTGAACAGTCTCAAGCTTCTGGTCAAGTATCAGACGGCGGTCTACATCCTGCCCCCCGGCATCCATTCCGATCCGGCGCGCGACCTTGTGGTCCAGCGCGCCGAGCCGGGCCGCGATCCGCGCGGCCGCGCAACCCTCGATCTCTCCGTCGCCAACCGCGGCCTCGCGCACATCAATCTTCGCGGCGTTCGCGTGACGGTCACGTCGTCGGGCGACGGCAAGAGCGTGATCCTGTCGTCGCCCGGGCAGGTCGGCGCGATGGTCGGCGAAAATGTCCTGCCCGGCTCGGTCCGCCGTTTTGCCATCGCCTGGCCGCCCGAACTGCCGATCGGCCCGGTAACCGCGACGCTCGAGGTACAAGGTGCGCCCTGAGAGCGCGCTTCGCGACGCTCTCGCGTCGCCCGATTGACCGCACGCCCCGCACGGCATTGCCTGTCCGCCCTGCTTTTCACCGCGTGGTTCGCGTCCGCGCCGGCGCATGCGGCGGATCCGTCGCCCGCGCCGTCCTCCGAAGACGAGCGGCTGAGGCTGTTTAAATCGGTGTTCGGCAGCAAGAGCCCCGAACCGGATACCGCACCGCACCGGACCCTCTCCGTGCCGCTGTTCCTCGATGGCGTCGCCATCGCGCAGCTCCAGGCCAAGGGCGTCTCGGACGGATCGGCGTTTCGGATCGAAAGCCACGGTCTCACCGCCGCCCTGACCCCGCTGCTCGAAGCGAGCCGGTTGGCGCGTCTGGCGGCGCGCGCGGACGCGGACGGCTTTCTCAGTCTGGACGATCTCAAGAGCGAAGGCCTCACCGCCCGGTTCGATCCCGGCAATCTCGTTCTTTTCCTCGACCTGCCCGTCAAATTGCGCCGGGTGCAGACCATCAATATCGGACCGGGACCGCCCGCGATCGGCAGTAGCGGTCTCGTTCCGGCGGCGGACGTCAGCTCCTACCTGAATCTGCGCGGCAGCCTCGATTACGTGTCCGCGGGCAGCCATACGGCGTCGGGCCTGCAGGCGACGGTCGCGCTCGACGGCGCGGTGAACGTCATGGGATCGGTGCTGGAGGGTTCGCTCCTTTATTCCGGCTCCGCGCCGCAGCCCTTTCAGCGCGGCGACCTGCGCCTCGTCCACGACGACCCGGAGCGGGCGCTGCGCTATTCGGCCGGCGATCTCTCCTACGCCGTCGCCGGCTTTCAATCCTTCGTGCCCATGGCGGGCTTCTCGCTGGCGCGCAATTTCACGCTGCAGCCCTATTTCATCACCCAGCCGACCGGATCGCAGGACTTCGTGCTCGATCAGGCCTCCCAGGTCCAGGTCTTCATCAACGGCATCCAGAGCCGCGTGCTGACGCTGCCGGCGGGTCGCTACAACCTCAACAATTTCGCCTTCGCGGAAGGCCCGAACGATGTCGTGCTGCGCGCCACCGACGGTGTCGGGCGCGTGAGCACGTTCAGTTCGCCTTTCTTCTTCAGCAGCAATCTTCTGGGCGCGGGCGTGCAGGAATTTTCCTACAATATCGGCCTGCCTTCGACGATCGGAACCGCCGGATACGTCTATGACGCGGGACTGCCCTCGGTGTCGGGCTTTCACCGCATCGGCCTCAGCGACACGCTGACGGTGGGCGGAAATTTCCAGGGTTCCATCCTGCAGCAGCAGCTCGGCGCCGAGGTCGGCTATGCCTCGGGCTTCGGCACCTTCCATATGGATGCCGCCGCCAGCCATCTGAGAGGCGCCGGCTTCGACGGCGCGCTGCGCCTGTCCTACAGTCTGCTAGACTCCCGGCCGGAAGGCTTCGGCGGCAGTTTGCTGGCGCAGGCGACCTATACCGGCGCCAATTTTTCCACGCTCGGGACCGTCGTCCCGTTCAATCTCTCCGCCCTCGACCTCGGGGTGCGCTACACGCAGCCCATCTTCGGCGATGTCTACGCCTCTCTCGGTGCCTCCTATCGCCTGGGGAGGAACGGCGCGGGGAACGGACACGATCTGAGCCTGTCGTTCCAGCATTCGTTTCTCCGCGGCCTGATCGCCAATCTGCGCCTCGAACAATCGGTCGATCGCGGCAGCGGCCCGAGCTTCGGCGCGCTGCTCGCCGTAACCTGGCAGATCGGCGACGGGAACAGCACGATCCAAACCACCTACGATACGGCGCGCGACACGCTGCAGGCTTCTTATCAGTACTCGCCGAGCAATTTCGTCGGCGAGCCCGGCGGCACGCTCAATTTCGTCAAGGCCGGCGACCAGGAGCAGGCCACGGGTTCGGTCTACTACAACGCGAACCGTTTCGAGACGAGCTTGTCGCACGACGTGCTCTTCGCGTCGCCGGATTCGGATCAGGGAACGGTGCAGCGGACCAGCTTTCGGCTCGGAAGTTCGCTCGTTTATGCGGACGGCCATTTCGGCATCGGCCGTCCGATCGACGACAGTTTCGCCATCGTCGTTCCGACCCCGAACTATGCCGACCAGAAGATCATCCTGGATTCGTCCGGAATCAGCGGTCGTTATGACGCGCGGACCGATCTGCTGGGTCCGGCCGTGCTGCCCGACCTGACCGCGTACCAGATCCGCCCGCTTGCCGTGACCATTCCCGATCTGCCCGTCGGTTACCAGCTTGGGCAGGACACCTACCAATTGAACCCGAACTATCGCAGCGGCACCGTCGTCACCGTCGGAAACGACGCCACCGTCGTGCTGGACGGCCTGTTGGTCGATGGCTTGGGCGCGCCGCTCGCGCTGCTGGCCGGCGAGATCGTGCCCCTCGACAAGAAGGGCGCCGCCGCCGGCGAATTCTTCACCAACCGGCAGGGACGGTTCCGCATCGAGGGAATCGGACCGGGCAGGTTCGAATTGCGATTGGTACGAAACCCCGAAATCGTCGCGCTTATAACCATACCGCCTGGAACCAAGGGCGTTTATGTCGTGGGCAGTGTCGCGCTCGCGGCGGGAGTCGAGGCCGCAAGATGAGAACGCCGTTCCGGTTGTCGGCTGCACCGTGGTTTACCGCGATGGCGGCCGGGCTGTTTTTCCTTTCCGCGATGCCGGCGCTGGCCGACGCATGCGGAACCGGCGTATCGATGTCGGCGACGGCGGTCGCCTTCCGTCCGGACTATGATTTCACCGATGGCGCCCAGCACACCACGGTGGTCACCAGCCTCAGGGTCATGGGCGTGGTTGCCGGCTGCACCTATCTCGTCGGCGCGGAAGGCGGCAATGGCGGGCGCAAAATGTCGGACGGTTCCGCCCACACCGCGAACTATCAGCTTTACACCAACAGCCAGCTCACCGATGTGTTCCTCGACCCGCTGAACGGTGCCAGCGGCACGGACGTGAACATGCTCAGCTTCGTCGGCGGCAGCGCGACGACGGTCACGCTGATGTATTATTTCACGATGCCGTCGGGCCAATATGTCCCATCGGGCCTTTATCAGGACGACGTGCTCCTCACCCTGTACAGCGGCACGTTCCTGGAGCCTTCGCCGCCGATCGATTCCGTGTCGGCAATTCATGAGGCCACCGTGACCGGCATATTCCTGGTGTCGCTGGTTCCGACCGGAAGCGCGTTCGACATCAATCGAACGTCCATCGTCACGGATTTCGGAACCCTGTCTCCGGGCCAATCGCGAAGCGTCCAGGCGCTGTTCAAAAGCAACGACAGCGTCGGTTACAAGGTCTATATGCGATCCGACAACGCCAGCCGGCTGAAAGCGGCGACTGGCACGGCATCGATTCCCTACAGCGTGACGCTGTCGCCCAGCGACTCGCCGAATCTCGCCGCCGTGGCAGCCAATCCCGCACTGACCCAGACGGACATACAGGTCGCGTCCGGCACCGGCGTGGCGCCATCCTCGGCGGATCGCCTGAACGTCACCGCGACGATCGGCAGCTTCAGCGTCCCGGCCCTGGCGCCCGGCACCTATTCCGATGTCATCACCGTCACGATCGTCGGAAATTAGGACGAGCACGTCAGCCCGTGACGCGGAAAAAAAGAAAAGCCGTACTTCGAACGAGGAGGGTCAGAATCCTCCTATCGCGCGGCGGTGCCTCGTGGCACCGTTGCACCATGGCAGTCGCAGGCCCCTTCTCCGGAATCCTCGTCGTCGATCTGACGCATGTGCTGAACGGCCCGTTCGGCACTTCGATGCTGTGCGATCTGGGCGCGCGCGTCATAAAGATCGAGCCGCCCGTCCATGGCGACGACACCCGCGCCTATGGTCCGTTCGTCGACGGGAAATCGCTCTATTTCAATTTCATCAACCGGGGCAAGGAGAGCATCGTCCTGAACCTGAAGGACGCGAAGGACAAGGCCGTTCTCCTGAACATGGTGCGCAAGGCCGACGTGCTGGCGGAGAATTTCCGGCCCGGCACGATGAGCCGGCTGGGTCTGTCCTACGACGCGCTCAAGGCGATCAACCCGCGCCTGATCTATGCCTCGTCCTCCGGCTTCGGCCAGACCGGGCCGCTCGCCGCCTACCCGGCCTACGACACGATCGTGCAGGCGATGAGCGGCTTGATGAGCATGACGGGCTTCCCCGACGGTCCGCCGACCCGCGTCGGCACGTCGATTTCCGATATCGCGGGCGGCGTCTTCATGTTCTGCGGCATCGCCAGCGCGCTCTTCGCGCGCGAGAAGACCGGCCAGGGCGCGCATGTCGACGTGGCGATGTTCGACAGCACGCTCGCCTTCCTCGAGCACGGATTCATGGAATACGCCGCGACCGGCAAGCCGCTCGGTCGGATCGGCAATCGCCACCCCTTCATCGCGCCGTTCGACACTTTTGCGGCGCGGGACACACAACTGGTCATCTGCTGCGGCAACGATCTTCTCTTCGAAAAACTGTGCGCCGCCATCGGGCGCCCGGAACTGTCGAGCGACGGCCGCTTTGCCTCGAACGCCGATCGCATCGCCAACAACGACGCGCTCAAGGCGGCGCTGGAGGCGGCGCTGGCCGGCCATCCCGCCGCTTACTGGCTGAAATCGCTCCATGAAGCGGGCATTCCGGTGGCGCCGATCCTGAATGTGACGCAGGCCGCGGAGCATCCCCAGACCAAGGCCCGCAACATGCTGATCCAGGCCGGCGGCGTCCGCATGACCGGCAATCCGCTGAAGATCGACGGCTATGACGATCCGTCCGTGCGCCCCGGCGCGCCGTCGCTCGATCAGCACGGCGCGGCCCTGCGCCGCGAATTCGAATCCTGATCGCCTCATGCCCGTATCAAGCACCGCAATTCCGTGCAAGCGCGGGTTCCCGCCGGCGACGCATCCTGCGCGCCGTCAACTGGAGTGTCGCCCATGAGCCTGCCCCTTGAAGGTATCAAGATCATCGATTTCACCGGCGTGCAGGCGGGTCCCGCCTGCACGCAGCTGCTCGCCTGGTTCGGCGCCGATGTGCTGAAGGTCGAGCGGCCGGGCACCGGCGACGTCACGCGCCGGCAGCTGCGCGACATCGCCAATCTCGACGCGCTCTATTTCACGATGCTCAACAGCAACAAACGGTCGCTGGAGCTCGACACCAAGACGCCGGACGGCAAGAAGATCATGGAGCAGTTGATCCGCGACGCCGACGTGCTGGTGGAGAATTTCGCGCCCGGCGCGCTCGACCGCATGGGCTTCACCTGGGAGCACATCCAGGAGCTCAATCCGAAGATCGTCTTCGGCTCGGTCAAGGGCTTCAACGAGGAATCGCCCTACAAGGACATCAAGGTCTATGAGAACGTCGCGCAATGCGCCGGCGGCGCCGCTTCCACGACCGGATTCTGGGACGGCCCGCCGACCATCAGCGCCGCGGCGCTGGGCGATTCCAATACCGGCATGCATCTGGCGATCGGCATCCTCACCGCCTTGATCGGCCGTGAGAAGACCGGCAAGGGCCAGAAGGTCTCGGTGTCGATGCAGGACGCCGTGCTCAACCTCTGCCGCGTCAAGCTGCGCGACCAGGAACGCCTCGAACATGTCGGCTATCTCGAGGAATATCCGCAATATCCGAACGGCAAGTTCGGCGACGCGGTGCCGCGCGGCGGCAATGCCGGCGGCGGCGGCCAGCCGGGCTGGGTGCTCAAATGCAAGGGCTGGGAGACCGATCCCAACGCTTATATCTATTTCACTATCCAGGAACAGAACTGGCCGAAGACCTGCGAGGCGATCGGCAAGCCGCAATGGGCGAACGATCCGGCCTATGCGACGGCGAAGGCCCGCCAGCCGCATATCTTCGACATCTTCGCCGACGTCGAGAAGTTCCTCGCCGACAAGAACAAGTTCGAAGCGGTCGAATATCTGAGCAAGTTCGAGATTCCCTGCGCCCCGGTGCTCTCGATGAAGGAGATCGCCTACGATCCGGCGCTGCGCGCCAGTGGTTCGGTCGTCGAGGTGGAGCAGGAGAAACGCGGCAAGTATCTCACCGTCGGCAGCCCGATCAAGTTCTCCGACTTCAAGCCCACGATCACCGGCGCCCCGCTACTCGGCGAGCACACCGACGCGGTCCTCGGCGAACTCGGCTACAGCGGGGCCCAGATCGCGAAACTGCACGCCGACAAAGTGGTCTGACCGCATTTCGGACAAAGGAGCCTGCACCATGGCGGACGCCCAGACCCTGACGGACGGCTTTCATCTCGTCATCGACGCGCTGAAGCTCAACGGCCTCGACACGATCTTCGGCGTCCCCGGCATCCCGGTCACCGACCTGGCGCGGCTGGCGCAGGCGCAGGGCATCCGCGTCATCAGTTTTCGGCATGAGCAGTCGGCGGGCAACGCCGCCGCCATCGCCGGCTATCTCACGCAGAAGCCGGGCATCTGCCTCACCGTCTCCGCGCCGGGCTTCCTCAACGGCCTGGTTTCGCTCGCCGCGGCGACCACCAACGGCTTTCCGATGATCCAGATCAGCGGATCGAGCGAGCGGGCGATCATCGACCTGCAGCAGGGCGATTACGAAGAGCTCGACCAGATGAACGCCGCCAAGCCCTTCGCAAAGGCGTCCTATCGCGTGAACCGGCCGGAGGACATCGGCATCGGCGTGGCCCGCGCGATCCGCGCCGCGGTGTCGGGGCGCCCGGGCGGCGTCTATCTCGATCTTCCCGCCAATGTGCTCGGCGCCACGATGGACGCCGAAGAGGGCGCCAAGTCGCTGGTGAAGGTCGTCGACGCCGCGCCGCGACAGATCCCGGACACGGCGTCGATCGACCGCGCCCTGAGCCTGCTCGCCGGCGCGCGGCGTCCGCTCATCATCCTCGGCAAGGGCGCGGCCTATGCGCAGGCCGACGCCGATATCCGCGCCTTCATCGAGAAGACCTCGATCCCGTTCCTGCCCATGTCGATGGCCAAGGGCCTTCTGCCCGACGATCACGAATTGTCGGCCGCCGCCGCCCGCTCCTTCGTGCTCGAACAGGCCGATGTCGTGATGCTGGTCGGCGCGCGGCTCAACTGGCTGCTCGGCCATGGCAAGAGCCCGCAATGGTCGGCGACCGCGCAATTCGTCCAGCTCGACATCCAGCCGACCGAGATCGACAGCAACCGCCCTGTCGCGGCCCCGGTGGTCGGCGACATCGGGTCCTCGGTCGCAGCTCTGTTGACGGGGCTGGCGCGCTCGCCGGTGGCGCCGCGCGGCGACTGGCTCGGCGCGCTCGCCGGGCACAAGGAGAAGAACGCCAAGCACATGGCGGCGCGTCTTGCCGCCCGGCCCGACCCGATGGATTTCTACAGTGCGCTCGGCGCCATCCGCGGCGTGCTCGCGGCGCGGCCGGACGTCTATCTCGTGAACGAAGGCGCCAATACGCTCGACATCACCCGCAACGTCATCGACATGTCGGTGCCGCGCATGCGGCTGGATACCGGCACCTGGGGCGTCATGGGCATCGGCATGGGCTATGCCGTCGGCGCGGCCGTCACCAGCGGCAAGCAGGTCGTGGCGATCGAGGGCGACAGCGCCTTCGGCTTCAGCGGCATGGAGATCGAAACCATCTGCCGCTACAAGCTTCCGATCGTCGTCGTGGTGTTCAACAATGGCGGCATCTATCGCGGCGACGGCGTGAACCTCGGCGGCGGCAGCGATCCGTCGCCGACCGTGCTGATGCAGAAGGCGCGCTACGAATTGCTCTGCGAAGCCTTCGGCGGCGCCGGCTATCACGCCGCCGATCCGGAAAGTCTCGCCAAGGCGCTTGCCGACGCCCTCGCATCGAAGAATCCGACCCTTATCAACGTCGACATCGATCCCAAGGCCGGCACGGAGAGCGGCCATATCGGCAACCTCAATCCGCATAGCGTGGTCACGGCCAAGGGCGCCGCCTGACGGCGAGTTCAGTTGGCAGTAACCATTGTCCGGCCTATTGGGGACCGCCCGGTCGAGGTGGTCGAAAGGCGGACAATGCGAATCGAACACCAACCCAACATGCGGGCCCTGCAGCGCGACTGGCTCGCGGCGAGGATCGTCGGGCTGGCCGGGCTGGTCCTGATCGCGGCCGTGGCCGGCTTGGCGACGTTCGATCTCGTATCCCCGCGGCCCCTTCCGTTGCCGCGCCCGGTCGTGGCGTCACCACAGGCTTTGGCGGCGGCCCGGCGGCAGGAGGACATCGCGCTGTGCGACGGCGCCCTCGCCGCGGCGCAGGCGCTGGGCGTGGTCCCGACCTTCGCGGTGCGCGACGGCGACCAGACCAGGCCCGGCGGGGCGCAGGGCCGCTACATCTGCGGCGCGAAGACGGATGCCGCCGGCTACGCCATCACCTTCGATCTTGCCTGTACGCATCTGGGCGCCGGCGGCAATTGCATCGTGCCGTTCGCGGTGACGCAGAACGGGACCAGCATCTACCGGCGCCAGTGAGGGTGGGTTACTTCACGCCGCCGAGCTTGCAGACATGCTTCCACTCCGCCTCCGTCACCGGCTGGACGGACAGGCGCGAGAAGGTCACCAGCGTCATCTTGGCGAGCTTGGGATCGGCCTTGGCCACGGCCAGCGTCACCGGCTTGGGAAGATCGGTCACCGCCTTGACGTCGACGAGGCCGAACTTGCCGGTCTCGTCGGTCGGATCGGGGCGATATTCGCCGACGACCTCGACGACGCCGACGATCTCGCGCGCCCCGCCCGAATGATAGAAGAAGCCCAGGTCGCCCTTTTTCATCTTCATCATGTTGAGCTTGGCCTGGTGGTTGCGCACGCCGCTCCACGGCTCGCCCTTGCCGCCCTTGGCCTTCTGCTGGTCCCAGGACCAGGTCTCCGGTTCGGACTTGAACAGCCAATAGGCCATGATGGCTCCTTCAGAGCTTGGCGCCGCATTCGTTGAACGTCATCTTCCACGGTCGCACCTCGGACTGCGCGAAGAGGCCGGCCTTCACATAGGGATCGTTCGCATGCCAATGCCTGGCGGCGTCGAGATCGGCCGCCTCGAAAACGAGGAGGCTTCCGGCCATCTCGCCTTTCGCATCCAGGAACGGGCCGCCGAGCTTGATCACGCCGGTCGCTTGGGCATAGGCGAAATGGGCCTCGCGCGTCGCCAGACGCAGCGCGAGCGAATTTTCCTTGTCGATGGCGGTGACGACGAACAGCATGTAGCGGGCTCCCGATCCGGCCGCGATATTAGCGTGCCAGCCGCGCCTGCAATACCGGCTTGAGAACGCCCCGCCTGCGGCCCCGCGTCATTCCGGCTTCAAGGGCCGGCTCATCAGCCTTTCCAATGCCGCCGCGGCGGGCAGATCGGAAGCGAGAACCGCCGCAATGGTCTCCGCGATGGGAAGCTCGACGCCGTGGCGCCGCGCGCGGGCGACCAAAGCGGGAGCGGTGTCGACGCCTTCGGCCAGGGGCTTGCCGGGCGATTCCAGCTCGGCGAGCGCGGCGCCCTGGCCGAGACGCTGGCCGAAGGCGAAATTGCGCGACGACGGGCTGGCGGCGGTGAGCACCAGATCGCCGAGGCCGGAGAGGCCCATCAGCGTCTCGGCCCGCGCCCCCAGCGCCTCGCCGAGCCGGCTCAGCTCCGCGAAGCTGCGCGCCAGGAGCGCGGCGCGGGCGCTCTCGCCCAGGCCCAGTCCGTCGGCGATGCCGCAGCCGATGGCGTAGACGTTCTTCGCCGCGCCGCCCAGCGCGACGCCGGTCAGATCGTCGCTCGCATAGGGGCGGAATTGCGCATGGGCGAGGCTCGCCTGCAGCCGCTCGGCGATGTCGAGGCGGGCGGCGATGGTGACGGCGGTCGGCAAGCCCTTGCCGACGTCGCGCGCGAAGGAGGGACCGGACAGGATCGCGGGCTCGGCCCTGGGCGCGGCCTCGCGCAGCACTTCGGTCAGCAGCAATCCGGTGCCGCGCTCGATGCCCTTGGCGCAGAGCATCAAGGGCGTTGCGTCGCGCAGATGCGGGACCAGCGCGGCCAGCGTCTCGCGCAGATGCTGCGCCGGCGCGACGATCAGCAGCGCATCGGCCGCCGCCGCCTGCGCCAGCTCGGCCGTGGCCCGAACCGCCGGCGGCAATGCAACGCCGGCCAGGAACCGGGCGTTCTCATGGGAGCGGTTGATGGAATCGACCACCGCGGACTCCCGGGCCCAAAGCAGGGTTTTGCGCCCCGCCAACGCCGCCACCAGCGCCAGCGCCGTTCCCCAGGCGCCGCCGCCAATCACGCCAATTGTATCGTAAGTTGTTGGCTTTCTTAAATTTTCGGTCATTTTCGGAGCGGCAATTCCCAACTGGAAGATTGAACGATTTGTTGATTATTCAGAAATCGTAGCTATCTTCGTGGTTACAAGAACAGACGTGCTTGGGTAGGAACATCCTATGGCCGAAAAAAACTCCATCCGTGAATGCATCATCGATGCCGCCAAGAAGCGGTTTTCCCATTTCGGCTACGGCAAGACGACCATGGCCGAGGTGGCGGGCGACTGCGAGATGTCGCCGGGCAATCTCTACCGCTTCTTCCCGGGCAAGCTCGACATCGCCGAGGCGATCGCGACCGAGGACTACAAGCGGCATCTCGAACATCTGCGCAAGCTCGCCATCCAGCCGGGCAAGGACGCGCGCGAACGGCTGCACGATCTTCTGTTCGAGGAATTGCGCCGCACCTATCACAAGCTCGAAAAGGACCCGCGCGCCTTCGAGATGGCGCGGGTGATCAGCCAGGAGCGGCCGACCTTCGCCAATTGGATGCTGGAAAACGAGCGCAAGATCATGATCGAGCTGCTCGACGAGGCCGAGCGCCGCGGCGAGTTCAGCGTCGAGGACAAGCAGTTCACCGCCGAGATGGTCCAGGCCGCGACGATGAAGTTCCGCTATCCGCAATTGTGGTCGAAGCTGACCCTTCCCAAGCTCGAACGCGAGCTCGAAGGGGTATTGAACCTTCTGGTTCATGGGATTTGTCCGCGCCTCGCCGAGCGCCGTCTGGCATCGCAGGCCGCGGAATAGCGCCTAGCTCCCGACACAAAGGCGGCCTAAGACACGGCATGCGCCGGTTCGCCCTTGCCCTTCTGACCGTTCTTGCCACGACGCCGGCTTTGGCCGATGCGGGCAAGACGACCGTTCCGGTGCCGCGCCATGTCGATCTCAGCCCCGCCGACCGCGACGCGCTCGACGCGGTCAGCGCCTATCTGAACGCCATGGTCACGCTGAAGGGGAGCTTCATCCAGGTCGAGCCCAGCGGCGCGGTCGACGAGGGCACGTTCTACATCTCCAAGCCCGGCAGGATGCGCTTCGAGTACAAGCCGCCGGTGCCGACCCTGATCGTCTCGGACGGCAGCACGGTGGCGGTTGCCAACACGCGGCTCAACACGGTGGACCGCTATCCGCTGCTCGAGACGCCGCTGGACGTGCTGCTCGACAAGACGATCGACATCCGCCACAACCCGGCGCTGGTCGGGGTGAGGCACCAAGGCGGCACCTTCGTCGTCGACCTGCGCGCCAATCAGATGCGGACCACGGCGAACATCTCGCTGGTCTTCTCCGAGCCCGACTACGAATTGCGGCAATGGACGGTGATCGACAACCAGGGGCTTTCGACCACGGTGGCGCTGCGCGATCTGCAGCCCGGCGCGGTGCTGGCGCCCTCGCTGTTCAAGCTCCCCGACAAGAACTCCTTCGCGCGGCGGCGGGAGAATTGACGTGACGCTATGCGGCCGTGCGATGCGAGAGTTCTTCGAGGCGCCGCGGGTCGCGCTCCAAAAGCCGCAATAGTTGCGTCATCGGGCGGCTCACCAGCACCTCACCCGACTCGTATTTCTGAAACGCGCGCGGCCCTCCGCCAAGAAGTTCGCTTGCCTTGCGCTGCGACAATTTCAGGCGAAGGCGGATGGCACGGACCTCGTCGGGCTTCAGCACACCCTGGCTTTCCGCCTTCAGTTCGGCCAGTGCCTTGTCCACGACGGCCATGTCGCCGCCGACATGAAGGCTTTCGCCGCCGCGCTTCGCGGGATACCAGCCCGGCAGTTGAACGACGCGCTCGCGATCCCGATAGCGAACCGTGAAGGATCGCGTGTCGCGCTTCAGCTTCGCGCCCGTGGAGGGATGGATCCGAATTTCGCTCATCTCAACGCTCCTTGAACGACAACAGCGTGAACTCCGTTACCGCATCGTCAGTGAACTTCACGTAGAGGGTCACTCCCTCGAAGGGAACATGATAGACGTCCCGCCACCAGCGATGATCGGCATAGCTGGTCATCGACTTCTGGAACTGCGCGCTCTTCATCGAGCGGACGGTCTGCGCGATCTCGATCCGTCCAAAGCCGATTTCGGCGGCCGTCCGCAGCGCCGTGCTGGTGATCGCGAGCCGTCGCGGATCGCCGCACGCCGCCTTGAACCGCGCCAGATCGAAGCTCGGCTTGCGCTTTTCCGCGGGGAAGTATGGCACCATTATGGTGCCAACGTCAAACGGACTTCCTTGTCGGGCCAAGCGCCCGCATGCTACGGCCGCACGTCACGAGACTGTTGAAATGACCCCGCGCCGCCCCATCGTCGGCTTTCCCTGCGACCGGCGCATGCTGGGGGCGCATCCGTTCCATGTCGTCGGCGAGAAATACATCGAGGCGGTGCGCCGGGGCGCCGATGCGCTGCCGGTCCTCTTGCCCGTCCTCGATCCGCCGATCGCCGCCGAGGACATTCTCGCCGGCATCGATGGCCTCTTGTTCACCGGATCGCCGTCCAACGTCGCGCCAAGACATTATGGCGGCCCGGCGCCGCGGCCCGGCGTGCTGCAGGACGAGCATCGCGACGCCACCGCGCTGCCCCTGCTCAGGGCCGCGATCGCCGCCGGCAAGCCGGTGCTCGCCATCTGCCGCGGCTTCCAGGAACTGAACGTCGCGTTCGGCGGCACGCTGCATCAGCATGTGCAAGAAGTCCCCGGCCGCGCCGATCACCGCGAGAACAAGGACGCGCCGCTGGACGAGCAATACGGTCCCGCCCATCCGGTGCGGGTCGAGCCGGACGGATTGCTCGCGCAATTGATCCGTGAACGGATGTTCCCGGTGAACTCGCTGCACAGCCAGGGCATCGACCGCCTGGCGCCGGGCCTGCGCGCCGAGGCGGTTGCGCCGGACGGGCAGATCGAGGCGGTGTCGATGCCCGGCGCGAAAGGCTTCGTGCTCGGCGTGCAGTGGCACCCGGAATGGGTATGGTCGGACAATCCGGTTTCGCGCGAGATCTTCGCCGCCTTCGGGAACGCGCTGCGGGCTCCGCCGCCGCGCTGAGTTGCCGTTTTACGCATTGCTAAGGTTGATATGGCACGGTGTCCTGCTGCCGGGGTCATCATTCCATGATCGAAGCCGCCCGTCTTCTGGGCTTCGCCTTCGCCAATGCCGATTTCCTGTTCGAAGTGGACGGGAGCGGCACCGTCGTGTTCGCGACCGGTGCGGCGACCGATCTCGTCCAGGGCGATGTCGTCGGAAAATCCGCCGCGCGCCTTTTCACGATTTCGGAAGCCGCGAAATTCACCACGCTGACGCGCTCCCTCGCTAAGGGCGATCGCGCCGGTCCGTTTCGCTTGAAGCTGGCGGGCGGCAAGGAAGCCGCCGTCGCCATGTTCCGCCTGCCGCAGAACGGCAACCAGATCTCCTGCACCCTCTCCAAGCCGGGCGTGCGCAACATCGGCGCGGGCAAGAACGGTCTTGCCAACCGCGACGGCTTCCTCGCCGCGGCCTCGCAGGTTGCTTGCGAGAACGACGCCCTGGCGCTGGTCGATCTTCCGGGCCTGCCCAAGATGGTCGCGGCGATGAGCGAGGAGGAATCCGGCAAGCTGCTCGGCAGCATCGGCGCCGCGCTCGGCAAGGCCGGCGCCAAGGCCGCCGGCAGGCTGTCGCCGTCGAGTTTCGGCATCATCGCCGAAGCGGTCGGCGGCACGGCGAAGCTCGGCCAGAAGATCCGCGCCGCCTTGGGCGAGACCGACGCGAGCAGCCTTTCGATCGAGGAGACGCTGGTCTCGCTCAAGGGCAAGGGCATCAGCGACGCGCAGCGCGATCTGGTGCTGCGCTACGTGGTCGACAAATTCGCCAGCGGCCAATGGCAGGGCGAAGCGGCGTCGGACGTCGCCACCCAGTTCGGCCTGATGATGGAAGAGACCCAGCGTAAGCTGAAGCAACTCACTGACACCGTCGCCGACGGCGCCTTCTCGATGTCGTTCCAGCCGATCGTCGACCTGAAAACCGGCGACCCTTCGCATTTCGAGGCGCGGGCGCGGTTCTCCGGCGAAATGACCGAGGACACCATTGCCATGATGGAGGCGCTGGGCGTCTCCGATGCCTTCGATCTCGCGGTCGCGATCAAGGTCCTCGGCATCGCGGAATCGCGCGCCGCGCATGGACAAAGCGTCGCCTTCAACATCTCGGGCAAAACGATCTGCGCGCCGTCCAATTTCGGCCTTCTCGCCGGGCTTCTGGCGCGCAAGCGGGCCCTGGCCGGCAAACTGCTCATCGAAGTCACCGAAAGCTCCGAAGTCACCAATCTGGACGACGCCGCCAAGGGAGTCGCCGCCCTGCGCGCGCTCGGCTATCGCGTGGGCATCGACGATTTCGGCGCCGGCGCCGCGTCGCTGACCTATCTGCATGCGATGCCGGTCGACTTCGTGAAGTTCGACAGCGCGCTGATCGCCAAGCTCGGCCAGTCCAAGCGCGACGACGTGCTGCTCGCGGGGCTGGTGAAGCTCTGCCGCGAACTCGGCGTGACGACCATCGCCGAGCGGATCGAGACGGCCGAGCAGGGCGCCGCGGCCAAGGCGATGGGCTTCGACCTCGGCCAGGGGTATCTTTACGGCAAGCCCGCCGCCGAACTGCCGGTGCCGCAGGTCACGTTCGCCGCCAAGCGCAAGGGCATCCAGGAAAGCTGGGCCTAGATTTCGCCGCCGACCGGCCGCGCTCCCGGCCACACAATTTCCGCTTGACGATATGTAAGTTTAAACTTACCGTAAGTCATGGCTTACGATAATGCCCTCGAAGCTCTGGCGGACCCGACGCGGCGGCGGGTTTTCGAGCGTCTGCGCGCCGGGCCTTCACCGGTCGGGCATCTGGCGCGCGGGCTGCCGGTCAGCCGGCCGGCCGTGTCGCAGCACCTCAAAGTGCTGAAGGAGGCGGGGCTCGTCAGCGAAGTGCAGGACGGCACGCGCCGCATCTACCGCATCGATCCGCAGGGCCTCGGCGCGCTGCGCGCCTGGCTCGATCAATTCTGGGAGAACGCCCTCGACGCCTTCAAGGCGGAGGCCGAACAATCGCACAAGGACGAGGACAAATGACGCAGACGATCACCATCGCTCCGGTGCGCAAGGCGATCACCGTGAATGTGAGCCAGCCGCGCGCCTTCGAGGTCTTCACCGCGGGCATCGACCGCTGGTGGCCGAAGAGCCATCACATCGGCGGGGCGCCACTCGTCCGCTCGGCGATCGAGCCGCGCGTCGGCGGCCGCTGGTATTCGGTCCATGAGGACGGCAGCGAGAGCGTGACCGGCATCGTGAAGGTGTGGGATCCGCCGCACCGGCTCGTCCATAGCTGGGACATCAATGCGATGTGGAAGCCGGACGCGGCGGCCGGTTCGGAAGTCGAAGTGCGCTTCGTCGCCGAAAGCCCGAACCGCACGCGCGTCGAACTCGAGCACCGCAATTTCGAGCGGATGGGCCAGGACGGCGGCCAGAAGATGCGCGACGCGGTCGGCGGCGAAGGCGGCTGGAATTCGATTCTCGAACTGTACCGCAAGGACGCGGAAGCGGCCTGATATACGCAAGGAGGGGAATTCTCATGCAGCGCATCTTCCACGCAGCCATCGGCTTGCTGATCGCGTCGGTGCTGGCCTGTCCGGGGCGGGCCGCCGTGGTCGAAGCCACGGCGAACGGCTTTGCCATCGAACAGACCGTTCACATCGCCGCGCCGCCGGCCAAGGTCTATGACGCGCTCGTCCATCCGGCCGAATGGTGGGATTCCGGCCATACGTTCTCGGGCAGCGCCGCGAACCTGTCGATCGAGCCGCATGCGGGCGGCTGCTTCTGCGAGGCGCTGGCCGATGGCGGCTCGGTCCAGCACGCCCAAGTCGTGGTCGCCGCGCCGGGCGAAACGCTGCGCCTGCGCGGACCGCTCGGGCCGTTCCAGGACCAGGGCGTGGACGGCGCCCTCACCTTCGCCCTGAAGGCGGAAGCCGGCGGCACCGAGCTGACGCTTTCGAACAATATCGGCGGCTTCATGAAGGGCGGCTTCGGCGACTGGCCGGGGCGCGCCGACGCGATGCTGGCGCAGCAGATGGCCCATCTGAAGCAATATCTCGAGACCGGCTCGCCGGGGCTCAAGCCCGCGGAGGATCTGCCGTGACGACCAAGCGCCCCGTATTTCCATTCTGCCCGCGCCGCTTCTAAGCGCCGACCATGCCTGCTACGCTCTCGCCATGACTGCAAAGCGCGCCCTGCTCATCCTGTGCGCGCGGATCGGGTTCAATCCCTAGGGTCCGCGCGGCGCGCGCTTGCGCGCCCGCTCTTTCGACCCGATCCCCCTCACGGAGTGCGCGCATCATGGCCCCGCACGGCAGCAACCAGACCAAGCATTGGCAGGCGCTCGACGCCGCCCATCACGTCCATCCCTTCAGCGACACCGCGGCCCTCAATGCGGAGGGCGTGCGCGTCATCACGCGCGGCAAGGGCGTCTATCTGTGGGACAGCGAGGGCGGGAAGATCATCGACGGCATGTCCGGCCTGTGGTGCGTGCAGGTCGGCTACGGCAACGAGGAATTGGCCGAGGCGGGCTGCGAAGCGCTGCGCACGCTTCCCTACTACAACCACTTCTTCAAGACCTCGAATCCCTGGACCATCGAGCTCGCCGCGAAGCTGGCGACGCTGCTGCCGGACGGCCATGAGCGCATCCTGTTCGCCAATTCCGGCTCGGAGGCGAACGACACCGCGCTCAAGCTGATCCGCTATTACTGGAACCTGAAGGGCAGGCCCGACAAGAAGATCCATCTGTCGCGCGACTACGCCTATCACGGCGTGACCCTGGCGGCGGCGTCGCTGTCGGGGCTGACACCGATGCATCCGCAATGGGACCTGCCGCTGCCCGGCTTCGAGAAGGTGCCGGCGCCCTATTGGTACGGCGCGAAGGAGGCCGGTTATGGCGACATCGCGCCGGCCGAGTTCGGCCTGCTGATCGCCGGGAAGCTGGAAAAGAAGATCCTGGAACTGGGGCCGGATAGCGTCGCGTCCTTCTCGGCGGAGCCGGTGCAGGGCGCGGGCGGGCTGATCTTCCCGCCGCCGACCTATTGGCAAGAAGTGCAGCGCATCTGCGCCCGCTACGACGTACTGCTGCATCTGGACGAGGTCATCACCGGCTTCGGCCGCACCGGCGAATGGTTCGGGGCGCAGACTTACGGGATCGCGCCCGACATCCTGACGATGGCCAAGGGATTGTCCTCCGGCTACCAGCCGATCTCGGCGATCTCACTGGGCGAGCGCATGGCCGACACGATCCTCAATGCCAATGAGGAACTGGTGCACGGCTTCACCTATTCCGGCCATCCGGTGGCCTGCGCCGTGGCGCTCAAGAACCTCGAAGTGATCGAGACGGCCGGTCTGGTGTCGCGCGTGAAAACGTCGATCGGTCCCTATCTGCAGCGGCGCCTGGCGGAGACCTTCGCGGATCATCCCATCGTCGGCGAGGTGCGCGGCGAGGGACTGCTCGCGGCGGTGGAGCTCGTGCGCGACAGGAAGGAGCGCAAATTCTTTCCCGATCCGGGGAACATCGGCACGCTTTGCCGCAACCACTGCTTCAACGACGGGCTCGTCTGCCGCGCGATCCGCGACACGATGGTGCTGGCGCCGCCGCTGGTGGTTTCCGAGAGCGAGATCGAGGAGATCGTGGCGAAACTGAAAAATGCCGTCGATCGTACGGCCAATGATTGCGGCAGGATCGCGCCCGCGTGAGGATGAGGGAAACTACGTAGGAGCTCTGCGCCGGGTCACGAAAACGCCCCGAATTCCGGCTTGATGGCACCTCAAACATTGTTGCAGATTTATCTCTGTCATTAAAAATAATGCAGTTTTCGCTTTCCGCGAAAAAAATCTTGCAATGTGTGGCTTCGATGCATAGCTTGCTTATCGAAGGATGAAACATCGCCTGGCAAGCACTGCCCCCCCGCTCGCAAGCCGGGTGACATCCTTCACCGGTGCCGGTCATCCCCTCCCGGCACCAGCGCGTAACGGCGCATCCGGCGCCCGGTTGGCCCCCCAACCGGGCGTCATTTTATTTGGGTGATACGCCTCAGAGTCAGGTTTATCCGCCCGCCGCCGGGGACGAGCTGGGAACTGCCGGCGATGACGCGGTCTATGCCGTGGAACATCAGCCGGGCCGGTCCGCCGAAGACGAGCACGTCGCCGGACGACAGCGTGATGCTCTGGGTCGGTCCCTTGCGGATCGTGCCGCCGAAGCGGAACAGCGCCTCGTCGCCCAGTGAGACCGAGACCACCGGCGCCTCGGTCGCCTGCTCGTCACGATCCTGGTGCGCGCCCATTTTCGCGGACCCGCGATAGAGATTGACCAGGCAGCACTCCGGCGGCGCGGGAAAGTCCGCGACCGCATCCCACAGCTTCAGCAGCGCAGGCGGGATATCCGGCCATGGATGGCCCGTGTACGGATGGCGTGGCGCATAGCGATAGCCTGCGCGATCCGACACCCAGCCCAGCGGCCCGAAATTGGTCTCCTCGACCGAGAACGGCTTGCCCGATATCGGCATGACCGGCTTGTAGAACGGCGCCGCCTCGACACGCGCCAGCACGTCGGCGAGCAGGGTCCGCTGGCTTTCGCGGGAAAAGTATTCGCGCCACAGGGCCACGCCGGGCGCCAGCGCCAGCGGCCTCACCATTGCCAGCGGTTGGCCGGCGCGGGCTTCTCGAAGATCGCCTTGAACGTGTCGCTCCGGCCCCGTGCCGCCAGCCAGTCGCGCAGGCGCTCCGGCGTGTAAACCGAGCGGATCCAATTCGCGATGGGAATGCCCTCGGCATCGTCCTGCGCGAATTCGATGAAGTGGCGCAGCCAGCGCTGTTCCGGCTTCGGAAAATGCAGATAGGGCCAGCGGGCGAATTGCGCCCGCGCCGGCGCCATCGCGCTCCAGCCGCCCCGATGCAGGAGATAGAGCGCCGCCGCCAGGCTGGTGCGGTCCTGCCCGCCGGAGCATTTGACGAGGAACGGCTTGGGCGCCGCGTCGAACGCCTCGATCAGCGCGACCAGCATCGCCCGGGTCGGCAGGTGGCGCGAATCGAGCGTCGTGTCGAGATGGGCGACGCCGCGCGCCTGCGTCACGCTTTTCTCGCCGCGCCACCAGCCGTATTTCGGATTGGGGCCGCGCAGATTGATCATCGCGCGGATGCCGTTGCGGGTCAGGAAAGGTCCCAGCGCTCCCGCCCAGGCCTGCGCCGCGCGCGCCGCTTCGCCCGGCACGATCCAATGGAAATTGTAAAGGACGTCGCGTGGGGTCCGCATGGCGGATATGTAGCGGCGCGGGCTATCATCCGCAAACATGCGGGGAGGGTGGCGGCATGCGGCTGAGTTCCTTGATACGGCTTTGGGTGTGGACGACGCTTCTGGCGATTGTTGCCTTCGCGATCCTTGCCATCACCGACCAGACGCTGAAGGCGCAGACCGGTTTCGGCACCGTCGATCTGCAGAGCGCGTCCAGCGCGCTGGGCTTCAAGCGGGTGTTCGCCGCCTGGATCGCGCGGCCGCACGCCGCGGCGGCCGGCTTCGGGCTCGGTTTCGACTATCTCTTCATGCCGCTCTACGCGATGTCGTTCTATTTCTCGGCGATCCTGGCGCGCGAGGCTTTCGCGCCCAAGCGCGGCCTGGCGCGGCGCGCCATCGACTATTTGGGTTTCGTGCCTCTGCTCGGCGCGCTGGCCGACGCGGCGGAGAATGCGCTCGAATTCTCCATGCTGCTGGGCGGCGCCACGGATTCGACCGCCTATGCCGCGTTCATCGCCACGAATGTGAAGATGACCTGCTTCTATGTCGGCCTCGCCCTGCTCGTGGCGGGGATCGTGGGCGTGCTGAAACTCCGGCGCCCAAAGAAGGAAGATCCGGCGTCTTAGGAGGAAGATGAGATCTCTTTCCCCATGCGGATCAGCGGCACGCGCACGCCAGACGGCGTGTCGCTCTCGAAGGCTTCGATGACGAAATAGCCGCAGGCGCGGTAGAGCGGCTCGCCCGCCAGCGTCGCGGCGAGTTCGACGCGCGCGAAGCCTTCGCGCGCCGCCGCCTGCTCGCACAGTTCGAGGATCAATCTTCCGATGCCGCGCCGCGCGAAGGCCGGGTCGGTATACATCGCGCGCACCCGCGCCGCGTCCTTCCGGGGATCGAGCAGGGCCGCGTCACGGCCGGCCGAATGATCGCCGCCGAACAGCGTGGCGCGCCGGCTCCAGCCGCCACAGCCGGCGACGGTGCCGCCACAAGCAACGACGAAATAGGTCCCGTCGGCGATCAGCTGGGTGTCGAGCCCCATGATGGAGAACGACGCGGCCACGGCCTCGGGCGGCAGGAAGGGCTCGAGAAGCTCGCCGATGGCGCGGTCCATCAGCGGCTTCAGAACCGCGATATCGTCCGGCCGCGCCAGCCGGTGCGTGAGTCCCGTCGTCATGGCTCAATTTTGCGCGGCGCGCGGCGAACGCCAAGCCCGCCGCCGTAAGCCTAAAGCCGGAAGGTCAGGTCGACCGAGCCGAACTGGTCGGCGGAAGCCTGGGTGCTGAATTCCTTGGTTCGGAAGACATGGGTAAAGGAAAGCCGGGTCCCGCCCAGTTGCACGACCGCGCCGATCTGGACATCGCCGACCAGGATTCGCTTGTCGACACTGCGGCTCGCCTCGAAGCTGTTGCCGTCCAGGAAGATGTTGCGGCCCACCGCGCGTCCGTCCACGCCGGCGAAGGCGTAGGCGCTGATCGCGCCGTTGGGCTCGAAGAAGCTGCTGCCCGGCAGGCTGGGCTCGAGCCGTGGCGGCCCGAAGTCGTCGGGCAGGTTGATGCCCAGCCGCACCATCGCGCCGGCGTTCGCATAGTCATAGGCGTTGCCCGCCGCAAAGCCGGCATGCGGCTCCAGGTCGACAAACAGGCCGAGAATCGATTTGGGCGGAATGAGCTTCCAGCTCCGCTCGTAGAAGACGTTCGCGACCGGCTCGTCGCGGAGCTGGTAGTGCCAGCCGAGCGCCTTGCGGTCGCCGATGACGGTATGCACCCAGTTCTGCGCGTCCTCTCCCAGCGAGGCGGGCCCGACGACGCCGAGCTGGAGCTCGGCCTGATCGAGATGGGTGTCCGACTTCGAAAGGATGCCGAGGCCGACATAGAGATATCCCGCATAGGGGCGGTCCGTGGGGTCGGGCACGAGGAGGCCGGTTCGCCGGGGCGTGAAGATGTCCTGGCCCAGCGCGTAGCTCGTCCGCACTTCGCCGGTCCTTTCGAAGAACGGCAAATGATGCGCGAAATTCGCCAGCCAATCCGGTGTGTCCTGCGGCGCGGTCGTGTAATTCAGCGCGACGCCGTTGGTGTAATGCTGGTCGGTGTTGAAGAAGATGTCGTTCTCGAACTGGATCGACAGCGCCCCGGAGCGGCTATCCTCGGCCGGCGCGGCGGCAGCCAGGCCCGGCAGGCACAGGACCACCAGCCCCGCGGCGGCTATTGAATATTTATGCATCCAGATTGGCCCCTTACTGCAATGCACAACGCGAACGGGCACCTTCGGTTTCACGCGGCGGCGCCGCAGGCAGGGATATTTCCGCCTACCGCTTGACCCAGAGGCGCCCCTCAGTATATTGCGCGGCTCCCGAAGACTCCGAGTTCGGCGGGAACACACATATATTCAAGGACTTAAGTCATGTTCGCGGTTATCCGCACCGGCGGCAAGCAGTACAAAGTGGCCAAGGACGACGTCCTGACCATCGAGAAGGTCGGCGGCGACGTCGGCTCGACGCTGACCATCGGCGAGGTTCTGCTGCTGAGCGGCGACACGCTCACCCATGGCGCGCCCTTGGTGGCCGGCGCCTCGGTCGCCTGCGAAATCCTCGAACAGGGCAAGGGCCCCAAGGTCGTCGCCTTCAAGAAGAAGCGGCGCAAAAACACCCATCGCAAGCGCGGTCATCGCCAGCCCTTCACCAAGGTGAAGGTCACGGCGATCTTGGCGGCTTAAAGAACGGTTTCGAAGGACTAGGGTCATGGCACACAAGAAAGCAGGCGGTTCCTCGCGCAACGGTCGCGACTCGAACCCCAAGATGCTCGGCGTGAAGCTGTTCGGCGGCGAGAAGGTCGCGGGCGGCAACATTATCGTGCGCCAGCGCGGCACCAAGTTCTGGGCCGGCGAAGGCGTCGGCATGGGCAAGGACCATTCGCTCTTCGCGCTTACCGACGGCCAGGTCGCGTTCCGCCAGGGCTTCAAGCGCCGCACCTACGTATCGGTGATTAACGCGCAGAATCCGGCGACGAAGAGCGCAGCGGAATAGGCGGCTGAAGACATAGGCCGCCCGAGAAATCGGCGGCCCGTTATCAGGAGGGAGATGGTCCGCCAGCTCCCTTTTTTCGTCCCTCCACGGAGGGACGTGCCATGTGCTCAACTGAATCAGGCTTTCTGGAATCCGAGAGACTGCTGTTACGCCGACCCGAGCGGCGCGACATTCCCGCGATCGTGCCGCTGGCGAACGACTACGAGGTCGCCAAGAATCTCTCCACGATGCCCCATCCCTACACCGCGACGGACGGTGAGGCCTTTCTGGCACGGCTGGACGAGAAGCGGGACACCGATTTCGTATTCGCGATCACGCGAAAGGCGGACTCCGTCTACATGGGCAGCATCGGATTGCACCTGCGCGACGACGGCTACGAGTTCGGCTATTGGCTGGGCAAGCCTTTCTGGCGGCAGGGTTACGCGACCGAGGCGGCGCGGCGGCTGATCGCCTTCGCCTTCGACGAATTGGAGGCGCAACTCGTGTGGGCCGGCTGGTTCCACGACAATCCGCGCTCCGGCAACGTGCTCGCCAAGCTCGGCTGCGTGCCCAGGGGCTTCACGAAGCGCCGCTGCCTGGCGCGCGGCATGGAGATCGGCTGCAACGAGGTGACGCTGAGCCGCGAGGCCTATCTCGTCAGGAGGGTGGCATGAGCTTCCATCCGACGACGCAGCGGCTGATCCTGCGGCCGCCGACCTTGACCGACATGCCGGCCTTCGTGGCGATCCTGAACGACTACGACGTGGCCAAGAACCTGCGCCTGGTGGCGCATCCGTTCACCGAAACGCTGTTCCGCGAGGCGCTTGTGCGCATCGATCGGGAGCGGCAGGACGGCACCGGCTACAGCTTCGCGGTCACGCGCGCGATGGACGGCGCGCTGATCGGGCTGTGCGCGGCCGACCGCGGCCCGAACGGCGCCTGGGAGTTCGGCTATTGGTACGGCCGGCCCTATTGGGGCCAGGGCTACGCCACGGAAGCGGCGCGGCCGGTGATGCGCTTCGCCTTCGAGGACAGGGGGGCGGAGCGGCTGACGGCCGGCTGGTTCGACGACAATCCGGCCTCCGGCGCGGTTCTGCACAAGCTGGGCTTCGCCATCGCGGGCGTGGCGCGCGTCCGCTGCCTGGCGCGGGGCTGCGAAGTGCTCTCCAACCGGGCGCAGTTGACGCGCGAGCAATTTGCGCGAAAGAAGGCGGCATGACGCTCCTATTTCACGCGCCCGATATCGCCCCGATAACCTCTCCCGCTTGCGGGAGAGGTCGACCGATGCGCAGCATCGGTCGGGTGAGGGCCCGTCGCGCGGCCCTTCCCCTCACCAGCAAAATCCAAGCACTTAGCTTCGCTAAGTGCAGGATTTTGCGTCCTCTCCCGCAAGCGGGAGAGGAAAGGGGGACCTAATGAAATTCCTCGATGTGGCGAAGGTCTATATCCAATCCGGGCACGGCGGTAACGGCTGCGTCGCGTTCCGCCGCGAGAAGTACATCGAATATGGCGGCCCCTGGGGCGGCAATGGCGGCAAGGGTGGCGATGTCTGGGTTGAGGCGGTCGAAAACCTCAACACGCTGATCGACTACCGCTTCCAGCAGCATGTCCGCGCCAAGAACGGCTTTCCCGGCCTCGGCAAGGAGATGACCGGCGGGCATGGCGACGACGCGCTGATGAAAGTGCCGCCCGGCACGCAGGTCTATGAAGAGGACGGCGAGACATTGATCGCCGATCTGGCGACGGTCGGCCAGCGCGTGAAGCTGCTGCGCGGCGGCAATGGCGGCTTCGGCAACGCGCACTTCAAGAGCTCGACCAACCAGGCGCCGCGCCATGCCAACCCCGGCCAGCCGGGCGAGGAAAAGATCGTCATCCTCAAGCTGAAGCTGATCGCCGATGCGGGCCTGATCGGCATGCCGAACGCCGGCAAGTCGACATTTCTTTCCCGCGTCTCCGCGGCGCGGCCGAAGATCGCCGACTATCCGTTCACTACGCTGGAGCCGCAGCTCGGGGTGGTGAAGATCGATTCCACCGATTTCGTGCTGGCCGATCTGCCTGGCCTGATCGAGGGCGCGCATGAGGGCACTGGCCTGGGCGACAAGTTCCTCGGCCATGCCGAACGCTGCAACGTGATCCTGCACCTGATCGACGGCACCGAAAGCGCCATCGCCAGGACCTACAAGACGATCCGCGCCGAACTCGAAGCCTATGGCCATGGGCTGGAAGACAAGCCGGAGATCGTGGCGCTGAACAAGGCGGACGCGATCCCGAAGGCCGCGCTGGCCAAGAAGCGCGCCGCGCTGGAGAAGGCCTGCGGCAACAAGGCGTTCGTGATCTCCGGTGTGACCGGCGCGGGCATCGACGAGGTGCTGCGCGCCGTGGCGAAGGAGATCGTCAAGCGCCGTGCGCCGAAGAAGGCGCAGATCAAGGCCGCCAAGCAGGAATGGTCTCCGTGACCGATCCGTTCGCCGCCGCCAGGCTCATCGTCGTCAAGGTCGGCTCCGCCGTGCTGGTCGATGCGGAGAGCGGTGAGCTGCGCCGCTACTGGCTGAAATCGCTATGCGCCGACGTCGCCGAGTTGAAGCGGGCCGGCAAGAACATCTTGCTTGTATCGTCCGGTGCCATCGCGCTGGGGCGGCGCGCGCTGAAATTGAAATCCGGGCCACTCCGGCTTGAAGAAAGCCAGGCGGCGGCGGCGGCGGGGCAGGTGCGGCTGGCGGAAGCCTATGCCGATATTCTGGCGGGCGAGGGCATCGTCGCGGCGCAGGTGCTTCTGACGCTCGGCGATACCGAGCAGCGCAACCGTTATCTGAATGCGCGCGCCACGCTGAAGACGCTGATCGAACTCGGCAGCGTCGCGGTGATCAACGAGAACGACACGGTGGCGACGGCGGAGATCCGCTATGGCGATAACGACCGGCTGGCGGCGCGCGTCGCCAGCATGATGGGGGCGGACCGCCTCATTCTGTTGTCCGACGTCGACGGACTCTACAGCGCCGATCCCACGCGCAATTCCGAGGCACGTCACATTCCCGATGTGTCCGCGATCACGCCGCAGATCGAAAGCATGGCGGGCGAGTCCGTATCGGGGCTGGGGCGCGGCGGCATGGCGTCCAAACTTGCCGCGGCGAAGATCGCGACCGCGGCGGGCTGCGAGGTCATCATTGCCAAAGGTAAGACCAATCATCCCGTCGCCGCGATCCGCAATGGCGAGCGCTGTACGCGCTTCGCCGCCAGCGGCACGCCGGCGGCCGCGCGCAAGCGCTGGATCGCGGGCGTCCTCAAGCCGGAAGGCACGCTGATCATCGATGCGGGTGCGGCCCGCGCTCTGGCCGACGGCAAGAGCCTCCTGCCCGCCGGCATTCGCCAGATCGACGGCCGCTTCCAGCGCGGCGACGCCGTGCTGGTGAAGGACCAGCAGGGCCGCGAGATCGCACGCGGTCTGGCCGCCTATGGCGCGGCGGATGCCGAACGTATCGCCGGCAAGCGCACGGCGGAGATCGAGGCGATCCTCGGCTATCGCGGCCGCGACGAGATGATCCATCGCGACGACCTCGCGCTGACGGCGAGCGTGTCGTGAGTTTGCGCGAGAACATGCTGGCGCTGGGCGCCGCCGCGAAGGAAGCGACGCGCGCCATGCGCGAAGCCTCGACCGAGACGAAAAACAAGGCCCTGCTCGCCGCCGCCGCCGCGATCCACGCCCGCAAGGGCGATATTCTCGCGGCCAACGCGAAGGACATCGCGGCGGGAAAATTGTCCGGCCTGACGGCGGCGCTGCTCGACCGCCTAACGCTGGACGACAAGCGGGTCGAAGCGATGGCGCAGGGCGTCGAAGACGTGGCCGCGCTACCCGATCCTGTCGGCCGCGAGATGGCGCGCTGGATGGTGCCCAGCGGACTCGACATTGCGCGCATCGCCACGCCCATCGGCGTCATCGGGATGATCTATGAGAGCCGGCCCAATGTAACGGCGGATGCCGGCGCGCTCTGTCTGAAATCCGGCAATGTCTGCATCCTGCGCGGCGGTTCGGATTCGGCGCATTCGTCCGCGGCCATCCATGCGGCGATGCTCGAAGGGCTGCGCGCCGCCGGCCTGCCCGAAGCCGCGATCACGCGCGTGCCGACCACGGACCGTGAGGCGGTCGGATTGATGCTCGAAGGCCTCGGCGGCGTCATCGACCTCATCATCCCGCGCGGCGGCAAGGGGCTGACCGGCCGCGTGATGGCCGAGGCGCGGGTGCCGGTGCTGGCGCATCTGGAAGGTGTCTGCCACGTCTATATCCACGCCGCCGCCGATCCGGCGAAGGCACGCGCCATCGCGGTGAACGCGAAGATGCGGCGGACATCCGTTTGCGGCGCGGCGGAGACGCTGCTCATCGACCGCGCGATATTGCCGACGCTGGGCATCGTGGTTCTGAACGATCTCGCGAAAGCCGGCTGCGAAATTCGTGCCGACGCAGCGGTGCGTGCCGCGTTTCCCGATGCCAAGGCCGCCAACGACGAAGACTGGTCCACGGAATATCTCGATGCGGTGATCGCGGCGAAGGTCGTCGATGGCGTTGAGGACGCCATCGCGCATATCGAAAAGTACGGCTCGCACCACACGGAAAGCATCGTCACAGAAGACAAGGCGGCGGCGGAGCGGTTCCTTTCGGCGCTCGACTCGGCCATCGTGCTGTGGAACGCCTCGACGCAATTCGCCGACGGCGCGGAGTTCGGCATGGGGGCGGAAATCGGCATCGGCACGGGCAAGCTGCACGCGCGCGGTCCCGTCGGGGTGGAGCAGCTCACGACCTTCAAATACATCGTGCGTGGAACGGGGCAGATCCGGCCGTGAAGACAAAGCTGGAACGACCGCACGCCAACTGGGTGCGCCCGCCGGGGCCGGTGGCACCGGGACTGCGCATCGGCCTGCTGGGCGGCTCGTTCAATCCGGCGCATGAGGGCCATGTCCATGTCAGCGAGGTGGCGCTGAAGCGGCTCGGCCTCGATTATGTCTGGTGGCTGGTCACGCCGCAGAATCCGCTCAAGCCGACCCACGGCATGGCGCCGCTCGCCGAGCGGGTGCGGTCCGCCCGGATCGTGGCGCGCCATCCGCGCATCGTGGTGATGGACATCGAACACGATTTCCGCACGCACTATTCCTTCGACACGCTGCGGGCGCTCCAGAAGCGGTTCCCGCAGGTGAAATTCACCTGGCTGATGGGCAGCGACAATCTGCAGATTTTCCGCCGTTGGCATCGCTGGGCCGATTTCGCCCGGCGCGTGCCCATCGCGGTGATCCAGCGGCCGGGAACCGTGATGGCGATGCGCTCTGCCAAGCCGATCCAGCGGTTCGGCCAGGTCCGGCATGAAAAGCGGCTGTGCCTTCGGCGGGCGCCGGCCATCGTCATCCTGGAAGGCAGGCGCAATGCGCAGAGCGCGACCGCGATCCGCGCCTCGCAGCTCTATTCGGAGGGCTTTGTCGGCGTGTTGCCCGCGTGATAGGCTGGGTTTCGTGATGGAGAAAGACCACTGACCGCCAAGACCGTTAAGGCCGCCAAGAAGCCCGCGCCCAAGCGCAAAGCGGCGGCGAAGAAACCCGCCGTCAAGAAAACCAAGAAGGCCGCGCCCGAAGCGCCGAGCGCCGTGAGCACGGTTGAGGCGGCCGATCCGGCGCTGCTTGAGCGCATCCGCGCCTCGCTGGAAGACGACAAGGCCGAGGATATCGTGACCATCGACATGGGCGGGCGTTCGTCTCTTGCGGACGCAATAGTCGTGGCGAGCGGACGCTCGTCGCGCCACGTCGCCGCGATCGCGGAACATCTGGCGCGCCGGCTGAAGGATGCCGGCTACGGCACGCGGCCGGTCAACGGCGCGCAGCAGGGCGACTGGGTTCTGGTCGATGCCGGCGACGTGATCGTCCATATCTTCCGGCCCGAAGTGCGCGACTACTACAATCTCGAAAGCATGTGGTCGGTCGAAGAGCCCCGGCGCAGCCGGGCCTGATCCGCCATGCGCCTGCACATCCTCGCGGTCGGTTTCGCGCGCGGCACGCAGGAAGGCGCGCTGACGGACGATTTCGTCGGTCGCGCGCTGGCGATGGGTCGCCGCATGGGCTTCACCGCCGTCAGCTGCGACGAGCTGGCGGTCTCCAAGGAACGCGAAACGGCGAAGCGCATGGCGGACGAGGCCGAGCGGCTGGCCCGCCGCGTGCCAGAGGGCGCGCATGTGATCCTGCTCGACGCCAAGGGCAAGGGCATGACGAGCGAGGATTTTGCCGAGATGCTGGGCGCACTGCGCGATGCCGGCACACGCGACTTGGTCTTCGTGATTGGCGGGCCGGATGGGCTGGCGCCGCTGCCGGGTCGGAAAGCCGGTCGCAGCCTCGCCTTCGGTCCGCAGACCTGGCCGCATCTGATGGTGCGCGCGATGCTGAGCGAGCAGATCTACCGCGCGCTGACGATATTGGCCGGGCACCCGTATCACAGGGCCTAACACTCCCGCTTGCGGGAGGGTAATTATCCCTTCCTTAACCACAATCTGCGAAGTTCGTGTGTCGCAATGGGACGAGGGGCCCATGGAGATCAACGGACCCAGAAGGATCGAAACGAGCACGGTGCGCCGCGTCGCCAAGGGCGCGTCCGGCACTTCGTCCTCGTTCCAGGTCTCCGACGCGGGCGAAACCCGCGGCGCGGTGGTGAGCGGCCCCGGCCCGATCGGCGCGCTCGATTCCATCCTGATGCTGCAGGGCATGGACGATTCCACCGACGGCAAGTCCAAGGCCGCGGCGCATGGCGAGAAGCTGCTCGATATGCTCGACGAAATCCGTGACGGGTTGCTTGCCGGCGGCGTGCCGCGCACGACGCTCAACCGCCTCGCCAACGCGGTGACCCGCCGCCACGACCAGTTCAACGATCCCAAGCTGCAAGGCGTGCTCGACGAGATCGAGCTGCGCGCCCATGTCGAGATCGCCAAGCTCGAGATGATGGACAAGCGGGTGGCTTAGGGGCTTTTCTCGATCGCCGCAGCTATGCGTTCCAGCGCCGCGACCTGCGCCCTCATCTGCTCCAGATAGGCGGCTTGGTATTTCGATTGAAATCCGCCGCGCCGCCACATGACCATGAAGCCAACCCACACCGCGATGAGCAGGAGCATAGGAAACGCATTGACGAGTGTCTCGATCCAGAACTGATCCATATCTTCCCTCCGTCGATCGAAGAGAGAATGGCTATTCAGATATCCAGCAGCAAGCGCTGCGGGTCTTCCAGGTTTTCCTTCACGCGCACCAGGAAGGTCACCGCTTCGCGGCCGTCGACCAAGCGGTGGTCGTAGGACAGCGCCAGATACATCATCGGCTTGATCACGACCTTGTCGTCCTCCGCCACCGGGCGCGGCTGGATCTTGTGCATGCCGAGGATACCGGACTGCGGCGTGTTCAGGATCGGGGTCGACATCAGGGAGCCGAACACCCCGCCATTGGTGATCGTGAAGGTGCCACCCTGGAGCTCCTCAAGCTTCAATTTGTTGTCGCGGGCGCGCAGGCCGTAGTCGTGGATCTTCGCCTCGATCCCGGCAAGTGACAGCAGGTCGGCGTCGCGCACAACCGGCACGACAAGGCCGCGCTCGGTCGAGACCGCCACGCCGATGTCGTAGTAGTTCTTGTAGACGACGTCGTCGCCTTCGAGTTCGGCGTTGACGTTGGGCAGCTCCTTGAGCGCCGCGATGCAGGCCTTGACGAAGAAGCCCATGAAGCCGAGGCGCACGCCGTGCTTCTTCTCGAAGCTGTCCTTGTATTCCGTGCGCAGGGCCATGACGTGGCTCATGTCGACCTCGTTGAAGGTCGTGAGCTGGGCGGCGGTGTTCTGCGATTCCTTGAGGCGCAGCGCGATGGTCTTGCGCAGGCGGCTCATCGTCACGCGCTCTTCGCGGTCGGCGCGCGGGCGCGGGCCGGCATGCACCGGCGCGGGGGCAGGGCGCGGCGCGCTACGCTCGGCGGCGCGGGCCTCCAGCGCTTCAAGCACGTCGCCTTTCAGCACGCGGCCGTCGCGGCCGCTGCCGGCGAGGGTCGACAGATCGACGCCGCTCTCTTCCGCGATCCGGCGCGTGGCGGGCATGACGGGCGCGGCAACGATAGGCGCGGCGGCGACGGGAGCCGGCTTCGGCGGCTCGACCTTCGGCGCGGGTGCCGGTTTGGGAGCTGGAGCAGGCGCCGGCTTGGGCGCCGCAGCCTGCGGGTTCTTGGCGGGCGTCGCGGAAGCCTTGCCCTTGGCGCCTTCGGCGATGGCGCCGAGCAGGGCGCCGACCTGGACCGTGTCGCCTTCCTTGACCGAGATGGATTCGAGCGACCCGTCGGCGGGCGAGGGCACCTCGACCGTGACCTTGTCGGTCTCCAGTTCGAGCAGCGGCTCGTCGCGGGCGACGGCCTCACCCTCCTTCTTGAACCAGCGCGCCACCGTGGCTTCGGTGACCGATTCGCCCATGGCGGGAACTTTGATTTCGATGCTCATCGGAGGTTTCTCACCAAGAGGGTTCACGCGGAGCCGCGGAGGACGCGGAGTTCGGTGTGAACAGTTTCACTCTAACCTATTTCGTCATCGCCCGGCTCGTCCGCGCGACCCATTTTGTATCGCCATGACAAAATAGGTCGTCCGGATACGGGGTGATGACGGCTTACTCACAATGTCAGCGCTTCGGCGAGGAAGGCCTTCAGTTCGGCGTTGTGCTGGCTCATCAGGCCGGCCGCGGTCGAGGCGTATTCGGGCCGCCCGACATAGCGCGGGCTGGCCGTGCCGCCCAACTGGGCGATGGTCTGCTCGATGCGGGGGCGCACGAAGGTCCAGGCGCCCTGGTTCTGCGGCTCTTCCTGGCACCAGACGATGTCGGCCTTGGGAAAGCGGTTCAGCTCCAGCGCCAGCGGGCCTTCCGGGAAGGGATAGAGCTGCTCCAGCCGCAGGATGTACACGCCGCTTTCGTTCAGCTTGTCGCGCGCCTCCATCAGGTCGAAATAGACCTTGCCGCTGCACAGGATCACCCGCTTGATCTCGCGGTCCTCGGCCAGCTTGGTCGTCCAGGCGCCCGGCACGGACTCGGTCTGGTCGCGCAGCACGCGATGGAAGGACGAGCCGGGACCGAAATCGGCCAGGAACGAGGTGCACTTCTTGTGGCGCAGCAGCGATTTCGGCGTCATCAGGATCAGCGGCTTGCGGAACGGCCGGTGCATCTGGCGGCGCAGGACATGGAAGTAATTCGCCGGCGTCGTGCAATAGGCGACCTGGATGTTGTCCTGGGCACAGAGCTGGAGATAGCGCTCGAGCCGGGCCGACGAATGTTCGGGGCCCTGGCCTTCGTAGCCGTGCGGCAGGAGCATCACGAGGCCGCACATGCGCAGCCACTTGGTTTCGCCCGAGGCGATGAACTGATCGATGATGACCTGCGCGCCGTTGGCGAAGTCGCCGAACTGCGCTTCCCACAGCGTCAGCGCCTTGGGCTCCGCGGAGGAATAGCCGTATTCGAAGCCGAGCACGGCCTCTTCGGAAAGCAGCGAGTCGATGATCTCGAAATTCGCCTGGCCGTCGCGGATGTTGGCCAGCGGGTAGTAGCGCTTCTCGGTCTGCTGATCGACCAGCGCGGCATGGCGTTGCGAGAACGTGCCCTCGGTCGAATCCTGGCCGGAAAACCGGATCGGCATGCCTTCGAGCATCAGCGTGCCGAAGGCGAGCGCTTCGGCCGTCGCCCAGTCGAAGCCCTCGCCGGAGGCAAACATCGCGTCCTTGGCTTCGAGGCTGCGCGCCACCGTCTTGTGCAGGCTGAAGCCTTCGGGCAGGCGGGTCAGCGCCGCGCCGACCTCGCGCACGACGTCGAGCGGCACGGCGGTGTCGCCGCGGCGGTCGCCCTTGGGCGCGACGCCCAGGCCCGACCAGCGGCCGTCGAGCCAATCGGCCTGTTCCGGCTTATGGGTCTTGGAGGCGGCCAGTTCCTCGTCGAGGCGGGCGACGAAGGCCTTGCTCATCGCCTCGGCCTCGGCCTGGGTCAGCGTGCCTTCGTCGACCAGCTTCTTGGCGTAGATCTGCAAGGTCGTCGGATGATCCTTGATCGCCTTGTACATCAGGGGCTGGCTGAAGGTCGGCTCCAGCGTCTCGTTGTGACCGAAGCGGCGGTAGCACACCATGTCGATCACCACGTCCTTGTGGAACAGCTGGCGGAATTCGGTGGCGATGCGGGCGCAATGCACCACGGCCTCCGGATCGTCGCCGTTCACATGGAAGATCGGCGCCTGCACCATCAGCGCGATGTCGGTGCAATAGGGCGAGGAGCGCGAGAACGCCGGCGAGGTCGTGAAACCGATCTGGTTGTTGATGATGAAGTGGATCGTGCCGCCGGTCTTGAAGCCCTTGGTTCCGCTCATCGCGAAGCATTCCGCCACGACGCCCTGGCCAGCGAAAGCCGCGTCGCCATGCAGCAGAAGCGGCAGCACGCTGGTGCGCTCGGTATTGTCCTCGCGCTGCTGCTGCTTGGCGCGCGCCTTGCCCAGCACGACGGGATCCGATGCTTCGAGATGCGACGGGTTGGCGGTCAGCGACAGATGGACGTTGTGGTTGTCGAAGCCGCGGTCGGACGAGGCGCCGAGATGATACTTCACGTCGCCCGAGCCTTGAACTTCTTCCGGATTGGCGCTGCCGCCGGAGAATTCGTGGAACAGCTGGCGATAGGGCTTGGACATCACATTGGCGAGCACGTTCAGCCGGCCGCGATGGGCCATGCCGATGACGATCTCCTGCACGCCGAGCTGGCCGCCGCGCTTGATGATCTGCTCCAGCGCCGGGATCATCGCCTCGCCGCCGTCCAGGCCGAACCGCTTGGTGCCGAGGAAGCGCAGGCTGGCGAACTTCTCGAAGCCTTCCGCCTCGACCAGCTTGTTCAGGATCGCCTTCTTGCCTTCGGGCGAGAACACGATCTCCTTGTCCGGCCCCTCGATGCGGCGCTGCAGCCAGTCCTTCTGCTCGGCGTCGTTGATGTGCATGAACTCGTAGCCGATGCGGCCGCAATAGGTGCGCTTGAGGATGTCCGTCACCTGGCGCGGCGTCGAGGTCGACAATCCCATGACGCCGTCAAGGAAGATCGGGCGGTCCAGGTCTTCGGTGTGGAACCCGTAGAAATTCGGGTCGAGCTGGGGATGTGGCTGCCTGGGCGTGATCTTCAGCGGGTCGAGATCGGCCTCGAGATGGCCGATGACGCGATAGGCGCGGACGAGCTGGATGGCGCGGATCGAATCCTGCGCCGCCTTGTGCAGGTCGGCCTCGCTGGTGACGCCTTTGCGGGCCGGCCATTGGCCGGTCAGGGCGCCGACGAGATCGCCATTCTCCAATTGGGGTTTCTTGTCTCGCCGCCATTCCGGGCCGCGGCCGAGCTGGGCCGGGTCGAGCGCCGTCTGGCCAAGGCCCGAAAAATAGGCACGCCAGCTCGGGTCCACCGCATCGGGGTTCTCCAGATACTGGCCGTAGAGCGATTCCACGAAGGCGGCGTTGGTGCCGGACAGGAAGGAGGTCGCCTCCAGCAACTCGTTGGAGCTGCGGGCGAGGCGGGCGGGCGGGGATTGGTCTGTCATTTCAAAATGTTAGGGCGGGACTTCTTGGGTCGGGCCACTTTTCCGTTGGGGCATGAACCGTGGGGAGGCGTGGTAGCGCCGTTGGGGCGCCAATTCAACGCTTCTTGAGGTTAAATATGGGTGTGAAGACGTCGAATTACGACAGTCCTTTGACGGCCTGCGCCCGATCAATGTCACCGCGAATTCATTTCGATAAGAGCCGCGCCCAG
The DNA here is from genome assembly GCA_037200045.1 of Rhizomicrobium sp. Lineage (NCBI taxonomy): Bacteria > Pseudomonadati > Pseudomonadota > Alphaproteobacteria > Micropepsales > Micropepsaceae > Rhizomicrobium > Rhizomicrobium sp. The sequence goes on from JBBCHM010000001.1 coordinate 2,748,448, forward strand.
GGGTAAGACGGCGCATGGAACCCAGGCGACTGACTTCGCTGGACGCGTTGCGCGGCATCGCCGCGCTGTCGATCGTGTTCTGGCACTGGCAGCATTTCTTCGCGATCGACGGCGACTGGATGGAGGGTTGGAGCCGCGACCAGCAGCCTCTATTCTGGCTGTTCAAGCCGCTCTATCTGCAGGGCTGGGCCGCGGTCGACCTGTTCTTCGTGCTCTCCGGCTTCGTGTTCTTCTGGCTCTACGGCGCGGCGATCCGCGAAGCCCGCCTCGGCGCCTGGCGCTTCGCGCTGCTGCGCTTCTCGCGGCTCTATCCGCTGCATCTTGCGCTGCTCCTGGCGGTGGCGGCGATGCAGTACGCCTTCTGGCAGCAGAACGGCGCGTTCTTCATCTATGACGCAAACGATGCGCCGCACTTCCTGGCGCAGCTTTTCCTGGTGCAGAACTGGTACCCGCTGGCGCCGCAGAGCTTCGACGGCCCGGCCTGGTCGGTGTCGCTCGAATGCCTGCTTTACGCGGTATTCTTCGTCGCCTGCCGGCTCGGGGTCCGCGCCGGCTGGCGCGCGCTGTTGCTGGCGCTGATGGGCGTGCCGCTGCTCTGGCTCGACGAGCACATCGCGCGCGGCGTCATCGGCTTCTTCATGGGCGGCGTCATGGTCGCCTGCTGGCAGGCCTTGCGCGAACACGCGCGCGCCCGGGCGATCTCGCGCGGCCTGACGACGGCGGCCATCGCCGGCTGGCTGACGCTGGCCGCGCTGCTCTATCTCGACAGCCCATTGCTCGCCGGCGGGGAGGGCAATGTCGGATTCTTGCTGGTGTTCGATCTGTTGCTGTGCCCGCTCACCGTCCTGTCGCTGGCGATGCGCGAGCGCGGGCAGAAGCGGCGGCCCTGGCTCGGCTTTCTGGGCGACATCAGCTATGCGACCTATCTGATCCATTTCCCGCTGCAGCTCGCGCTGGCGCTGGTCGCGAACCGCTACGATCTCGAACCGCAATTCTTCATGCAGGGCTGGGTGCTGGCGGCGTTCTATGTCGTGCTGATCGGTTTGGGCGCGCTGTCGTACAATTTCCTCGAGCGGCCGCTGCAAACGTTCCTGCGCAACGCGTTCTACGCCAAGCCGGCCATCGTGGAGCGCGGCTGAGCGGCGGCCGTCCGGTCCTCGATGGCGCGGATGACCGCCGCCATGTCGGCTTCGCCCAGGCCTTGCGCCACCGCCTCGCCATAGAGTGCATCGCTGGCGTCGAGCAGCGGCGTCGCGATGCCGGCCGCCCGCGCCGCGGCGGCCACCAGCCGGCTGTTCTTGAGGACGTCGCGCGCCGCCGCCTGCACCGCGAAGTCGCGCGCCACCAGCTTGCGGCCCTTGGCGCGCGACACCGCGCTCGCCATCGGTCCGGCGTCGAGCACGGCGAGAAACCGCTCCATGTCGAGGCCATGCGCTTCCGCGAAATGCACCGCTTCGGCGAGGCCCGCGACCATCGTCAGGAGATAGAGGTTGACCGCGAGCTTCATGGTCAAGCCGTTCGGCACCGCGCCGCACAGCACCGTCTCGCGACACATCGGCGCCAGCAGCGGCCGCACTTGCGCGACGGCCGCGGGATCTCCGGCCAGCATTACGACAAGTTCGCCGGTCTCGGCCGGTCCACGCGAGCCGGAGACCGGCGCCTCGACATAGGCGCCGCCCGCGGCGCGGATGTCGGCTTCCAGCGTGCGCGAATAATCCGGCGGCACCGTTCCCATCTGGACGACGACATGGCCCGCGACAGTGCCGGCGAAAGCCGGCGTGGCGCGACCGAGAACCGCGTCGATCGCCATTCCGTCCGCCAGCATGAGGATCGCGATGCGCGCGCGCCGGAAGAAATCCACGGCATTCGTCGCGACATGCGCACCCGATGCGCGCAAGGCTTCGGTCTTGTCCGCCGACCGGTTCCAGACCACGAGGCCCGGATGCGCACGCAGAAGATTGTGCGCCATGGCCTCGCCCATGACGCCCAGCCCCGCGAAACCGAGGGATGAATCCGTTTCCATCGCGCAGAACGCTAGCCGCGCGGCGCGGCCGCGTCCTCAAGCGATTGCGCAGGCCCCCGATGCGCCGGACGCATCGGGCTGGAGACTATTTCCCGGCCAGCAGCTCGACCAGCGTCGTGCCGAGCGCGGCGGGGTTGGGAGAGACACGGATGCCGGCGCTCTTCATCGCCTCGATCTTGGAGTTCGCGTCGCCCTTGCCGCCGGAGATGATCGCGCCGGCGTGACCCATGCGGCGCCCGGGCGGGGCGGTGACGCCGGCGATGAAGCCGACCATCGGCTTCTTGGCCTTGTTGTGCTTGATGAAATCGGCGGCGTCTTCCTCGGCGCTGCCGCCGATCTCGCCGATCATGATGATGCTCTGGGTTTCCGGGTCCGCCAGCAGCATCTCCAGCACTTCGATATGCTCGGTGCCCTTGACCGGATCGCCGCCGATGCCCACGCAGGTCGTCTGGCCGAGGCCGACGGCGGTGGTCTGCGCCACCGCCTCATAGGTCAGCGTGCCGGAGCGCGACACGATGCCGACCGTGCCACGGCGATGGATGTGGCCGGGCATGATGCCGATCTTGCACTCGCCGGGCGTGATCACGCCGGGGCAGTTGGGCCCGATCAGCCGCGTCTTGGAGCCCGACAGCGCGCGCTTGACCTTGACCATGTCGAGCACCGGGATGCCTTCGGTGATGCAGACCACCAGTGGCACGCCCGCGTCGATGGCTTCCAGGATCGCGTCGGCGGCGAAGGGCGGCGGCACATAGATCGCGCTGGCCGTGGCTCCGGTCGCCTCGACCGCCTCGCGCACCGTGTCGAACACGGGAAGGCCCAGATGGGTCGTGCCGCCTTTGCCCGGCGAGGTGCCGCCGACCATCTTGGTGCCATAGGCGATGGCCTGCTCGGAATGGAAGGTGCCTTGGTTGCCGGTGAAGCCCTGGGTGATGACGCGCGTGTTCTTGTCGACGAGGATGGACATTACTTGGAACCCTTCACGGCTTTCACGATCTTCTGCGCGGCGTCCGCGAGGTCGTTGGCGGAGACGATGGGAAGGCCGCTGTCGGCCAGGATCTTCTTGCCGAGCTCGACATTGGTGCCTTCGAGACGGACGACCAAAGGCACTTTCAGCGACACTTCCTTCGCGGCGGCGATGATGCCTTCCGCGATGATGTCGCATTTCATGATGCCGCCGAAGATGTTGACCAGGATGCCTTTCACGTTGGGATCGGAGACGATGATCTTGAACGCCGCCGTCACCTTTTCCTTGCTGGCGCCGCCGCCGACGTCGAGGAAGTTCGCCGGCTCGCTGCCATAGAGCTTGATGATGTCCATCGTCGCCATGGCAAGGCCGGCGCCGTTGACCATGCAGCCGATCTCGCCGTCGAGCTTGATGTAGGAGAGGTCGTATTTGCTCGCCTCGACCTCCATCGGGTCTTCCTCGTCGAGGTCGCGCAGCGCCTGGATGTCCTTGTGGCGGTAGAGCGCGTTGTCGTCGAAATTGATCTTGGCGTCGAGGCAGATCACCTTACCATCCTTGGTCAGGACCAGCGGATTGATTTCCAGCAGGCTCATGTCCTTGGCGATCACCGCGTCATAGAGCGACTTGATCACGCCGCCGACCTGCTTGGCCGCGTCGCCTTTCAGCTTCAGCGCGGTCGCGATCTCCAGCCCGACATAGGGCGAATAGCCGACGACCGGCTCGATCTGGAAGGTCTTGATCCGGTCCGGGGTATTGTGCGCGACCTCTTCGATGTCCATGCCGCCCTCGGTCGAGGCGATGAAAGCGACCCGGCTCGTCGCGCGGTCGACCAGCGCCGAAAGATAGAGCTCGCGGTCGATCGCCGAGCCGTCTTCGATATAGAGCCGCTTGACGACCCGGCCATGCGGCCCGGTCTGATGCGTCACCAGCGTCATGCCGAGCATGCGCTTGGCTTCTTTTTCCACGTCGTCGATGGATTTGACCACCTTGACGCCGCCGCCCTTGCCGCGGCCGCCGGCATGGATCTGCGCCTTCACCACCCAGACCGGCCCGCCCAGTTCCTTGGCGGCCGCGACCGCCTCTTCGACCGTGAAAGCCGCCTTGCCGCGCGGCACGGGGGCGCCGAAGCCGCGGAGAACCTCCTTGGCCTGGTATTCGTGGATGTTCATGGGGAAACCTTGCGCTGGAAATGGCGGGATGGGCGGCACAATAGCAGCCGACCCCTTGCACGCAAGGTGGGGTTCGAGTGCGCGGGAAGCCGCATATGCCGCAGGGGAATTACGGGGGAATTAGAGGCCGGCGGGCTCGATTCGAAGGCTTGCCGCCGTCGCCGGTCGCGCCGCGAAGCGGGCGGCCAGATCGGCGGCGCGCACCGCCAGCACGGCGACGGCGAACCCGGCCAGCACGTCGACGACATGATGCCCGCCCTGGATCGGCGTCGCGATCAGGACGGCCGAATTGACGCCGAGCGCGATCCAGCGCGCGACCGGAATGGTCCGCGCGTACCACACGACCAGCAGCGCCAGCGCGGCGTGGTAGGAGGGAAAGCCGATCAGGCCCTTCGCGGCGGCCGGCGAGATGCGTCCCGGCCCGTGTGCCAGAAGATTGACCAGTTCATGCGCATAGCGGCCGTCGAGCGCGAGCGCGAGATGGCTCGCGACGTTGGGGGGCAGGTCGTAGACGCTGAAGGCGCCGAAGGACGGCGCCACGGTCCAGACCGCGATCGAAATGGCGGCACCGGCCGCCACCGAGATGCACAGCCGGTAGATCTGCTCGGTCGTTCCGAAGAAACCCAGGCAAAGGACGAGCACTGCGATCTGCGGCAGGACGGAGACATAAACAAGCTGCAAGCCCATATCGGTCACCGGGTGGCGCGCGGCCCAGGCCATCATGGCAGGCCAGTCGACGCCGAGGCCGCGGTCAAGGGCGGCGAGGGCCCAATCGATGCGCTGGCCCGCCACCGTCAGCAGCAGATAGTTGAGCACGCTGAAGCTCGCCGACATGCCGATCAGGAACGCGGTCGCCATTAACATCGCGGCCAGCCGCTCGTCCTTGCGGATGTGGGTGTAATAGAGCCCACCGCCGGCCAGCGCCGCCGCCAGCAGCGCCAGCAGTCCATAGGCACGCGCATCGACGTCGAAATGCCCGGCCCGCGCCCAAACGATGTCGGCGGCGCCGGCGGCCGCGACGATGGCGAAAAGAATGCGTTGCAGGCGTGCGGTCACGAAGGAACCATGCGCGGAAATTCCGCGCATGGTCCGACTTTTGGCTTAACGAATGTTTGCGCTCAGTTGCCGGAATTGTCGCCCACGCCGCCGTCGAGGCTCATGCCGCCCACTTCGGCGGCCTCGGTCGCCGCGTCCGCGGTGGTCGTCGAGGTCACGCAGACCTGGGTGCGGAAGGAGAAGAAGAAGTCGCCTTCGCCGTAACGGCGCAGATTGGTGCGCTCGGTGCAGTCCGGAACCGGGATTGCCGGCGCGCATTTGACCATGCCGTCCTTGAAGTGGCGCAGCGCCTCGTGCTCGCCGCACATCAGCACCTGGCCGTGGTCATAGGTTCCCGCCAGACCCTGGTCCGACTGCAGCACTTCGCCGATGATCACCTTCAGGTGCGAGCCGGGAATGCAGCGGGCGATTTCGCCCTCATAGCCTGAGTCGATCCAGGTATCGCCGATCATGTGCGAGGCGGCGTATTCGCGGCCCTCGAAGGAGACGCACACGGCGTGGATCGATTTGACGACGGTGGCTTCCTGCATGTGGCAGGCGCCGCCGCCATGCACCGCCGCGATGGCGATGGCGCCGCCGGCGCCGCGGTTGTTGTAGTTGATGATCTGATAGCTGCCGGAATAGACGATGGTCTGCGCCGCGGCGCCGGCCTGCGCCGCGCTGGCCGCGGTCGCGAAGGCGGATGCCTCGGCCGACGAGAATGCGTTGACCTTGTTGATCACGATGTTCTTGTTGATGATGACGTTCTTGTTGATGTTGATGTTCTTGTTGATGTTCACCGGCTTGAAGATATTGATGTTCTTGTTGATGTTGATGTTGGAGCCGCCGCCGTGACCGCCGCCATGGCCGCCGCCGCCACCCATGTTGGGGCAGTCCGGGGTCGAGCCGCCATGGCCGCCGCCACCGCCCATATTGCCGGCGACCGCCGGCGAGAGCGGGGCAAGCGTCAGTGCGACGCTGGCGAACGCGGCGATGAGGCTGCTGGTCTGGCGCGGCATGCTATGCTCCTTCGATCCCCGGTCCCCCGGCAACGTGCCGGATATCGGACAAGGCCTTGATGTCGGTGCCCTCCGCTTCACGTTTTATGCCAGCGCGGCGGGCGCCCCGCCCCGCGCCGCCGGCCCGATTTGGCACAGCGCCGGCCCAGCCGGGCGCGGATGGCGGGACATGATCCCCTTCTCGGACGAAAATCCGGCCACGCTCCGGCCCTATGTCACGGTGACGATCATCGTCCTGTGCGTGCTGGCGTTCCTGTGGGAGCTGGCGCTGGGTCCGCGGACCGACGAGGCGCTCACCGCCTTTGGCTTCACGCCCAACACCTTCTCGCACCCCGAAGGCGTGCAATTCGTGGGGTTGGGCCTGCCGGTCTGGACGACGATCCTGACGTCGATGTTCCTGCACGCCGGCTTCCTGCATATCGGCGGCAACATGCTCTATCTCTGGATCTTCGGGAACAATATCGAAGACGCCATGGGGCATGCGAAGTTTACCGTCTTCTACGTGGTCTGCGGCGCCGTCGCGGCGCTGACGCTGGCGGCGATCGATCCCAATTCGCATACACCCGTGGTCGGCGCCTCGGGCGCGATCTCGGGCGTGCTGGCGGCCTATATGCTTCTTTATCCGCGCGCGCGGGTGCACGCGCTGCTGACGTTGGGCATCTTCCTCTACCCGGTCCGGATCCGCGCGGTGTGGGTGATCGGCTTCTGGTTCGCGCTGCAGCTCGCGACGGCGGCGATCACGCCGGCATCCGAGCCCGGCACCGCCTGGTGGGCGCATGTCGGCGGCTTCGCGGCCGGCCTGATCCTCACGCCGCTGCTCAAATCCCGCGACGTGCCCTACTTCGGGCCGTTCGACTTCCGCGGGCCCTGGGGCCGATAGTTCCGGCCGCTGGCACGGTCTTCGCTCTCCTCCTCGTCCAAGAGCAAACCGGCGTTCCGAAACGGGAACGCCCCGAGCAACGGGATGATGGGGATATGAAGCACAAGAACAGCCATCTGCTGGTGGGTTACTGGAGCCGCCTGCGCAAGGGCCGCGACGTTCCCGATCAGACGGACATCGATCCGCGCGCCATCAAGCGCATGCTGTCCCAGGTCTTCATCCTCGACGTCGAGAACCCGCAGCGTCCGATCTATCGCCTCGCCGGCACCGGCCTGTGCGAGCGCTTCGGCTTCGAACTCAAGGGCACCGGCTTCCTCGCCCATTGGGAGGCGCAGTCGAGCCTCGCGCTCGGCTCGCTGCTGCGCCAGGCGATGACGCTTAAGCAGCCCATTTGCCTGTCTTCCATCGGCGCGACCTCCGATTGCGGCATGGTCGAAATCGAGACCGTATTGGCGCCCATCAGCTTCAACGGCAGCCAGCCGACGCGCTTCATCGGCATGATCCAGATCCTGAGCGACTCCTCCGCGCTCGCCGGCAAGCCGATCGCCTTCCAGCGCCTCGCCGCCTCGCAGCTCATCCGCGAGGACGACCCGCTCCCCTCCTACGACAACCTGCCGCCGCCTCCGCCGCCCGGCCCGACGGCCCTGCGCAACCATCCGCGCGCGCCGCATCTGCGCCTCGTCGTGTCGCAGAACCGCCCCGCCACGGTGCACTTCACCGACCAGGACGCGGTCGACCTGATCCAGGCGCTGGGCAAGGGATTGGGCCGGCTCGAACTGGTCTAGCCGCCGGCACGGCCGCGATCATTCCGCCGCCACCGCGATGCGCCGGCGCAGGACGCTCGTCACGTGCACGCGGATCGCGAGATATTGGATGGCGAACAGGACCCAGGGCGCCGCCACGGGGACGGTGCCGAGGAACCAGGCCCAGGCCTGCTGGCTCATCGTCAGGCCGATATAGAGATTGGCGGCGGCGAGGCCGAACATCATGAGCGGCCACATCGCGCTGTAGATCGTCAGTTCGGTCGCCGACAGCGTGTCGGTGACGATCTTCGGCAGATAGCGGCTCATCCAGTTCGGCTTGAGCATCGCGGCGCCGATAGCAAGCTTGCCGATGGTGAACTTCACGATCACGAAGCGCGGATCGTGGAAATAAAGCGTCAGCGTGCCGAACACGATCACCATGGCGAGGCTCGTCCACTGCATGACGGCGATCTCGCGCCCGAGCAGCTTCTGCAGCACGACCTGGCCGATGCCGACCGTAATGCCGACGCCCGTCGCCCAATAGACATTGCCGGTGATCGCGATCAGGAGCGCGAAGAAGATCGTCGAGGCGAGGTCGCTCAGGAGCGGCTTCATGGCGTTCAAGAGATTGGACATGAAATTCTCCCGTCAGTCGGTGGGTTGATCGAGGATGCCGCGCAGATAGGCGACATGGTCGGCGAAGGCGCGGCGGCCCACGGCGGTCGCCCTGACGCGGGTCTGCGGCCGCTTGCCCTCGAAGCGCTTGTCGATCTGGATGTAGCCGGCCTTCGACAGGGTCTCCAGATGGGCGCCGAGATTGCCGTCGGTGGTTTCCAGGATGGACTTCAGCCGCGTGAAATCGAGCCAGTCGTTGCGCCCCAGGACACTGAGCGACGACATGATCTTCAGCCGCATCGACTGGTGGATGATCTCGTCGGCCATGTCAGCGCCTCAGCCACAAGCCGCCGAGGATCAGCGCGCCGCCGCAGGTGACCGCGATCCACAGGTCGAACCAGGGACCGGACCAGAAATAGCCCGCCATGGTCAGCGCCACGACGACCGCCGCGGCGATGGAAAGCGTGCGTCCCGCCCACAGGCCGAAACAGAACAGCAAGGCGCCGCACAGCGTCGGCCAGAACGCGGACTGCTCGCGGCCGCCGAAATGGGCGAGCCACACCCACAAGGTGCCGAAACCGATCATCACGAGCGTCGCGATCACGGGCCGGACATAGACGAAGCGGCGCCGGCCGGGCTCGATGCAGCTCGCGGCGCGCCAGGTGATGATCGCCGTGCCGGCGATGCCGATCGCCTCGAGCACCAGCCAGAAGTCGTAGGTGTAGGGCCGCAGATGCTCGCCGAGGCCGAAGCCGATCGCCCACAGCACGCCCCACAGGATCATGTAGTCGCCGGCCCGGGCATAGACGAGAAGTTCGCGCGTGCGCTTCTCGATGCCTTCGACACCCTTCAGCAGGGCATCGGCTTCATGGGGGTCGATGGTCATGCTGCGTTACCGAGAACTCTGTGATGCAGAGTAATATATACTCTGTAGCGCAGAGTTCAAGGGGGTGCGCTCTCCTCCCATGGGGCGAGTCGGTGCAATCCTCGCGGGAGAGTTACTGCGGCTTGGGCGGATTGGTCGGCGACACGGCCTGCTGCTGCTGGGCCGAGGGGTTCTTGTCGACCGGATTGTCGATCGGATCGGCGTGCAGGATGGTGCGGTCGAGCTGCGCGCCGGTCTGCTGGCCCTGGAGATAGGGTATCTCGTATTGCTCGACCTTGGCGGTGTAGGCCTCGTAATCGGCCTCGTCCTTCGGCAGGCGCTTGTCGCAGCGGTCGGGCGCCAGGTGCTGGGTCTCCTGGCACCACAGGTCGAAATTGATCGTGCGCACGTGATAGCGGTCGCTCTGCGCGCCGGCCGGCGCCCAGCTCAGGAGCACCGCCGCCGCGGCCAGGATCATGGTCCGTTTCATCCCGCTCATGTCTCCAACCTACTCCCACCAGGAACGCCGCGATAGCGCGCCGGGCTCCATGCTTGCGACGATACGACAAAGGTGTGTCGAATTTATCCGCGCGCAAGCTCATCAACCATGCCTTGGCGGCATGGCGGCGTTGTTGCGTCCGGTCAACGACCGCGCGGATTATTCCGCGGCGGCGGCGCGGTCTTCGGCAACGTTTACCGTCATCGGCGCCAAGGGCGGGCGGCCCAGGATCATGTCGGCGGCCTTTTCCGCGATCATGATGGTCGGCGCATTGGTGTTGCCGCTGACCAGGGTCGGCATGACCGAGGCGTCGACCACGCGCAGGCCCTCGATGCCGTAGACCTTGAGCTCGGCGTCGACCACGCTTTCGCTGTCCTTGCCCATCTTGGCACTGCCCACCGGGTGGTAGATCGTCTCGGCGGTCTTGCGGATCCAGGCGTCGATCTGCTCATCGGTGCGGACATGGGCACCCGGCCACAATTCGGGGCCGCGATAGGGATCGAACGCCTCCTGGGCGAAGATGTCGCGCGCGATCTTGGTGCCCTCGCGCATGGCGCGGCGGTCTTCCTCGGCCTCCAGATAGTTCGGCTGGATGATCGGCGCGGCCAGCGGATCGGACGATTTGATCGAGATATAGCCTCGGCTCTGCGGGCGAAGCTGGCAGACATGCGCCATGAAGCCGTGGCGGTCGGCCTTCTTGCGGGTGTGGTCCGTCATCAGCGCGGCGATGAAATGGTATTGCAGGTCGGGATGTTCGAGGTCCGGCCGGCTCTTCAGGAAGGCGCCGCTTTCCAGGCCCTGGCCGGTCGCAAGCCCCTTCTTGAACAGCATGTAGGTGAGGCCGGTCTTCAGCGCGTTGATCGGATTGGCCTGGCTGTAGAGCGTGATCGGCTGGCTCGATTCATACTGGATCGAGGCGTCGAGATGGTCCTGCAAATTCTTGCCGACGCCCTTGAGGTCGGCGACGACGGGGATGTCGAAGCGATTGAGGATCGCCGGATCGCCGATGCCCGACAGCAGCAGGGTCTGCGGCGAGTTCACCGCGCCGCCCGACAGCAGGCATTCGCGGGTGACCGTCACGCGGACGGGCTGCTTGTTCTGGATGAATTCTACGCCGGTGACGCGCTTGCCGTCGAACAGGATGCGGCTGACATGCGCGTTGCTCTCGATGGTGAGATTCTTGCGGCCGAGGATCGGCGTCAGATAGGCCTTGGCCGCGCTCCAGCGCGCGCCTTCGTGGATGGTGAGCTGGTAGGGGCCGAAGCCCTCCTGCTGATAGCCGTTGAAATCCGGCGTCTGCTTGAAGCCGGCCTCGACGCCGGCCTGCACGAAGGCGCGGAACAAGGGATTGGTCGAGCGGCCGTTCGAAACCTTCAGCGGCCCTTCCTGGCCGTGGAAATTGTCGCCGCCGTTCTCGTTGCACTCGGAGCGCTTGAAGTAAGGTAGCACGTCGGCGAAGGACCAGCCTTCAAGGCCGAGCTGGCGCCAGGAATCGTAATCGCGGGCATGGCCGCGGATATAGATCATGCCGTTGATGGACGACGAGCCGCCCCAGCCCCTGCCGCGCGGCCAGTACAGGCTGCGGCCGTTCAGATGCTGCTGGCCCTCGGTCTGGTAGTACCAGTTGAACGGATTGGGCTTGCCGAGCAGGGCCGGGATGCCGGCCGGCATGTGGATCATCATCGACTTGTCGCGCCCGCCCGCCTCGATCAGCAGCACCTCGACGGTGGGATCGGCCGACAGCCGGTTGGCCAGCACGCAGCCCGCGCTGCCGGCGCCGATGATGACGTAGTCATAGGCTTTCATGGTTTTCCGCCCTTTGTTCTTGACGCGGACCATAGCCAAAGATGACGCCTGTGTCGCCTTTGACGGCGGCACGACGCAACGTCAATTTGGCGCGTCATTCCGGAGCCCTCGCGTGGCGCGCATCGTCATTCTCGGCTGTGCCGGCAGCGGCAAATCGCGCGTCGCGCGGCGGATCGGCGCCCGCGACGGCGTGCCGGTCATTTCTCTCGACGAGATCTGGCAGCCCGGTTGGGGCAGCGACCGGACGCCTGCCTTCCGTGAGATGCTGACGCGGCTGCATACGGGCGATGCCTGGGTCAGCGACGGGAATTTCGCTGCCGTCAGCTTCGACATCCGCCTGCCGCGCGCCACGCTCGTGGTCTGGCTGGAGCGCCCGCGCCGGCTTTGCGCCTGGCGGGCGGTGCGCAGGGCTCTTGGCGGCGACCGCGTTCATCGCCTGGGCAAGCTGCCCGAGGTGCTCCGCTACATCCGCAATTTCGACCGCATCAACCGCCCGCTGATCGAGGCCCTTCGGATAAAGCACGGACCGGATGTGCCGCTGGTTCGGCTGCGAACCGAGGCGGACGTCGAGTCCTTCGTCTCGAATCTATCTTCCCGTGCGGGAAGGTAGAAAGTCACGGCAGCAGCGTCACCACGGTGCGGCGGTTCTTGGGTTCGCGCACGCCGTCGGCGGTCGGGACCGCGAGGTCGGCCTCGCCGACACCGGATATCTGGATCGCCTCGCGCCGCGCCCCCATATCGACCAGAGTCTCGGTCACGACATTGGCGCGCTTCACCGAGAGGGCCTGGTTGTAGGCCGCCGATCCCGACGTGTCGGTGTGGCCGACCACGGTGATATGTGACTGGCCGCCGGCGCGCGCCGTGGCGATGGCCTTCTGCAGCACGCCAAGCTGTTCGCCCGACAGCGACCAGGAATCGAAGTCGAAATAGACGGTGTAGTCCGAGGACGGTGCGACGGGCGCCGGCTCGGGCGTTGCGGCAACCGGCCGGCGGTCGTTTTCGAGCCTGGCGATGGAACGGTCGAACGAGGCCCTGCACTGGGCGGCCGCCCCGGCCTGGGATTCGACCGCGCTGTTCAGCATCCAGCAGTCGAAATCGGTCTGCGCCCGCGCCGCATCGGCGGGGAAGCGGTCCTTGCCTTCGGCGAGCGCATGGACCAGCCGCGCGCGCGCCGTGGCCGAATCGCCGTCGATGCTGGGCTCGGGCTCCGGCTCGCTGCCGCGCGCGGCGATCAGCGCCTTGGTCGCGAAAGCCTCGGCGAGCGTGTCGGTGTCGCCGCCGCCGAAGACCGAAACGACGCCATCGCTGTCGGGGCTTCCGCCGCCCCCGAAGGAATTCGCGAGGTAGGAATAGTTCCGGAACAATTGCTGGGTGAAGGCCGAGCCGGTCGGCGTGGTGCCCGCGAGCTGGTCGAGCGCGGAGGTGCTGACGCAGCCCGCCAGCGCCAAACCGGTCAGGAAAAGCGCCAGGCCGGTGGCGAACCTGCTAAAGAATCGGTGCTTATGCTGCATGGGCTCCCCCGGACCGGTCGGCCGCGACCGGGCGGCAAATCCTTCGAAGGTTCCTATAGCGTGTGGGCGCGGGAAGGTTAAGCGCGGGCCGGGAAGAAACCGTCCCTTATCCTCACCAAGTTGTGTCGGCGGTAACCTTCTGTTGATCCTGCCGGGAGAAACTATGGCCGATTTCAAAGCCCGGAGTGGCGGTCCATGGGACAGCCTCTGTTGAAAAGGACCGAGGATCCCGTCGTCGCCAAGGCGCGCGCCGAGCGTCGCCGTTTCCGGCGCGTGCAGGTCGATCTGCCGGGCCGCCTGTTCATTCCGGAGAACGGCCACGAGGCGCCGTGCAAGGTGGTCGACCTGTCGCCGGGCGGCGCTTCGATCGAATGCGACTACGTTCCCGAGGTCGGCGCCCATATCGTGCTCTATATCGACGGCTTCGGCCGCTTCGAGGGCGCCGTGGCGCGCCGCGACGGCTTCGGCTTCGGCATGCGGTTCAACGCAACCCAGCTCAAGCGCGAGAAGATCGCCGAGCAGCTTACCCTGTTCCTCAACAAGTCGCTGATCGACGACACGGTGGTGCGGGTGCACGACCGCACCCCGACCAAGGGCGTCACGCAGTTCATCCGCGCCGACGGCACGACCATGAAGTGCGAGGTGATCGACCTGTCGCCGACCGGCGTTTCGGTCAGGACCGCGATCCGCCCGCAGATCGGCGAGTTCGTGCTGATCGGCCAGCTCGCGGGCCGCGTCGCGCGGCATCATGCCGACGGCATCGGCATCCAGTTCGTCGGCCTGACGGCGGACAAGCCGACCACCGACCAGCTCCACGCCTCCATCGCGCTGCCGCGCTAGGCGCCTTCCCCGGACCATCGATACGGCCAGACCATCAGGCGGCGGGCGGCTCTCCGATGTGCAGCGCGGCGCGGGCCCGGGCGCGATGCTGTTCCTTGATGTTGCCGGCCACGACGCTCAGCGCCATGGCGATCACGGCAGCGTCGTCGGTGAAGCCGATGCCGGCGACGAAATCCGGGATTAGGTCGAACGGCATGACGAAATAGGCGAGAGCGGCGAACAGGATCGCTTTCACCCGCGCCGGCGTGGTGGGGTCGACGGCGCAAAAATAGGCCGCTGCGGCATCCTCCGCGAAGGGAATGCGGCCGGCCACGCGCAGCAGCTTGTTCCAGAAGTCGCGGTCGACGATCTTCTCGTCGCCCTTCATCGGCACGGGAAGCTGGACGTTGGGCGTATCGCTGGTCATCGTAGCAGTATAACGCCATCGAACGATGGCGGAAAAAGGAATGTCATGGACATCGGCAAGCGGATCCTGGCGAACCAGCCCTTTCCGACGCTGATGGGCGTCGAGATCGTCAGCGCGGAACCGGACAAGGTCATCGCCCGCCTCCAGGTCAGGCCCGATCTCTGCACCGCCGGCCATATCATGCATGGCGGCGCGATCATGGCCTTCGCCGACGCGCTGGGTGCCATCGGGGCGGTGCTCAACATGCCGCGCGAGGCCAACACCACGACCATCGAGAGCAAGACGAATTTCATCGGCGCGGCGAAGGAGGGCACGACCGTCACCGGCGAGAGCACGCCGGTCCATGTCGGCAAGCGGACCTCGGTGTGGACCACCCGCATCGCGCGCGAGGACGGCAAGCTGGTCGCCATCGTGACGCAGACACAGATGATTTTGCTGCCCTAGCGTCAGACTTGGCGCGGGCCCGTGCGTCGGTCTAAGAGTCCGCCCGGCCAACAGGAAGGGCATTCACATGGAACTGAATTCATCGATTGCGGCGGTCGTCACCGGCGGCGCCTCGGGTCTGGGCGAAGCCACGGCGCGGGCGCTGCGCGCCAAGGGCGTCAAGGTTGCGCTGCTCGACATGAACAAGGCCAAGGGCGAGGCGCTGGCGGCGGAGATCGGCGCGGTGTTCTGCGAGGCCAACGTCACCAGCGAAGAGAGCGTGCTCGCCGCCTTCGAGAAGGCGCGCGCCGCCAACGGGCAGGAGCGCATCCTGGTCAACTGCGCCGGCACCGGCAACGCGATCAAGACCGCCAGCCGCGACAAGAAGACGGGCGAGACGCGCCGCTTCCCGACCGACGCCTTCAACTTCATCATCCAGATCAACCTGGTCGGAACCTTCCGCTGCATCGCCATCGCGGCGCAGGGCATGCTGTCGCTCGATCCGCTGCCGGGCGGCGAGCGCGGCGCGATCGTCAACACCGCTTCGGTAGCGGCGCAGGACGGCCAGATCGGCCAGGCCGCCTACACGGCGTCCAAGGCGGGCATCAACGGCGTGACGCTGGTGGTGGCGCGCGACCTGGCGCAGGAAGGCATCCGCTGCAACACGATCATGCCGGGCCTGTTCAACACGCCGTTGCTCGGCGCGGCGCCGGAGCAGGTCAAGGCCGCGCTCGGCGCACAAGTTCCGTTCCCGCCCCGGCTGGGCAATCCGCCGGAATATGCCTCGCTGGCGCTCGAAATGCTGTCGAACCCCTATTTCAATGGCGAATGCGTCCGTCTCGACGGCGCAATCCGCATGGCACCGCGGTAGAACCGATTGCGCAGGGTCATGGCCGCGCTACAGTCGCGGCCATGACCGACGCCGTGATCGCTCACTGGCACGACTACTTCATGACCGTGGCGCAGGTCAGCGCCACGCTGGCCGGCCTGCTGTTCGTCGGGCTGACGATCTCGCTCAGCCATGTGCTGGCGGGCAACGGCTATATGAGCCGCGCCTTCGTCTCGCTGTTCCTACAATTCGAGATGCTGCTGATCGGACTGTTCGGCGTGGTGCCGGGCCAGCCCGCCTGGGTGACCGGCGGCGAATTCATCGCGACCGGCTTGGCGATTCTCGCCGGCACGTCGGTCTTCGTCTACCATTTCCCGGAAGATCCGAACTCGGTGCTGGGTTCGCGCGGGCCTCGCACCGTGCGCATGCTGCTGGCCTGGATCGCGACGCTCGCGCCCGTCGCCACCGGCGCGGGTCTGATCGCCGGCTGGCCGTCGTCGCTCTACTTCCTCATCCCGGCGGAGATCGCCTGCCTCTATCTGTCGATCGGCAATGCCTGGGTGTTCGCGGTGGAGATCCCGCGCCGCATGCTGCAGGGACCCAAATAGCCGTTCTTATTTCGGTATCGGCGCCAGGAAGTCGCGGCGCGACAGCAGCGGATTCACCTCGCTCGGCAGAAAGCTGAAATCCGACGGCACATTGGCGTTCGCCGTCAGC
The DNA here is from genome assembly GCA_037200045.1 of Rhizomicrobium sp. Taxonomy (NCBI): domain Bacteria; kingdom Pseudomonadati; phylum Pseudomonadota; class Alphaproteobacteria; order Micropepsales; family Micropepsaceae; genus Rhizomicrobium; species Rhizomicrobium sp. The sequence continues at coordinate 2,764,792 of JBBCHM010000001.1, forward strand.
GTCGCCACGTTGTGGCACGAGACGCAGGAACCGGTGTTGAAGCCGTTCTTGGGCGAGTAGTAGGTCTGAAGGTAGGTCTCCACGACGCTGTTCGACAGGTAGTTCGGCGCGGCGTCCTCAGGTCCCGGCGACGGCGTGCCGCCCTCGATCGAGGTGCCCCACTGCGTGCCGATCAGCATGTAGTTCGCGAACACCGAATTGACCGCGCGCAATTGCTGCTGCCACTGGCTGTTGAGCTGCTGGGTGAGCCTGTAGATCTGCCAGCAGCGCGAGACCTGCGTGCCGACCCAGGTCGTGGCGTTCGCCGCCGTCTTGGTCAGATAGGCTTTCGCGTAGGGCGGCGTGGGATTCCACAGATAGGCCTTCGCGGTCTTCGGCTTGACCGGCGGCTGGTTGGTCAGCATGCCGGGGTATTTCGCGTTGAAATAGGAATAGTCCGGCGCCGGCTCGGTCAGGAGCTTCACCGGGCAGGCGAGCTGGTTGGGGTTGCCGCAGGTGGCCGGGTTGGTGATGTCGCACGGCACGGCGGCCAACGGCGCGTTGTCGACATGCTCGAAGGTCGACCAGAACCATTCGGGCTTCAGCGGCGGCTTGGTCAGCGGATTCTTCTGGATGATGTGCATCGCCACCAGGCCCATGTCGACATGGGCACAGATCGGCGCCACGATGGCCTTGGTGCCGCGGTCGACGAGTGCAGGCGCCACCGCCAGCACCGCGCGCACGACGTAGAAGTGCCTGGCATTGGCTGCGTGATTTTTGGGATCGAGAATGCGCCACGCCGCCTTGATCTCCATCGCGCCATTGGGCAGGGCGCCGATAGCGGGGAAGTTCACGCTCTGGCTCGCGGCGACGAAGTGCGCCTGGCCGGGCAGGGTGGTCAGGTCCCATTGCGTGTTGCCGCCCGGCGCTTTCAGATAGGCGATCTCGATGTCGTTGACGCGCCGCTCATAGATCGTCCAGTTGCCGTTGACGTCGATGGCGGGCTTGCCGGTCGCCGCCTGGATGTATTCCTCGTTGCGCGTCGCCGGCGATCCGTCGCGCTTGGCCGCGATCGAGAACACCTCTTCGCCTGGGCCCGCCGGACAGTTCGCCTGGATCGGGCTGTTGCCGAACACCTCCGAGATGCGTTTGTAGCCCTCCCAGACGCGCGGACCCCCGCCGTTCAGGCCGGCGCTGGCGGGGCTGTTCTTCTGGCCCTGCTTCCAGTTCAGCGCGACGAAAGTCTGCCAGGAATAGTTGTCGAACGGGCTTTCGACATCGTCGCCGAACGTGGCGGGGTAGCCGTCGGCGATTCCCTTGTAGCCCAGCCGCGGTTTGGTCAGCGCCGGGTCGGCCCCGATATTGCCGGGCAGGTTTGGACACAGGCCGTTGATGACCGGCCCATGCGTCGAAGCGGGCTGGTAGCAGAAGACTGCCGCGGGAATGTAGGGCGGCACGGGCGCCGGTGTTGCGTTCACCAGAAAGGCGGAGAGAAGAGCGACCGCCAATGGCAGCCAGCGGCGTGTTGAATTCATGATCGGTCCCCTCGAAAAGGAATCGCGAACACGCAACACGGCGATCACATTGAGGATACCACAACCGGCCAGACGCGCAACGATCTGCGGGATTTCAGCGCTCCGCCAGTTCGCGGATCTGGCTGTTGGCCAATGTCAGCTTGGCGATGGAGAGATCGCCGCTGCGTTCCAGCGCATCGAGGAAGCTCTTGGCGCGTTCCAGCGTTTCGCCACGCGCCTGCGCCCAGGTCTTCACCGCGTCCGATCCGTCGGTGCGCGTGCCTTGCGCCGGCGCGCCTTCGAGCGCCTCGGCGGTGAGCGCGCGCTGGCCGGCAAAGAGGTCGTCGACGATGCGGCGTATCGCGAGGCGGTCCCAGTGCTCGGTCGCCGAGATGCGCGCCGCCAGGCCGCGCAGCCGGCCGATGCCCACCGCCGCACCCATCGCGAAATAGGCGCCGGCGACGAGGTCGAGGCTGAGCGCGCGGTTGCGCGCGAGCTGCGCGATCTCCGGCGCGCCGCTCATCAGCGGCAGCACGGCCACGTCCTCCGCCACGTCGAGCGGCACGCCGGCGTCGGTGAGGCGCTTGATCTGGCCTTCCGTGTCGCTCGCCTCATAGGGCGAGACGAGGGTGTTGAAGGTGCCGCGCAGGCTCTCCACGCCGGCGCGGTAGAGCGCGACGGTCGAGGCAAGATCGGCATTGGCCGGCACATTGGTGATGAACCACAGGCCCAGCCGGCGCAGGATCTCCGCGATATCGGTGTACATGCCGGTCTGCACCGCCGCGTCGGCCTTGCCGTCCAGCGCGTCGATGCGGGCCTTGAGCGCGGCAAGGCCGAAGGCGCCTTCCGCGACCACGAAGGCGCGCGCGACATGGGCGCCCGGCGCGCCCGACATCTCCGTCATGCGCGCGACGAAAACCGGGCCGGCCAGATTGACGAGGCGGTTGGCGAGCGAGGTCGAGACGATCTCGCGGCGCAGGCGATGCTGTTGGAGCGCGTCCGGGAAGCGCTTCACCGCGGCCGGCGGGAAATAGCCCGCGAGCACGGCGGCGAAGGCCGGATCGTCGGGCAGGTCGCTCGCCACGATCTCGGCGTCGAGGTCGAGCTTGGCATAGGCGAGCAGCACGGCGAGTTCGGGCCGCGTCAGCCCCTTGGTCTCGTTCTCGAGCTTCTGCAGTTCGCTGTCGGTGGGCAGGAATTCCACCGCGCGGTCGAGGCGCCCGCGGCGCTCCAGGTCGCGCATGTAGCGGCCATGGGCGTCGAGGTCGCGCACCGCGCGGCCCTGCGCGACGGAGAGCGCCAGCGTCTGGTCGTAATTGTCCTTCAGCACATGCGCCGCCACATCGTCGGTCATCGCGCCCAGCAGCGCGTCGCGGGCCTCCGGCGTCAGCTCGCCGCGCCGCTGCGGCCCGCCGAGCAGGATCTTGAGATTGACTTCATGGTCGGAAGTGTCGACGCCGGCCGAATTGTCGATCGCGTCGGTGTTGATGCGCCCGCCGGCGCGGGCATATTCGATGCGGCCCGGCTGGGTGACGCCCAGATTGGCGCCCTCGCCGATCACCTTGGCGCGCACCTCGCCGCCATTGACGCGCACCGCGTCGTTGGCGCGGTCGCCGGCTTCGAGATTGCCCTGGGTCGACGCCTTGATGAACGTCCCGATGCCACCGAAGAACAGAAGGTCGACCTCGGCCTTGAGAAGCGCCTTGATCAGTTCGCCCGGCGACAGCTTGTCCGCGGTCACGCCCGCGACGGCTTTCATCTCCGGCGTCAGCGCGATCTCCTTCAGCGTGCGCGCGAACACGCCGCCGCCCTTGGAGATCAGTGCCTTGTCGTAGTCCGCCCAGCTCGAACGCGGCAGGTCGAACAGCCGCTTGCGCTCGGTCCAACTCGTCTGCGGATCGGGATCGGGATCGGGATCGAGGAAGATATGGCGGTGGTCGAACGCCGCCAGCAGCCGGGTCTGTTTCGACAGCAGCATGCCGTTGCCGAACACATCGCCCGACATGTCGCCGACGCCGACGCAGGTGAACGGCTTGGCCTGGATATCGCGGCCGTCGAGTTCGCGGAAATGCCGCTTGACCGCTTCCCAGGCGCCGCGCGCGGTGATGGCCATCTTCTTGTGGTCGTAGCCGTGGCTGCCGCCGCTCGCGAAGGCATCGCCGAGCCAGAAGCCGCGGCCTTCCGCGATGCCGTTGGCGATGTCGGAGAAGGTGGCGGTGCCCTTGTCGGCCGCGACCACGAGATAGGGATCGTCGCCGTCATGGCGCACGACATCCGCCGGCGGCACCACCGAGCCGTCGGTGTGGAGATTGTCGGTGACGTCCAGCAGGGCATTGATCAGCACGGTATAGGCGGCGATGCCGACGGCCTGGCTCTGGTCGCGCGTCGGATTGGCCGGCATGGCCTTGGGATAGAACCCGCCCTTGGCGCCGACCGGCACGATGACGGCGTTCTTGACCTGCTGCGCCTTCACCAGCCCGAGAATCTCGGTGCGGAAATCCTCGCGCCGGTCGGACCAGCGGATGCCGCCGCGCGCCACCTTGCCGAAGCGCAAGTGGACGCCCTCGACGTCCGGGGCGTAGACGAAGATCTCGACATGTGGGCGGGGCAACGGCAACTCGTCGAGATTCTGCGAGTCGAGCTTGACCGCGATATAGGGCTTGGGCGCGCCATGTTCGTCGCGCTGGTAGAAATTCGTGCGCAGCACGTTGTCCACGACATTGCGCAGCCGGCGGACGATGCGGTCGTCATCCAGGCTCTGCACATCGTCGAGCGCGCCGTCGATCCTTTTGGCGATCGCCGCGGCGACGCCTTCGCGGTCCTCCGCATTGGCGGGGTCGTGCTTCGCGTGGAACAGCGCCACCAGCAAACCCGCGAGGTCGGGATTGCGCGCCAGCGTCTGCTCGACATAGTCCTGGCTGAAGGCGAAACCGGCTTGTCGCAGGAACTTCGCCACGGTCCGCAGGATCGTGACGTCGCGCCAGGCGAGGCCGGCGCTCAGCACCAGGCGGTTGAAGCCGTCGTTCTCCGCCTGGCCGGCAATGATGGCGTGGAATGCATCTTCGAGCGGCTGCTTGATGGCGGCGAGATCGGCCGTGACCTGGTCGGCGCGCTCCATGAGAAAGTCGAGGACGCTGGCCTCGTGCGTCCAGCCGTCGCCGGTCTTGAGCGTGACGGGGAAGGAATCCTCCGCGATCACTTTGAGGCCGAGATTCTCGAAGATCGGCAGCGAGGCCGATAGCGGCATGACCTCGCCCAGAATGTAGAGCTTCAGCCTCAGCGCATCATGCGCGTCGGCGTGGCGGCGATAGACCCGCGCCTTGATCTTCAGGCCATGCTCGATCTTCGCGAGGTCCGCGATCTCGTCCAGGTCGTGCACCGCTTCCATCGGCGTGAACGACCCGCGATAGCCGGGCGAGAAATGGGCCTGACGTTCCTGGGTCAGCCGCATGCCCTCGGTCTCGCCGTGCAGGGTCTCCATCGCCTGGGCGAAGCCGTCGTCCCAGGTGCGCACGGCGCCGCGAATCTGCTCTTCGAGAAGCTGCACGCTGACCGGCGGCCGTGCGCCCTCATTGCGGCTGATGATGTAATGCACCCGCGCCAGCACGGATTCGTCGATCGTCGGCGTCGCGGACGAGAGCCGGCCGTTCAGCGCCTTGGCGAGGATCTCGTGGATGCGCTCGCGCGCATGGGTGTCGTAGCGGTCGCGCGGCACGAAGACGAGCGCCGAGACGAAGCGGTCGAACCGGTCGAAGCGCAGGAAGACCCGCACCGTCGGGCGCTCGCCGAGCCGCAGGATGCCTTGCGCGATCGCGAACAGGTCTTCTTCGGAGATCTGGAACAGCTCGTCGCGCGGATAGGTATCGAGGATATGCGCCAGCGCCTTGCCGTCATGGCTGGCCGGCGGCAGGCCGGCATGGGCCAGCACATTGGCGACCTTGCGGCGCAAGAGCGGAATGTCGCTCGGCCTTCGGCTATAGGCGCCCGAGGTGAACAGGCCGACGAAGCGGCGCTCGCCGGTCAGCCTGCCGTCCGCCCCGAAGGTCTTCACGCCGACATAGTCCATATGGACGCGGCGATGCACCAGGCTGCGCTCGTTCGACTTGGTGATGATGAGCGGCGAGGGCTGAACCAGGAAGGCGCGCACCTGGGGCGTCAGCGCGGCGCGGTCGGGGCCGCGGCGGATGACGCGGGCGTCGGGATCGCTGAGCACGCCCAGGCCGCTATGCGCCACCGGCACAAGCGCGCCGTCGCCCGCCGGATCGAAATCGTAGTCGCGCGAGCCCAGGAAGGTGAAATGGTTGTCGCCGAGCCATTCCAGCAGAGCGATGCTCTCGTCGAATTCCTCCTTGCTGACCTTGGGCGGATTGGCTTTCAGACCGTCGATCGACTCGCGCAGCCGCGCCGTCATCGCGCGCCAGTCGCGGACCGCGACGCCAACCTGGGCGAAGGTCGCGTGGGCGCTGTGCAGGATCGCCGCCTGGCGCACCTCGTTCAGGATCGGTTCCAGCGCCAGCACGATGACGCTCACCGCCTGGCAGTTCTGCTGCACGATGGGATGGAAGACGGCGCGCAGCCGGCCGCCGCCCGCCGTCACGTCGGCGATCAGCGAATCGAACAGGAACGGCTTGTCGTCGTTGACCGCGACGAGAACCGTGTCGTTCTCGCCATAATCCTTGTCTTCGTCGCGGGCGCAGAACAGGTCGACGTTGCTGCCGCCCGGCCGATGCGCCAAAGCGCGCTTGCGCACCAGCCTGGCGAGCGCGGCCAGCGCCGGCGGCGCGTAGCGGTTCACATCGTCCGGCGCGGCCTGGCCGAACAACGCCTTATAGAAGGCGAGTTCGGCCGGATCGCCCAGAAGCTTTGCGCCCGACACCAATCGCTCCGCCGCGTCCGCCTCGTTCTTGCGCGTGACGTGAGCGGAATCGTCGGATGGGGCGAGCGACATGAAGGGCCTCGGAAGGGCGGAGCTTTCCGGCGGCGGCGCGCGAAAGCTTTCTCGTTTCGGGGCGGAGACTATCCTCTCGCCCCGCGCCGGAAAACCCTTGCGATTGTGATATTTACGAGGCGATAAGGCCGTGCGGCAACACCGTGCCGGCCCGCGTCTCGCGGGCGCGCGCGACAAGCTGCATCGCGATGGCGATGGCGGTGCAGGCCATCAGCACAAGGCTCGCCGCAAGCGCGCCGCCCGCGAAGGGTCGCACGACGCAAGCCAATGACGTCAGGCCGGCGACGGGCGCAAGAAAAAGCAGCACGGCCTGCCGCTCGCGCAACAACACGGCGATGGCGATGACGGGTGCGGCCGCGAACAGCAGCGCCGCGCCGCCGGACGCCGAAGCGGGCAGGGCCAGGAACGCGCCGGCGCCCCAGGCGAATCCGGCATAGAGAAGGCATGCGCTCATGTCCTGCGCGAAGGCGTGCAGGGCGGAACGCTCGAAGGGCTGGCGGATTGCGAAGGCATAGGCGCGCAGCATGGCAAGAAGGCCGACCGCCATCAGGATCGTCCAGGCGACGGTCTGCGACAGGGAGGCACCGCCGCCCAGCGCGAGGGACGCCGTGGCCATCGCCGCCAGGGCGACCGGCGCATAAAGCGAACGGCCCAGAAGATTGGCGAGGCGCGCGGTCTCCACGGCGTCGGCATGGATATGCGCCAGCCGGGCCAGCGCGTTCGTGGATGGCGGCGACGGATCGCCCGCCGGCGCGGCGGCTGGAGCGATGTCGAACAAGGGATTTGCGCGCGCGGCCATGGGGCCTCCATCGGGAGACGAAACAGACCCCTACGGTCTGCCGTGGGTCTTAATAATGCATTAATTATGGTCCAGCTTTGATTCGGGTTTGCACGTATAAGTAGTATCACCGATCACGGAGCGCACGCTCAAGTGTCCATGGCCGTCATCTACGACCTTGAATTCACGGCCTGGGAAGGCTCGATGCGGCATCGCTGGCTTCGGCCCGGCGAGTTCAAGGAGGTCGTGCAGATCGGCGCGGTCAAGGTCGATCCGCTGAGCCTTGCGGTGCGCGACACCTTCTCGGTCTTCGTCCGTCCACGGATAAATCCGCGGCTCTCGCCCTATCTGGAAAGGCTGACCGGCATCACGACGCAGATCCTGCGCGAGCAGGGCCGCGATTTCGCCGATGCCTATGAGGCTTTTCTCGATTTCGCCGGCGGCGCGGTATGCGCCGCCTTCGGCCGCGACGAGGTCGTGTTCGAGGAGAACCGGCGGCTTTACGGGCTCGGCGCGCCGGCCCGCACGCCCGAGTTCCGCGACCTGCACCCCTGGTTCCGTGCCAACGGCATCGACACCTGCGGCCTGCATTCCTGCGACATCGGCCCGAGCCTCGGCGTGCCCTTCGAAGGACAGCCGCACAACGCGCTGGCCGACAGCCTGTCGGTCGCGGCGGGCATGAAGGTCCTCGTCGCGCGCGGCGCGCGCAGCCTGTTTGCCGATCGCGCCGTCGCTGCTAAAACAGCGGCATGAAGATTCCAGGTCCGGACCACCCGATCACGATACGGCCGGCCGAAGGCCGCGTCGTCGTGCGTTTCGCCGGCGAGACGATCGCCGATACCCGCCACGCGCTCGAACTGCGCGAATCCACCTATCCGGCGGTGCTCTACATTCCGCGCGGCGACGCGGACATGGCGCATTTCTCGCCCACCGCGCACACGACGCATTGTCCCTACAAGGGCAATGCCAGCTATTTCGACCTCGCGGCCGGCACCGCCAAGGCGGCCAATGCGGTGTGGAGCTACCAGCAGCCCTATCCGGCGATGGCCGAGATCAAGGACCATCTCGCCTTCTATCCCCAGCACGTGTCCATCGAGCGCAGTGCGTGAGCGGCATACGCGAGGCCGACGATCTCATTCGCCTCCTGGAAATGCGGCCCCATCCGGAAGGCGGGCACTATCGCGAAAGCTTTCGCGACACCCCCGCCGGCGGCCGCGGCCGCGCCCATTCGACCGCGATCTATTTCCTGCTGCGCAAGGGCGAGGTCTCGCGCTGGCACCGCATCGACGCGGCGGAGGTCTGGCACTTCTATCGCGGCGGCCCGCTCGAATTGTCGATCGCGCCGCTGCGCGGGCCGGCGGTCAAGCACGTGCTCGGCACCGATATCGCCAAGGGCCAGCGGCCCCAGCTCGTGGTCCCGGCGCGCGGCTGGCAGAGCGCCAAGTCGCTCGGGGCCTATACCCTGGTCGGCTGCACCGTAGCACCCGGTTTCGATTTCACGACGTTCGAGCTCGCGCCGGAAGGCTTCGAGCCGGCTTAGCCCGCCGTCGGCAGGTCGAACAGCCGGCCGAGCGCGCGCGCGATGCCATGGGAAGAGGCGCGTCCCACCAGGCCGTGCGCCGGCACGAATGTTACCATCAGCGTACGTCCGTGCAGCCCGATGGTCGGCTTGCCGCCGGTCAGCATGTGCACCGTGTCCATCCGCGTGCCCAGAAGGGCGCGCGCGGCGGGGTTCTCGGCGAAGCGGTCGAGGCCGCGCGCCGCGTTCTGCATCGCGTCGAAGGTTAGCGCCCGCAGGCCCGAATCATCGGCAAGCGCCGCCCAGTCCGCCACGAAGGCGATGCGCAGGCCGCGCGCATAGGCCAGATGCGTCGCCTCGTCGGCCGCCGCCTTCTGCATCTCGGCGAGCGAGAGCGGCGGCAGGCTCGGCACCGCGCTGCTGCCGGTGCGTTCGGCGGGAAGTCCGCCGGGCTGCGCATCGGTGTAGACCGTCAACGCGCCCCAGCCGGAGACGGCGAGCGCGGTCTCGCCCGAATCGTATTTCAGCACGCCGCCGCCGAGCGAGGCGTGATTTGCATACAGGACGAAAATCTCGGGATTGCCGTCGAAGCGCAGCAGGTAGTTCTCGGCATAGGCGCTGAGCGTGAACTTCGTGCCGCTGCTCGTGGTGTAGACGCCGGTCTGGATGTCGCCCAGCCGGTCGATCGACATGCGGGCGCCGAGGCCTTCCTGGCCGCGGACCATGCCGAAGCTCGCCAGCATCGCGATCGCCGCGAACAGGATCCCACGTCTGGGCATTCAAGCCTTCTTGTCTGCAGCCGCTCATGGCGCGCCGGTTCCATCGCCGGCACGACCCCCACAATGCTGTTAACAAGCGAATGGGGCGAATTTGGGACGTATCAGGGCACCAGAAGAGCGATGGCGATGCCCATAAGCGGCGCAATAAGCCAACCTTCGAGACTCTGCACCAGCACGACGTCGAAGGGATTGCCGATGACGGCGTTCATGAGCGGCAGGCGAATCAACGCGTCGCCCATGAGCAGGACCAGCAGACCGAACGCCAGGCCTTTGACGATGCGCGAGCGGCCGGGCAGCCTTTCCTTGAGCAGAATATAGGCCAGCACCTTTCCGGCCGTGGGCACGAGCGCGGTCAGTGCCGCGATGACGACGATTGTCGTCGGATAGGGTTGGTGCAGCGCGCCGTTGAGGCGGCCCATATCGGCCGCTCTTTGCACATAGGCCTCCGCCCAGCCCTGTCCGTAGAGAACGTGAATGGAAAAGCCGATCGCCGCCGCCACGACCACGGCACCGGCAATGCGCGCCACGGACAACATGCCGCCTTTGGATTCGATTTGCGCCGTCACAGGTCGTCGAACCTGCCGCCGCGGCCCTTGCCGCTGGCGAAGCGCGCGGCGCCGGCGCGCGACTCGCCGGTCTGCAACGTGGCCGTCCCATATTTGAATTCGTGCATCATCGCGTGGTGGTGATCGAAGTCCCATTGGTCGTAGACCGAGGCGCGGTCGCCCTTCATGCAGATCTCCGGGAAGCGCGAGATCTCGAGCGCCAGTTCCTCCGCCGCGCGGCGGCTGTCGCCCTTCGCCACGACGCGGTTCGCGAGGCCCCAGGCATAGGCCTCCTCCGCGCCGATCGGCCTTCCGGTGAGGATCAGGTCCAGCGCGCGCGACTGGCCGATGAGGCGCGGCAGGCGCACCGTGCCGCCGTCGATCAGGGGCACGCCCCAGCGGCGGCAGAACACGCCGAGCACCGCGTCCTCCTCCACCACGCGCAGGTCGCACCAGCAGGCGAGTTCGAGCCCGCCCGCAACCGCATGGCCCGCCACCGCCGCGATCACCGGCTTGAGCAGGCGCATGCGCGTGGGTCCCATCGGCGCGTCGCCGGAATGGGGATCGAAATGCTGGCTCGGCGCCGTCAGCCGGTTGCCGCGGCCCTCGCTCAGGCCCTTGAGGTCGGCGCCGGCGCAGAACGTGCCGCCCGCGCCCCACAGCACGGCGACCTTCTGGTCGTTGTCGTGTTCGAAGGCGAGAAAGGCCTTCACCAGCGCGTCTGCGGTCGGCCGGTCGACGGCGTTGCGCGCCTGCGGGCGGTCGATCACGACGGTCGTGATGCCGCCCTTGCGTTCGACCCGGACGTGCTCTGTTCCCATGGCAGATCCCCCCGCATCTTTCGCCAGTTTGTCACGGGCGGTCGCGCCCGGCCACCGTGACGTTGCGGGAGCTTGGATTTTGCGGGAAACGGGACTAATACCCGGCCCACTCAACCATCCTTGCGAAGGGCGCCCCCGTGACCCGCAGCCTCGACTCCTTCAAATCCCGCCGCACGATGACGGTGGGCGGCAAGCCCTATGCCTATTTCAGCCTCGCCGCCGCCGAGAAGAACGGCCTTAAGGGCGCGTCCCGGCTGCCCTATTCGCTGAAGGTGCTGCTGGAGAACCTGCTGCGCTACGAGGACGGCAAGACCGTCACCGCCGACGACATCAAGGCCGTGGTCGGCTGGCTCGACAAGAAGAGCTCCGACCGCGAGATCGCCTTCCGCCCGGCACGCGTGCTGATGCAGGACCTGACCGGCGTGCCCGCCGTGGTCGACCTGGCCGCGATGCGCGACGCGATGAAGAATCTCGGCGGCGATCCGGAGAAGATCAATCCGCTGGCCGAGGTCGATCTCGTCATCGACCATTCGGTGATGGTCGACAACTTCGGCCACAAGAATTCGTTCAAGAAGAACGTCGTCATCGAATATGAGCGCAATTCGGAGCGCTATCAGTTCCTGCGCTGGGGCCAGCAGGCCTTCGCGAATTTCCGCGTCGTGCCGCCGGGCACCGGCATCTGCCACCAGGTGAACCTGGAATACCTCGCCCAAACGGTGTGGACCCGCAAGGAGAAGGACGGCGCGAAGGCCGTCGAATACGCCTTCCCCGACACGCTGGTCGGCACCGACAGCCATACCACCATGGTCAACGGGCTCTCGGTGCTCGGCTGGGGCGTCGGCGGCATCGAGGCGGAGGCCGCGATGCTCGGCCAGCCGATCTCCATGCTCATCCCCGAAGTCATCGGCTTTCGGCTGACCGGCAAGCTGCGCGAGGGCGTCACCGCGACCGATCTGGTGCTGACCGTGACGCAGATGCTGCGCAAGAAGGGCGTGGTCGGCAAGTTCGTCGAATATTACGGCCCCGGCCTCGACGACATGTCGCTTGAGGATCGCGCGACGATCGCCAACATGGCGCCGGAGTACGGCGCGACCTGCGGCTTCTTCCCGGTCGACGCGGAGACGCTGCGCTACCTCAAGGCCACCGCGCGCAAGCCGGCCCGCGTTGCGCTGGTGGAGAAATACGCCAAGGCGCAGGGCCTTTATCGCACCGCCAAGAGCGCCGATCCGGAATTCACCGACACGCTGTCGCTGGACATGAACACGGTCGAGCCGAGCCTCGCCGGTCCGGCGCGGCCGCAGGACCGCGTGCCGCTGGGCAGCGCCGCGCATGAATTCGCCGTCGCGCTGATGAACACCTACAAGAAGGAAGACGACGCCAACCGGCGCGCCAAGCTCGCCGGCACCGAACATTCCATCGGCCATGGCGACGTCGTGATCGCCGCGATCACCTCCTGCACCAACACCTCCAATCCCTCCGTCATGATCGGCGCCGGCCTCGTCGCCAAGAAGGCGGTGGAACGCGGCATCAAAGTCAGGCCCTGGGTCAAGACCTCGCTGGCGCCGGGCAGCCAGGTGGTGACCGACTATCTGGAGAAGGCGGGGCTGAACACCTATCTCGACAAGCTGGGCTTCCAGCTCGTGGGTTACGGCTGCACCACCTGCATCGGCAATTCGGGTCCCCTGCCGGACAATGTGACCGAGGCGATCACCTCGGCCGATCTCGTCACCGCCGCGGTGCTTTCGGGCAATCGCAATTTCGAGGGCCGCGTGCATCCCTTGGTGCGCGCCAACTATCTCGCCTCACCGATGCTGGTCGTCGCCTATGCGCTGGCGGGCTCGATCAACATCGACCTGACCAAGGAACCGGTCGGCTACGACACGGAGAACGAGCCGGTCTATCTCAAGGACATCTGGCCGAGCCCGCAGGAGATCGCGGCGGCGATGCGCAAGGGCATCAAGACGTCCAGCTTCAAGGCGCGCTATGGCGACGTGTTCCTGGGCGACGCCAATTGGCGCAAGATCAAGGCGCCGAAGACCCAGACCTATCAGTGGCCGATGGCGTCGACCTATGTGAAGAACCCGCCCTTCTTCGAGGGCATGACGATCGAGCCGCAGCCGGTGAAGGACATCGAGAAGGCCCGCATCCTGGCGCTGTTCGGCGATTCCATCACCACCGACCACATCTCGCCGGCCGGCAACATCAAGGCGGCCTCGCCCGCCGGCCTCTACCTCCAGGAACGCCAGGTGCGGCAGGAGGATTTCAACTCCTATGGCGCGCGGCGCGGCAATTTCGAGCTGATGGAGCGCGGCACCTTCGCCAACATCCGCATCCGCAACGAGATGATGGGCGGCAAGGAAGGCGGCAACACGCTGTACTTCTCCGAAGGCGCGCCCTCGGGCGAGGCGATGCCGATCTTCGACGCGGCGGCGAAGTACAAGGCCGAGGGCATCGATACGGTCATCATCGGCGGCAAGGAATACGGCACCGGCTCATCGCGCGACTGGGCGGCCAAGGGCCCCAAGCTGCTGGGCATCCGGGCGGTGATCACCGAGAGCTTCGAGCGCATCCATCGCTCCAACCTGATCGGCATGGGCGTGGCGCCCTTCGTGTTCGCGGAAGGCAAGACGCGGCGCGACTATGCGCTCACCGGGCGCGAGGCGATCGACATCCCGGGCCTGTCGGGCGAGATCAAGCCGCAGATGAAGGTGACGGCGACGGTGCACTATCCCGACGGACGCACCGCGGCGATGCCGCTCTTCCTGATGATCCTGACCGCGGACGAAGTGTCCTACTACAAAAACGGCGGGATTCTTCAGTACGTGCTGCGCAATCTCGTGGCGGCGTAGTTAGTCGTCCCTGTGTACCAGCCTTGCAGTGCGATTGCGGCGATGCAGTAGGTATTGCTGTGCAACGCGTCGCAGAAGATCGCCGGGAATCCTGCCGTAGATCGGCGTCGGGGGCTCGTGGCGGGGAATGAAGCGGATGTCGGGTCCGGGCCAACGGAAGGCATTTGCTTCCCGCGTGACGATCCATGAGCGTTCGTCATCCAGGCCCAGGCGCCGTTTTACATCCCCTGGCAATTCTATGGCATCGCCGGCGTCCGCTGGCGGCGCATGCGTTATCGCCAGCGCCATGACTGTCGTCACGCCGTTCTCATCCGTTACGGCGAGTGCGATCGCCAATGCTGGGCGATCCTTCCAAGCTTCGAAATGGCCGCGATCGAACTCGTCGGCCCAAAGATAGGAAAATTGAAAGACGGTCCCGGGCGGCGGTGGCGGACCGATCAAGGAATCTCGCCGCGCGCGATGGCCTCAAGTTGCGGAATGAATTCGTCGGGCGTGTCTTCGGCCAGGAACGCGATACGGTCGCGACTCTTGAGCCGTTCGTATTCGTCAACCGATATCAGTACGTTTCGCGGGCGACCGTTTTTGGTGACGATCACCGGCTCGGACAGCGCGAGATCGCTATAATGCGAGAATTGGCGAACCAATTCGCCAGCCGTCGTCGTGTGTTTGTTCTTCGACATAGACATATAATACGAGAAATGCGTTAAATATGCAAATTCTGTATTGCGCTACAATATCAAGGCCATCGCGATATCGTCCTCGATCACGCCGTTCGGAAGTCGGACGCGGCCCTTGAAACGGCCCTCGACGACAAAGCCGAGCCTCTCATAGAGCCGGATCGCGCCGGCATTGCCTTCGCGGGCGAAGAGTTCGATGCGTGTGACGGACGGCGTCATCGCGCGCGCCGCCTCGATCAGTTGGCCGAACAGCAGAGTGCCCAGGCCCTTGCCTTGCCAGTCAGGATGCACCGCCACGGTCAGGTCGGTTAGCACGTGCCGAAACTGGCGCGATGCCATGCGCAGCGCATGGATTTCGCCGGCCAGCGTGCCGTCGCCGGCGAAGACGGCCCGGCTGATGCCGTCGCGCGACGCGCTTTCGAGAAAGCGCCGGACATAGGCGTCGTCGATCTCGTCCGGTGCGCGCGCCAATCCGCCGTCGGCGGCCGCGGCTGCGCGGTAGAGCGCCACGACTTGTTCCGCTGCATCCGCATTCAGCGCGGCGATGAGGAATTCGTCCGCCATGGTCACGCCGCCCGCGAGGTCGCGGCATAGGCGGCGAGGCTTTCCGCAAGGTGATCGAACAAAAGCCGCATGCGCTTGGTGCCGCGCAGATCCTTGTGCATGGCCAGCCAGATCTCGAGTTCGAATTTCAGCGCATCGGGGAGCAGCGGCACGAGATTGGACTCGCGCCGGCCGATGCCCAATTGCGTCACGCCGATCCCGAAGCCGGCGCGCAGCGCCGCAAGCTGGGCGAGATCGGCGTCAGTGCGAAGCGCGAACATTTCGCGCGTCAGCGGCAACCCGCCCTTGCGCAGCGCCTGGATGAACGGCGTCTCCTTGTCGAAGCCGATGACGGCGTGCGCCCGCATGTCCTCAAGGCTCTTCGGCGTGCCGTGCTTTTCCAGATAACTGCGATGGGCGAACAGTCCGAAGCCGATGCGCCCGATTTTCCTTGCCACCAGCGCGCCCTGTGTCGGCCGGACCATGCGCACCGCGATGTCGGCGTCGCGCCGCAGCAGATCCTGCGTCGCGTCGGACAGCACCAGTTCGATCGTAATGTGTGGATGCGCCTCGCGAAAGCGCGCCAGGATCGCGGGCAGCACCTCGCCGCCGACCACCACGCTCGCGGTCAGCCGGGCGGTCCCCCGCTCCTCGGCATCGGCGCCGGAAGCGGCGCGCACCAGTGCCTCCGCCGCGCTCGCCATCGCCTGGGCATGTGGCAGAAGCTGGCGCGCCGCCTGGGTCGGAAGAAGGCTGGCCTGCGATCGCGTGAACAGCGGCAGGCCGAGATCGGCTTCGAGCTGGTCGACGTGCCGCCCGAGCGTCGGCTGGGTCAGCGACAGCTTGCGCGCCGCCGCCGACAGACTTCCTTCCGTCATCACCGCGAGAAAGGAACGGTAGGTCTCCCATTTCGGCTCGGCCATACGCAAACGTATAGCACGACGCTCAGCTTCCCGTGCTGGTGTAGTGGCGGATGCCGACGCCCCAGACCGCCAGGGCGACGGCGAGGAACGCAAATCCGGTCGCCGGCGACAGCACCGCCGCCCAGGCGGGCACGCCGACATCACGGCCGAGAACGAGCGCCACGGGAAAATAGAGCGAACAGCCGATCGGCACGAAATAACAGAGGAATTTGCGGAACCAGGCGGCGTAGATGTCGAGCGGAAACTGCGCCGCCGCCTCGCCGCCATAGGTCAGCGTGTTGGCGACTTCGAGGCCCTCGGTCGTCCAGAAGGCGAGCGTGCCCTCCAGCGTCTTGAGCGCGAAAAACAGCGCCGTTCCGCCCGCCACCGACCACAGCAGCAGCAGTGCCCGGCCGATGCCCCAGTCAGGCCGCAGCAGCCACACCGCGACGGCCAGCGCGACCAGCCCTTGCGCCGTGCGTCCCATCGAACCGAGCGTGAAGTCCTGCGCGGTGATCTGCAGCGCCGTGCTGCGCGGGCGCAGCAGCAGCCGGTCGAAATTGCCTGTCTTCACAAAGAGCGGCCCCACGCCGTCGAAGCCGCGCGACAGACCGTCGGCCAGCGCGAAAGCGATGCTCGTGATGGCATAGAACAGGGCGACCTGCGCGAAGCTCCAGCCGCGCACATGGTGGAAGCGCTGGAACAGCACCCACACGCCGGCGAACTCCACGATGGTGACGAGGAATTGCGAGACGAGCCTCAGGAGGAACGCGGTCGGATAGAGCATCTGACCGCGCAGGCTGACGCCGACATAGCGCCAGTAGATCGCAAAGCCGTTCATGCTCAGCTTCCCTGCATGTCGATGCGCGCCATCACGCGGTTCAGCCACCAGCGGCCCAGAAGAACGAGCAGCCCGATCCACAGCGTCTGCGCCGCCAATCCCTGCGCCGCCATGCCGCCGGACAGCGCGCCGAAATAGACGCGGTAGGGAATATCGGCGAGGCCCGCGAAGGGCTGCCATAGAAGCGCGCCTTGCGCCCAGCCGGGAAACAGCGCCAGCGGAATCACCAGGCCGGAAAACAGATTGACCAGCCCCATCGAGAAACCGACGACACGCTGCGTCTTCAGCGCGGTGACGACGATGTTCAGCAGCACCGTCATCGCCGATGACAAAAGCGCGGTCAGCGCGATGGAGAGCACGAAGAGCAGCGCGGACAGGCCGCTTGCCGGCATGCGCCACGCCCAGTCATGCATCTGCGTCAGCGGCAGGAGCAGCGCCGCCAGGATGAACACCGGCCCGGCGCGCAGCGTCGTGTTGGCGACGCGCCAGGCCAGCGCGCGGGCGAACCACAGCAGATAGGTGTCGATCGGGCGCAGGCGCTCGTAACCGACATTGCCGCTTTCGACCGCGGCGGCGATCTCGGCGTCGGCGGCCCAGGGCAGCATGGCGAGAAACGCCTGACCGAGCCAGATATAGGTCACGACCTGCGCCAGGTTGAGCGGCTGGCGGCCCGCGCCGGCATAGAAGGCGACCAGCGTCATCACGCGGATGGTGCCGAACCAGAACTGCGTCGCGACGCCGGCCCAGGCGGCCGTGCGGTATTGCAGCATCAGCGAAAAGCGCGCCCGCAGGATCGAGAGATAGGGAAGGGCGGCGGCGCTCATGCGTCCACCGCGCCGTGCAGCGCGTAGAACCGCGCGATCACTTCCTCGATGCCGGGATCTTTTACGCGCATGTCGGCGATCTCGTGCGCCGCCGCGACGCGCGCGATCAGGATGTGGGCGGGCGTGCGCGATGGATCGAAGGCGAATTCGACGGTGCGGCCGTCGCGGCTGCGCACCGTCGCGCCCTCGACCGCGACGCCGTCCGCGTCGCCCGCGAAATCCACAATGAGGCGGCGTTCGCCCAGAACGTCGGCGCGCATGGCTTCGAAGCTGGAATCGCGCAGCAGCCTGCCGTTGCCGATGATGATGACGCGCCGCGCCAGCGCCTCGATGTCGTGCATGTCGTGGGTGGTGAGGAGCACGGTCACGCCCTTCTCGCGATTCAGCGTCTTCACGAAGTCGCGGAGCGCCAGCTTCGATACCGCGTCGAGGCCGATGGTCGGCTCGTCCAGAAAGAGGATGCGCGGCGTGTGCAGAAGCGCGGCCGCGATCTCGCAGCGCATGCGCTGGCCGAGCGAAAGCTGGCGCAGCGGCGTATCCAGGATCGGCCCGATCTTCAGCATCTCGACCAGCCTTTCGCAGGTCGCGGCGAATTTCGCCGGCGCGACGCGATAGATGTCGCGGAGCAGTTCGAAGCTCTCGATCACCGGCAGGTCCCACCACAATTGCGTGCGCTGGCCGAACACCACGCCGATCCGCGCGACATGGGCGATGCGGCTTTCCCATGGCACCAGGCCACCGACCTCGCAGCGTCCCGATGTCGGGCGCAGGATTCCCGACAGGATCTTGATGGTGGTCGATTTGCCGGCGCCGTTCGGCCCAACGAAGCCGAGGAACTCGCCCTCCTCGAGCGCGAAGCTTACCGAGTCGAGGGCTACGACCTCCTTATGCTGCCGCCGGAACAGGCCGCGAAAGGCGCCCACGAGCCCCGGATCGCGGACGGCGACGCGATAGATTTTGCCGAGATTCTCGACTTTTATCTGGGCCATCGCGTGCGTTCCCCCCCCAAACGCCGTCCGCGGCGGACGGGAAATCCCGCCACCGTTCGACACGCCAAAACCGAAGGGCGAACCTAAATTGTGGCTTGCGGCGCGGTCAAGCGACGCCGGGTCGGCGCGGGTTCACGGCGAAGCGGCCGCGCCGCTCGCAGCATCGCGCGGGAAGACCTCCCGCTCCGCCTCGCTGCCGTGCAACAACTCCAACGTCGATCCGGTCAGCCGGACGCGGAGGTCGTCGAAGCTTTCGACGCCGAAGACGCCGTCCGCGGTCATCGGCGTCAGGAGAAGGTCCTGCTGCCAGCGCGGCCGGTCGGCGCGATCGAGCCGCAGACCGTCGTCGGTGAGGCGCAGCGTGATGGTCCCATAGGTCCCGGCCAGCGCCTGAAGCGGCGCGCGGGCGATCGTCACCGGATGAAGACGCGCCTCGACGCCGATCCGCGCCCAGCGATATTCCGCGCGCGTCTCGGGCTTCAGATTCGGCGCGGCGCCGAGTTTGTCGAGCGCCGCGAGCATCGCGGCGTCCAGCGCTTGCGAGGCCGGCACCGCGATGTCGGGCTTGACGCCGACGCCCTCCCAATTGGTTCCGCTGATCGGGTTGACCGGGCGATGATAGGAAACGCTCAGGATGAAGCACGGCGCGATGGGGAATTTCCGGTTGTTGTTGGCGGCGCCGTAGGTCGTGCTGCCGACGATCGTCGCGGCGTGTTCCTGCTGCAGGCCATAGGCGACGGCTTCCGCGGCGGAGGCGACATGGCCGTCGACCAGGACATAATACTGCTTGTGACCGGGCCTGACGAAGGCCTTGGAGAAATAGTCTGCCGCATCGCTATCGCCGCCGCCGTTTTCGCGCAGGTCGAAAATGACCGCGTCGCCGTCCTTGAGGAATCGCGCCGCATCGTCATAGGCCGCGGCCGTGACACGCGGCGTCCAGTGGAAGGCTGTCAGTTTCAGATACCGGATGTTGCCAGGGAGTATGTCCAGCCGGGTGAGGCCGCTATGCTCGCGCAGGCTCACGGCGCGGTAATAGGCGCCAAGGCCCTTGTCGCTTTTCGGCGGCGCCAGGCTCGCGGCATATTCGCCGGGATCGCTGTCGAAATAGAGGTGTCCGTCATGGCTGACGGCCTGCAGATCCTCGGTGATCCGCTGCGCGAACACATCCGGATCGGCGACGTCATAGCGATGGGCCGCAAGCGCCTGCTCCAGCCGCGCGACGATCGGCGCCCGCCGCTCCGCGAAAACATAGGTCTTCCCGATCTTGTCCTCGATAGCGCGCACCGCGGCAAGCCGGTCGGCGGCGGACAGCGTGGCCGAGGCCGCCACGGCGCGCCCGCCGAAGGTCAAGGCGAGGACTGCCAGCAAGGCGACGGCGCCTCCAAGGACATTGCGTGAGAGCGTCATGAGGGGATCCTTGCCGGGTCGTCCGTTCGGGTCAGCGTTTCCATGCGTTCGCCGAACGGCCTCTTTTCCAGCGCGCCGATCGTCTCCCGCAACAACCGGGACAATGCGAAGGGCAATTCGGCATCGAGTTCGTCGGCCGCCGCATTCGTGGTCGCCCAAAACCGGCTGAGGGCCGGCACCATCGCCAGGGCGCGCCCGCTCAGCGATACGATGCGCTCGCGCCCATCTTCGCCGGCCTGCGTTTTCAACAGGCCCGCTTTTGTCATCTGGGCGACGGTCTGGCTGGCCGCGGAATGGGTGAGACCGGCTCGTTTCGCGATCGTCCGGATCGACGCGGAACGCGTTTCGAGCAGGGCGCGCATCACCGGCGTATAGCGCGGGCGATAGTCGAGGCCGGCGCGGACGTAGCGCTCCTCGACCGCGCCGTCGAGCAGTTCGAGAACATGTCGCAACAAGGTGCCGAGTGTCGGTTGCGAGGAAAGGCTCATTCGAAATTTGTAACAGCACTGTTATATCCGTCAACGCACGGACGAAGCAGGTTCCGGCATTCAAGTGGAAGTGACTGGAGGCGGCGGCGCTGTGATCCTATGGTCGCGCGATGGTACGGATGGCTCGTTTTCTTGCGCCTGCGTTCGCGGTTTTTCTTATCGCGGGGCTGCATGCTGTTCGGGCCGATCCGGCCCAGCGGCCGGTGGTGGTCGAGCTCTACACCAGCCAGGGCTGCAGTTCCTGTCCGCCGGCGGATGTCCTGCTCGGACGGCTGGCGCAGCGGCCCGGCGTGATCGCGATCAGCCTGCCGATCACCTATTGGGACATGCTGGGCTGGAAAGACACGCTGGCGAGCGAAGCCAATACGCGCCGGCAGAAGGCCTATGCCGCCGCGATGGGCCATGGCGGCGTCTACACGCCGCAGATCATCGTCGACGGCGTGACCGACGTGGTGGGAAGCCGCGCCGGCGCGGTGGAGGCCGCTATCGCGGAACGCCGCGCCGAACTGGTGCAATCCCAGGCGATGGCCGCACAGGGCGAGATGGCGCGTGTCCGCGTCGAAATCGATGCCGAACGCCCCGCGGAGGTTGCGCGTGGCGTGCCGGCCGCCATGCCGGTCGCGGTGATGTCTCCGGCGCCGCCCGTTCCGGCAGGCGACCCCATCGTGCCGGTGTCGCTGCGCGAGACGCCGCAGGACATGCGCATCGACATCGGCGCCGTGCCGGGCGCGCAGAACGCGACGGTCTGGATGTTCCATCTGCGCTCCACGGTGAGCGTGAACATCCCGAGCGGCGAGAATGCGGGCCGCACCGTCACCTACCGCAACGTGGCGGGCGATCCGCGCGCCGTGGGCGTTTATCGGGGCAAGGCGTTGTCCCTCACGCTGCCCAAGGCCGGCAACGCCCCGCATGATGGCGTGGCCGTCATCGTGCAGCAGGGCGGCTATGGCCATGTCCTGGGTGCGGCCCTGCTCAGCCGGCCGGATTACTACGCCGAGCGATAAGCTCTAGAATCCGCCCGCTATGGCGCTGTTCTTCGATTCGGTCTGGTTCGACGCGCGGCTCGCTTCCGCGGGCCTTACCCGCGCGACCGTCGCCGCGGCGCTCGGGCTGACCGAGGCGCAGGTCGCGGAGTT
This sequence comes from Rhizomicrobium sp., assembly GCA_037200045.1. Lineage (NCBI taxonomy): Bacteria > Pseudomonadati > Pseudomonadota > Alphaproteobacteria > Micropepsales > Micropepsaceae > Rhizomicrobium > Rhizomicrobium sp. The sequence continues at coordinate 2,786,331 of JBBCHM010000001.1, forward strand.
GTGGAAGGACCAGCGCGAGATGTCGGCGAACGATGTACGCGTGCTGTCCGCGCTCCTCGCCGTGCCGGCGGCGGAGATCGCGGACCGCGCCGGGATATCGACGCCGGTGCCGAAAGAGGCGGCCGCCGACGCCGTCGCGTTGCGCGAGTTGAGCGAGCGCGTGGCGCGTGTCGAAGGCGCGCTCGCGGAGATCAAGTCGCTGATCCTGGCGCTGGGCGCGAAGGCGCCGTGATCGCGCGCGCCGCGTCCCTGCTGTTGCTCGCCTCCAGCCTGGCGGCGTGGCTGGTCGCGTCCGGCGCAAGGCCGCCCGCGCGCGTCCACATCCGCTTCGCGGCCATCCTGTTCGCCGCGCTTGGCGTCGCGTCGCTGGCGGTCGAGGCCGCGGCACCGGCGATCGCGCTGCTCGTCCTGCCGATCGGTTCGAGCGTGCTGGTGCTCGGCGCCGCCGCGGCACGGACGCGGCCGCTGGAGCCGGCCCTCGCAGCGGCCCTGCTGGCGGCGGTCAGTCTCGCGGCGCTGGCTGCGGCGGTCACGGGGATGGCCGCGCTTTCGCTTGCGCCCGCCGCGCTTTGCGCCGTCGCCATCGGCGTGCTGGGCGTCCGGAGCGCGGATCGGCTCGGTGCCTTTCAGGGTGTGGCGGCGTCGATGTGCTTTCTCGGCGCCGCGTCGGCCTTCGCCCTGGAAGGGGCGGGAGCGGCCCTGACGCTGTTCTGTGCCGCCGGACTTCTGGGACTGGCGCTGGCGCTGTCGCGATCAGGTGCCGTGGTCGAAGAACGCACCGGGCGCGATCTGCGCGGCGTCGCGATAGGCCGCCGTCGTCCGGATTGAGGCGCGCTCCTGCGCGTCCATCATGACCTGGCCCAGGACCTGGGCGACGAAAGCGGGGTTCAGGCGTGGGCCGTTCCAAAGCGGCTCGCGGGCATGCGTGCCGAGTTGGGACAGTTTGTCCGGATCGCGGCGACGCTCGGCGGTGGGGCCGCGCCGCTCTTCGCTCGCATCTCCGCTGCCCAAGGCGCTGGAATGATTGGCTTCCGCAACGCCGCGCGATGCCAACCGCGCGCGCAGGACGGGCGCGCTGATCGTCACGTTCGGGGTCGACAAAGGGCTCATAACCGGTCCTTAAGGCAAACCCCGCGCCGCGCCCGACCGTTCCCATCATTGCTCGCGCAATTACCAGTTTTTTAAGCCCCTGGCGGCATGATCGGCGTCCATAAGGCCGCAAAACGGCCAGGGATGGTGGATGTGAGTCAGCCGCTTCAGAAGAAGCCAGCCGACGGTTTGAAGGCGCTAACGGCGGCCGAACAGATCGAAAGGCTGCGCTTGGCCCTTTTGGGCTCCAGCGTCGCGGGGTTCGATTGGACCATCGCGGACGATCGCATCGTCTGGGACGGCGCGTTGGAGATCATCCCCTATCACACCGATCCACAGCGGCTGGCGCGCGGCGCCGCCTTCACGAGCTGGCTGAGTCCGGAATCGCGGGGCCGTCTCGCCGCCCTGATCGACACGCGCACGCCGCAGGATACGCAGTTCGAGCTGTCGCTCGAAGCCTCCACGGCGATGGGTTCGATCTGGCTGACCATGGTCGGCCTGCGCAGCGCGCGCCCTGACGGGCGCAGCGAAAGGCTGACCGGCCTGTTGCGCGTGACGACCGAGAAGCAGCGCGAGATCCAGCGCCTGACCTATCTGGCGACGCGCGACGAACTCACCGGGCACCTCAACCGCAATTCGCTGCGCGCCGAGCTGACCCAGGCGATCGACAAGGCACGCGCCGAGGACCGGCATTGCGCCTTCATCGTCGCCTCGATCGACCGGCTGGCGATGATCAATGACGGCTATGGCTTCGACGCCGGCGACGAGGTGATCGTCGCGGTGGGCGAAAGGCTGGCGCGCACGCTGCGCTCCAGCGACATCATCGGCCGCACCGCCGGCAACAAGTTCGGCGTCATCCTCAGGAACTGCAGCCAGCGCGAGATCGCGGTCGTGGCGGAGCGGCTGCGCGCCGCGGTGCGCAACCATGTGATCGACACGCGCTGCGGGCAGGTCTCCGCGACCACCTCGGTCGGCGCGGTGTGGCTGCCGGGCGGCGCGGCGTCGAGCCAGGAAGCCATGCTGCGCGCCGAGGAATCGCTCGACCGCGCGCGCAGCGCCGGACGCGACGGCTTCCACTCCTACGAGAAATCCCCGCTGCGCGAGGGCGCGCGGCTGCGCCTGATGGCGATCGCCGACGAGGTCGTGGCCGCGCTGAACGACGGGCGCCTGCTGCTCGCCTATCAGCCGATCATCCACGCCAAGGAACGCACCGTCTTCAAATACGAGTGCCTGCTGCGCATGCGCCGCGGCGACGGCTCG